>NZ_JAZDCT010000002.1:0-294384 GCF_036324045.1 Pseudomonas carassii | reverse complement strand
CCCCGGCAATCTTGAATTGAAGCGGTTATATCCCAAGAAATGCAAAATCCTTGAAGGGATGACCGTTACAACCAACCCTCAACTCGACTGGGCAAGATGCCCATCCGCCAGTTCCTCTACCGTCTCCGGCTCATCCGGTAGCGCGGTGATCACGCTGAAGTCACTGACTTCCACCTCACCACCGCCATACCCCAGCAAGTGGAAGGAAAACGCCTTGCGCACGGTGGGGTTGTCGAAGTCGAACTCCATTTCCAGCGGCTCGTCGGCTGTCACCCGAATCTCTTCGGGCAGCCCGAGCTGCACGTCCTGCTCCAGCTCCTTCGCCTTGAGGCGGATATAGGCCGCATGCCGGGGATCCAACGCTCGGACCTTGAGGCGCACACGGGTGCGGGAGCCTTCGGGCATCTCCAGGTACTGCGCGCCGATGAGGTTGTCCGCCCAGTCATCCTTGATGCGCGCTGCCAAGGCGATAGGCGAGGGCCCACCGAACTGGTAGCGCAGGTTGAGCGGGGTCTGCAGCAGGGATTGGTCGAGGCTGGCGGCCAGCAGGTTCAGTTGCGGCCCGAGGCTGTCGTCGCCACGGCCGAGGAACTTGGCCTGGTCGGCAATGAACCCGCTACTGGCATAGCGTCGGCAGCGTTGCTGGAAGTCGCACTCGCTGAAGGTGCCCTGACCGTCGTGGTAGCGCAGCATGCCATTGGTGTAGGAGATCATCTCACGGCCGCTGTCGTAATCGCGGTACAGCGAGCGTCCGCCCAGGGCCGCCGGGATCGGCAGGGCGAAGTAGTCGAGCAGGGAGGTGCTCAGGTCGATGTGGCCGTAGGTGCCCTGCTTGAGCCTGGGCAGCTGGGCCTGTTCCGGCGCCAGTGTGAGGTTGAAGCCCCAGGCCGAGGCCAGGCGCACGCCATCGATGCCATGTGACTCGTCCGAGGTGACGATCACCAGGGTGTCTTGCAGCACGCCCTGGCGCTCGAGGCTGTCGAGGAAGCCGCCCAGGGCATCGTCGAGGTAGGCCACTGCAGCTTGCTTGGGTGTATCGAAGCGTTGCAGGTAGGCGTCGGGCGCCGAATAGGGCTGGTGGGTGCCGACCGTGAGCAGGGTGAGCATCCACGGCTGAGGTTGCTTGCGCAGCTCGCCGACGTAGTCGAGCGCACCTTCGAAGAAGGCGCGGTCGTCCTTGCCCCAGGGGAATTCCAGGTAGTTGTCGTTGGCGAACCACTCCAGGCCATGCACCGCGTCGAAGCCGATGTGCGGCATGATCCGGTCCTTGGCCATGAAACGCAGCCCGGCACCCTGCAGGTAGTGGGTGACGAAACCGGCCTCGCGCAGCTGGGCTGGCAGGCACGCCTGGTTGCGTTGCTGCTGGGTCAGCAGCTCGACGCCCTTGGGCGTGCCGTTGGCCAGTTTGTCGTAGTCGCCGCAGAGCATCGCGTAGAGGCCGCGTATGGTCTGGTGGGTGTGCAGCACATAGTCGGGGGTGTTCATGCCGCGCTCGGCCCACTGGCTGAGTCGCGGCATCAGGTCCTGCTGGAAGCGGCTGCCCAGTGCCTCGCGGTTCGGGCGCAGGTAGGCGCCGGGGATGCCCTCGACGGTGATGATAAGCAGGTTGCGCGCCTTGCCTGGGGCGTCCAGCAGCTTGACGCCATTGAGGTCGGACTGGGTCAGGCCGGCGCTGGACAGCGGCGTGACCGCCGGCTCCCGGCCCATGCCACTCAGGGCCTGGTGCTGGAGCTTGCCCATTGCTGCCGACAGCGCCTGGTGGGTGAGGCCGTACTGGCGCCATTGGTCGGCGTCCGAGGGGGCCAGTTGCTGGCCGCCCCAGTGCAGGCCGAACAGCGCCAGGGGCACGGCCCAGAGTCGTCGTGGCAATGGCGTGCCGACGGGGGAACGCCATACGCTCGCCAGCCAGGCACCAAGACCGACGATCAGCAGGGCGGGCAGCCAGGCATGGGCCAGGGCACCGGCGGTGGAGTTCTCCATGAACTGCGGGTCGACCAGGTAGGTCAGGTCGTCGACCGTGGGCAGCCGGCCGACGGCGCTGACCAGTTCGGCGGAGGCCACCCACAGGCCACCCCAGGCCAACAGCAGCGGCAGGGCCAGCCACCAGGGGCGGCCGTGGACGAGCAGCAACAGCAGGCTGCCGATGGCCAGGTCGGACAGGTAGCCAAAGGGGTTGGACCAGCCCAGCAGGGCGCGCGCGGTCAAGGGAATCACCAGCACCAGGATTGCCAGGCTGGCAAAGCGGGCGCGAGGGTGACCGAGCAGGTTGTTCACGAAACTTTCCTTATTGCCATTAAATCGTCACAAAACTGTGCGCGATGATAACAGGCCGATGCCAGGAAAGTCGGTCGCTACAAAACCGGTAACCAAATCCCGGGCCCTGGATCGGGCCCGGCTGGAGGGTCAGAAGTAGTACGGGAATTTCAGGCTGAACGAGAAGTCCGGCGCGTCCTCGGTCAGCCCGATGGACAGGTTGGGGACGATGGTCAGGTTGTCGGTGGCGGCGAAGGTCAGGCCGATGTTGAAGTTGGCGGCGTTGTAGTCGCTGTTGGTGATCGACTGCCAGTCGCCGCCGTCCGGCTTGATCTTGCTCTTGCTGGCGAACTGGTCGGTGACCGAGAACGACATGCTCATGCGTTCGTTGAGGGCAAAGGCGATACCGCCGCCGATCTGCCAGGAGTCGCCCAGTTTTACATCACCCTTGACCTTGCTATTGACCTGGGGACTGATGTCGCTGAACGAATCCTGCATGTTGTAGGTATAGGACAGGCTGGCGAACAGCACGGCGGGGTCGAAGGTCTTGACCAGCGAGATACCGGGCGTGATCGCCCAGACCCCATTGCCGGTCGGCAGGCTGTCGGGCACCGACAGGTTGTTGTTGGTGGGGTCCTCGACCAGCTTGATGCCATAAGGGTCCTTGCCGGTGGGGGCCTTGACGCGCAGGGTGAACACCGCGTCGGGCCAGTTCTCCGACTCGTCGAGGAACTTGTAGGCCACGCCGACGTTGACGTCGCCGATGGCCGGGTCGCGGGTGACCGACGCATCGGAGGTGACCGGGCCGGCACCACCGGCGCCGCCGGAGGAATAGGTCGATTCGCGATAAACGATGGGTACGTTTATATCGAACTGCCAGCGTTGGTCCATGTTGTAGCGGGCGGTCAGGTCCAGGGTCCAGTTATCCGCCTTGATCCGGTCGAGGTTGATGTTGCCGAGGAAGATCGAGTCGAGGGCGAGGAAACCGTTGAGCGTCAGGGCGCGGGTATCGTAGTGCGTGTAGGTAATGCCGGTCTCGACGCTGAACTTGCCGCCGCCGAAGAAGCCGCTGGCCTCGTCATACAGGTTGGAAACGCTTTGCGCGGGCTCCGAGTCGTCCTTCAGCGACTGGCCATAGGAGCTGCCGCTGCTGCCCGGGGCGCCAGAGGCCACGGTCTGTGCGCCTTTGGCCGGTGACGAGGGGGACTTGGTCAGGCGCTTGGGCGGTGGGGCCGCCGGGGTTTCCTCTACCTGACGCACGCGCTGTTCAAGCACCATCAGGGCGTTCTGCTGGGCTTCGTAGCGTTGCTTCAGTTCGCGTAATTCCTGCTTCAATGCCTCGACCTGAGGGTCCGGAGCTGCGTTCAGCATTGTCGCAGGGGCCAATGTACTCAAACAGATCACAGCTTTGAACGTCAACGATCGTTGCATGGGTTAGCCGTCCCTTCTGACTACATACGATGAGACTGAGCGTAGATCAGTATCCCAGGGCGCGAAGACCTTTGAGCTGGTCAAGATTGCCATTCAGCGCGGCGGCGGGCACGTTGTCGCGCAATACCACATTGAGCGAGGTCAGGTTGCTGACCTGGTTGCCGCTGCCGAGCAGCGTCGCGTTCTGCATCAGCCCGCCCTGAGCGATCTGCTGTAGGGTACTGCCCTGGTTGTTGCTCGCCACGACGTTCATTTGCACGCCGGTACCGCTCGCGGAGACGCTCAGGGTCCCTGCGGCGTTGCTACCGACCAGTGTCGAGCCCGCAGCCAGCACCTGGCCTTGCTGCGGCGTCTCGGGGGCCTGGTTGGCCTTGGTGACGTTGATGTCGACGTTGTTGTTGGCCAGGTTGTTATCACCGGCCGCGCGCACCACCTGGGTGACGCCGACAGTGGTGTCCAGGCCGCCGCCACCGGTGACGGTGCCGGTGCCCTTGGCACTGGACGAACCGCTGCCTTTCTCGTCGATCATGGACACGTAGAACTGCGGCTTGATGGTCGACTGCTGAACCTGCATCGAGGTCTTGGCGCCGATGACATCGCCATTGGCGTTCTGCCAGGTGCTGCTCATGACCACGCCAAAGCTGATGATCCGCCCCGGCAGTACATAGCGACCGCGCAGGTTGGCCAACTCCTGATCCTTCAGTTCAATGGGTTTGAACGTCTCTGCCTGGATGGGCAGGGCGGTGGCCAGGCAGATCAGGGTGAGCCAGGCTGGAGTCTTCATGGGATGCTCCCGACGCGTCGCGCTCGATTATCGTTAGAAGAAGTCGCTGCGGATGAAGCCGAAATCCATCAGTTCGGCGTCCTTGACCGGGGTGAAGTTATTGATGCGGTCCTTGGCGCTCAGCGGCAGGGGCGGGTCGAGCAAGGCATTGGTCTTGTCGTAGCCCTGGCCGATCACGGCGAAGATGATGCCGTTCCAGCCCTTGAGGAAATCTTCGACCTTGTAGCGTTTGTGGCCGAGCACCGGGTCGCCGATGTAGACCCAGCCCTTGTCGACCCGTTGCAGGACCACGAAGTGCTTGTAGCCACGGATGTCCATCAGCACGACCACGGGAATGCGCACGCTGCTCAGGGTGTCAGCGGCGACCCGGTAGCCGCGGGCACGCATGCCGAGGCTTTCCACGTAGCGTTTCATGTCGAGCATGGAGAAGCCCTGCACCTTGACCAGGTCCTGGTCGGCGTGGGCCAGCATGCCCTCGATGATCGTGTGTTCGTCCACGTCCAGCCAGTAGGCCTGGCGCAGGATGGTTGCCAGCGCCGCAGCGCCGCAACTGAAATCGGTCTTCTGTTGCACCAGGTCGGCGAACTTGCGTTCGCGGATGCTCTGGATGGGCTTGTAGATCACCGCGCCCCCCGGCAAAACCGAAAGCGGCATCTGCGCCGCTTCGCTGTAACTGGCCATGCACAGCAAAAACGCCAAGGCGATCATACGCATGGTCGTGCCCCCCAGATCCTGTTGAGGAAAAGGCCCCCCGAAGGGGGCCTCAAGGTCACAGCTGTCAGAACGAGGTGTTGGAGATGGCCAGCGAGTTGCTCTGCTGGTTGCCCACACCGGCGGCCACGTTGACACCGAGGTTGCCGCTGCCGCCATTCACCGAGCCACTCAGGGTGGCGGTGTTGGTCACAGGGTTGGCCCAGCCGGTAGGCGTCAGCACCTGGAAGGACACGGTGTTGCTCAGGTCGTACGAGCTGGATTCGCTGAAGCTCTTCGAGCCGGATTTGGCGTACTCGGAGGCTTTGCTACCCGATTTTTCGTACGAAGAGTCGTAGGCCTTCTCGAACGAAGAGTCGTAAGCCTTCTCGAACGAGGAGCTGGAAGACTTCTCGTGCGACTTGTCATACGAAGCGTCGATCGAGGCGTTCAGCGACGCATCGAACGAGTCGGTGCGGCTGCGCTCGTGGCGGCCATAGTCGGTGGAGTGGGTCACACTGCCGCTTGCCGAGGCATCCAGCGAAGCGCTCAGAGAACCACTGGCCGAGGAGCTCGACTCATGGCTACGCGAACCGCTGGCGTCCGAGCTCTTCGAGCCACTGGCGCTCCAGCTGTTGGCACCGGCGGCCTCCCAGCTCGACGAGGAGCTGCCTTCCTTGCTGTAACTGGAGTCCTTGTTGTGGGAGGCGCTGCCACTTTTGGTGGTGGTGAAGGTCAGCGTATCGACCCGGTAGGTGCGGTCGGCGCTGTTGTTCACGACCAGGCCAGGGCCGTTCTGGTCGGCGGAGGCGGTGGCGGTGGCATTACCCAGTGGCGCATTGGAGTTGGCAATGGCCATGGTGTTTTTCTGCTGGTTCAGGTCGCCGCCGGCAATGTTGATGCCCATGTTGCCGCTGCCGTTGTTGCCCGAGCCGCTCATGATGCCGGAGTTGGTGGTGCCGTAGTTGTTGACCTTGTTGTTGTTGCTGTACTGACGCACATCGGCGGTGGCCGAGGCGGAGCCGAACACGAAGCTGTTGTCCAGGCTCGAATCGGCACCGGCGTTGGCGATGGCGGCGGCGTTGTCCTGCTGGTTGCCGGCGCCGGCTGCCACGTTGACACCGACGTTGCCGCTGGTGCCCGAGGCCGAGCTGCTCATTTCGGCTTCGTTGATGGTTCCTTCATTGCTGATGCGGTTGTTGGTGCTGCTTTGCTTGTCCCAGGCATTGGCGGTGGCATACACCGGGATCTTGGTAGGAGGAGGGGTGTGATGACCGTTGTTGTGGCCGTGGCCATTGTTGTGTCCATGGCCACGCGGATCATTCTGCCCAGCTTGTACAGCCACAGCCATGATCGCAGCGATTGCGAAAACCAGAGGCTTGAGTGCCATCGAGGGTTTCATGGTGGTTCTCCGTACTTTATTTTAGGTTAAGTGTTGTTGTTGCCTGTTTGGGTCAATCCGCGACCCGGATGCTCAGGGTGTTGGCCGTTCGGTTTCCCACCCCGGCACTCTGATTCAACTGCACCACGCCACGGCTACCGGTGAATGCCTGGTCGCTGGTACTGACCTGGCGATGGCCGGGTGTCTGGGCAGTTGGATCCGAGCTGTTGACCAGCGCCACGTTCTGTTGCAGAAGGACGCTGTCGTCGATGCTTTGCGGTTGGGCACTGACGCTGATGCGCAGTGCATTGGCTTGCTGGTTGCTGGCGCCGGCGCTCTGGTTGACCCCGAGGATGCCGTTGCCGTGACTGAACGCCGTGCCCTGGATGCTGGACTGCGCGTCCATCGAAGGATCGACCTGGGTGCGCAGGCGCTGACGGATGTGCGTGCTGGCGTTGGCATCGTGACCAATGGCGATGGCCCGGGCATTGACCTGCTGTTGCTGGTCGCCGGCCGCCTGGTTGACGCCCAGGTTGCCCTGGTATTGCGCGCCGGAGCTGTCGATGGTGGCATTGTTGATCACGGGGGATTGGGCGAAAGCCGACGCGCTGCACAGCGTGGCCAGGATCAGCAGCGAGTGCCTCATGTCATTGGCCTCCGCCGAGCACTTTCAGCGCGCCCAGGCCTTGCTGGACGTTGGAGTTGACCATGTTGGCGATGCCGTTGCCGCCCGAGCCCGAGCCACGTCCGCCGGCGATGTTGGGCAACTGGGTCTGGTTGCCGATGTTGGCGCCGATGGTGTTGGTCTGCTGGGTGATCAGCGAGTTGATCCCGGCGCCGCTGGTGATGCCGGCGAAGTCGCCGTCGCTCAGCTCACTGGTCTGCTTGAGGATGTGCGCGGACGGGTTGGTGTTGACGGTGACCGGATTGGGGTCGGGCATTACCGGAGCGCGTATCGCGCTGCGCGTCTGCACTTCGCGGGTGATCACGACGATGCCGTTGTCTGCCTGGACGGGCAGGCTGAAACTGGACCCAAAAGCGCAACCGAGCAGCAGGAGGTGACAGATCTTGCCTTTTTCTGGTTTCCCCACGATGGCAATTCCTTCTTCGGCGTGTGGGCCTGGGGCCGCGTTGCCAGAAGGAGAGCAGAAGCTGTGCCGGTTTTGGTTATTGCTTGAGAATCAGGATCTTGGGTGGCAAGCGCTGGTGCGTCAGAGAATTGTTGTATCAGTGCTGAGACATATTCCCGGTGAGGCAAGGGTTAAACCCTGCAATACCGGGCTTCGAGGGGAATTCGGCGCAGGTGTATCACCGGTGTGACACTGCCCCCGAAACTGTGGGATTAAGCGCAAATCCGGGGGCTATGGCCGTTCGATGTGTATCAGCGGCCTAACATTCAGTGGGGAAAACCGGGGCTTTTCCGTCAAGCAAGCGTTGCACCGCGCCCAGTACCGTGACACTGCGTTGCGGCCAGTCGCCGTCGATGACCTGCACGTTCTGCCGATGGTGTTGCAACCAGGCCAGGCTATCGTCGAAGAACGCCTGGCGCTCCTCAAGGCGAGGCTGGCAGCGTTGGCCATCACCGACCCATTCGACGCCTTCGGGGCGTAGCAGCAGGTGCAGGTCGTAGTGGCGCGCCTTCAGCGCCTCCTCGATCCAGGCAGGGCAGTCGCCAAACAGCGCCCGGCTCCAGAGGATGTTGCTGAGCAGGTGAGTATCGAGAATCAGCAGTTCCGGCGCTTGCTCTCGGCCCTGGTCTTCCCAGGCCAGCTGACCGCGGGCGATGGTGGGAATGTCGGCATAGCAGGTGTCGCGCTGTTCACATTCCATGAAGTGGCGGACATATTCACCGACCAGCACGCCGCCGAAATGCGTCTGGATTTCGCCGCTCAGCCAGCTCTTGCCGCTGGACTCCGGGCCACACAACACCAGGACCTTCATGCCGCTGCCAGCGCCGGATCGCGGCGCCACTCCAGCCAGCCGCGCACGGCGATCAGGGTGAACAGGGCGTAGAGCGCGGCGGTGAGGTACAGGCCCTTGTACAGGAACAGGCCGACGAAGATCACGTCCACCACCACCCACAATGCCCAGCACTGCAGGCGTTTCTGCGCCATCCACAGTTGCGCCACCAGGCTAAACCCGGTGAGGGCGGCGTCCAGCCAGGGTTGGGCGGCATCGGTCCAGTGAGCCATGCCCGCGCCCAGCAGCAGGCTGGCCAGCAGACCGGCTGCCAGGCCCTTGAGCATCGGCGCGGGGGCCAGGCGGGTCACCTGGCGGGCGTCCTCGATACGGTCAGGTCGGGTCCATTGCCACCAGCCGTACAGCTGCAGCACCGCGTAGACCAGCTGCAGGAGCATGTCCGAGTACAGCTTCACCTCGTAGAAGATCCAGCTGTACAGCACGACCATCACCAGGCCAATCGGCCAGCACCAGGGGTTCTGCTTGACAGTGAGCCAGACGGCGATGACGCCGAGCGCGGCGGCGAAGAGTTCGAGGCCGGACATCGGCGATCCTTGGGCGGGGAAAGAGCGGGATGCTAACCGCTTCGAGCGGCACGCTTCAAGCCGCGGGCGGAATCGGATCCGTCCGCGGCTCGTCGTCGCTAGACCCTGAACTGGCGCAGCAGTTGTTCCAGCTCCTCGCTCAGCCGCGCCAGGGCCACTCCGGCGTCGCTGGACTGGCGCGCGGCCTCGGCGGTCTGCTGCGACAGGTCGGCGGTTTCGGTGACGTTGCGGTTGATCTCCTCGACCACATGGGACTGCTGCAGAGTGGCACTGGCGATCGAGGCGTTGAGCGCGCCCAGGTTGCCCAGCGCCTGGCTGATGGCATCCAGGCTGCTGCCGGCCTCGCGGGCCTGCTCGACAGTCTGGCGCGAGGCTTCGCTGCTGGTGTCGATGGCCCGTACCGCGGCCTCGGACTGGCCCTGCAGGTGCTCGATCATGGTCTGGATCTCGGCGGTCGACTGGGCGGTGCGCTGGGCCAGCAGGCGCACTTCATCGGCGACCACGGCGAAACCTCGGCCCTGTTCACCGGCGCGGGCGGCTTCGATGGCGGCGTTGAGGGCGAGCAGGTTGGTCTGCTCGGCGATCGAGCGGATCACCTCGAGCACGCCGCCGATCTTGGTGCTGTGGCTGGCCAGCTCGCGGATCACCTGCACCGCCTGCTCGATGGTCGCCGAGAGCCGGTCGATCTGCTGCAGGCTGCCGTGGATCGCCTGCTGGCCATGGCCGACCTGGGTCTGGGCGTTGCGCATCTCGCTGGAGGCCTGTTCGGCGTGCTTGGCCACGTCGTGCACGGCGTAGGAGACCTCGTTGATGGCGGTGGCCACCTGGTCCATCTGCAGCGATTGCTGGGTGCTGCGGGCCTGGGCCGCGCCTGCGTTGTCGCCGACATGGCCGGCCGATTCGGCCAGGGCATGGGCTGCGCCCTGCAACTGGCCGATCACGCCCTGCAGCTTGCCGTTGAAGCGGTTGAAGTGCTCGCCCAGGTGGGTGATTTCATCACGGCCATGGGTGTCCAGGCGTCGGGTCAGATCGCTTTCGCCACTGGCGATGGTGCCCATGGCCTGTACCGCCTCCTGCAGCGGGCGGGCGATGCTGCGGGCGATCAGCATCACCAGCAGGGCCATCAGCAGGGCGATGCCCAGGCCCAGCAGCGAGGCATCGCGCAGTTGGCGGGCGAACTCGGCCTGTACGTCGTCGACGTACACGCCCGAACCAATGATCCAGCCCCAGGGCTTGAACAGCTGGATATAGGACGTTTTCTCCACCGGTTCGCTGGCACCGGGCTTGGGCCAGCGATAGTCGACCGGCCCCGCGCCCTGGCTGCGGGCCAGGGCGACCATCTCGTTGAACACGGCAAAGCCATCCGGGTCGCGGATTGCGGAGAGATCCTGGCCATCGAGTTTAGGGTTGGCCGGGTGCATGACCATCTTCGGTTGCAGGTCGTTGATCCAGAAATAGTCGTTCTGGTCGTAGCGCAGCCCGCGCACCACTTGCAGGGCTTGCTGCTGCGCAGCTTCGCGGGTGAGCGTGCCGGCGGCCTCCAGGCCCTGGTAATACGTCAGGATGCCGGCGGCGGTCTGCACCACGTGGCGGGTCTTTTCGGCCTTGGCCTGGTACAGGTCGCCGTGGAGCTGGCGCAGCATCAGCAAGCCCAGCACCAGCAGCATGGCCACGGCCACCAGCAGGATCAGCCACAGACGGCGGCTGATCGACATCGACCTCAGGGTCTTCATGATGCGTTACTCCAGTCTTTGTTCTTTTTATCCAGGGCATCCAAGCATGCTTTGCCGCTGGCCCCCACTCGACCAACGGCTAATGAGTCGTTCTTGACATCCTCTGCAGCAGGTAACGCAAGCCTTGAAACACAGGCTCTGCTAGGATTTCGGCCGCGCCAGATGAAACCTTTAGGCAACTGGGTTTTTCAGCTGGCTTTGGCTGCTACTGTCACTGTAAAAAGCACGCGCCGCGTGCGGCATCATTGAGTCAATCAAAACAAGCGGCCTGCCACGCGCAGCGTCGCACTTGGGGGAAGGATGGACTTTTGGAGTGCCTTGCAGGCAATCATCTTGGGCGTGGTCGAGGGGCTGACGGAGTTCCTGCCCATTTCGAGCACCGGGCACCAGATCATCGTCGCCGACCTGATCGGCTTTGGCGGCGAACGCGCCATGGCGTTCAACATCATCATCCAGCTGGGTGCCATCCTGGCGGTGGTGTGGGAGTTCCGGCGCAAGATCTTCGACGTGGTGCTGGGACTACCCACGCAGGTACCGGCACGGCGTTTCACCGCCAACCTGCTGATCGCGTTCTTCCCGGCGGTAGTGCTGGGCGTGCTGTTCGCCGACCTGATCCACGAGTACCTGTTCAACCCCGTCACCGTCGCTGCCGCGCTGGTGGTGGGTGGGGTGATCATGTTGTGGGCCGAGCGTCGCCAGCACCGGGTGGAGGTCGACCATGTCGATGACATGCGCTGGAGTCATGCGCTGAAGATCGGTTTCGTCCAGTGCCTGGCGATGATCCCGGGCACCTCGCGTTCCGGCTCGACCATCATCGGCGGTCTGCTGTTCGGCCTGTCGCGCAAGGCGGCCACCGAGTTCTCGTTCTTTCTGGCCATGCCGACCATGGTCGGCGCGGCGGTGTACTCGGGCTACAAGTACCGTGAGCTGTTCCAGCCGGGCGACCTGCCGGTGTTCGCCCTCGGTTTCGTGGTGTCGTTCATCTTCGCCATGATCGCCGTGCGCGGGCTGCTCAAGTTCATCGCCAATCACAGCTACGCGGTGTTCGCCTGGTACCGGATTGCCTTTGGCCTGCTGATCCTGGCGACCTGGGAGTTCGGTTGGGTCGACTGGTCGACGGCGCACGGTTGACATGGCCCGTGCGCAGCGTGCGCCTTGGCGCGAGGAGGGCGTGCGCAATGCACGCCTGAAATGGCTGGTACTGGTGGTGCTTTGCCTGTTGCCGGTGGTTGGTGGCCTGCGAATGGGGCTGAGCGGTGAGACCTGGCTGGCGCTGGCCATGTACCCGCTGGTGAGCCTGATCAGCCTGCTGTTGTACTGGCAGGACAAGCAGCAGGCGCGGACCCAGGCCTGGCGTACGCCAGAAAAGGTGCTGCATGCCAGCGAGCTGCTGGGGGGGTGGCCGGGGGCGTTGCTGGCGCAGCAGCTGTTTCGGCACAAGACCCGGAAGGTGGCCTACCAGCTGGTATTCTGGGGGATTGTGCTGGCGCACCAGGTGTTCTGGATTGACTATCTGTTCCTGGCAGGACGTTTACGCGCGGTGATCTGAGTCGGCGCCTGATCTGGTTTTCCAGGTTCCGGCGCCGTAAATGACGGAACGAAGACCGGTTCAGCGCTTGAGCACCAAGGTCAGAATGTCATAACTGGCCACCAGCTCACCCAGCTGGTTGGTCACCTCAACATCCCAGGCCACCACCCCCTGAGCTTGCCCTTGCGGGCTGGTCTTGCCCTGGTCGATCTTGCGCTTGCAGGTCAACCGCGCCTGGATGGTGTCGCCGATCCCCACCGGGGTGATGAAGCGCAGCGTGTCCAGGCCATAGTTGGCCAGCACTGGCCCTTCGCCCGGGCTGACGAACAACCCGGCGGCCGCTGACAGCACGAAGTAACCGTGGGCAATGCGCTTGCCGAACTGCGACTGCTTCGCCGCGATTTCGTCGAAGTGCATGTAGAAGTGATCGCCCGACAGGCAGCCGAAGTTCACCAGGTCGGCCTCGGTCACGGTGCGACGGTGGGTCAGCAGCGACTCGCCGATGCGCAGGTCGTCGAAATGGCGACGGAACGGGTGCACCTCGGTCTCGACTACCTCGGCGCCGCGCACGTATTCGCCGGTCACTGCCATCAGCATGCTTGGCGAGCCCTGTACGGCGGCACGTTGCAGGTAGTGCTTGACCGCGCGCAGGCCACCCAGCTCCTCGCCGCCGCCCGCACGGCCGGGGCCGCCATGCTTGAGCTGCGGCAATGGCGAGCCATGGCCGGTGGATTCCTTGGCCGCCTCGCTGTCGAGCACCAGCAGCCGCCCGTGCCAGGCCGCCGCCACCGGGATGGCCTTGGCCGCCACGGCGCGGTCGGCGGTCACCAGCGATGCCACCAGGCTGCCCTTGCCGCGGGCGGCCAGGGTCAGGGCTTCGTCGAGGTCGTCGTAGGCCATCAGCGTGCTTACCGGGCCGAACGCCTCGATGTCATGGGCGCCGCCCTCAGCGTGTGGGTCGCGGGCCAATAGCAGGGTCGGGGCGAAGAACGCGCCCTCGGCCACGCCGTCGCCGACCGGAGTGAAACCGTCACCGGCCCCCAGCAACTGCTCGCAGCTGTCCAGCAATTGGCGCACGCGGTCGCCGACATCGCGCTGCTGGTCGTGAGAGGCCAGCGCGCCCATGCGCACGCCCTCGACCGCAGGATCGCCCACCACCACCTTGCGCAGGCGCTCGCGCAGGCGGGTGGCCACCGCGTCGAGGTGCCTGGCCGGGACGATGGCGCGGCGGATCGCCGTGCATTTCTGCCCGGCCTTGGTGGTCATCTCCCGCGCCACTTCCTTGATGTACAGCTCGAACTCCTCGCTGTCGGGGCTGACGTCCGGGCCAAGGATGGCGCAGTTCAGCGAGTCGGCCTCGGCGGTGAAGGGCACCGAATGGCGGATCAGGTTCGGGGTCACGCGCAGCTTGGCCGCTGTGTCGGCGGAACCGGTGAAAGTCACCACGTCCTGGCCCTGCAGACGGTCGAGCAGATCGCCCGTGCTGCCGATCACCAGTTGCAGGCTGCCGGCCGGCAGCAGACCCGATTCATTCATCAGGCGCACCACGGCTTCGGTCAGGTAGCTGGTCGAGGTGGCGGGCTTGACGATGCACGGCATGCCGGCGAGGAAGGTCGGGGCGAACTTCTCCAGCATGCCCCAGATCGGGAAGTTGAAGGCGTTGATATGCACGGCCACCCCGGTGCGCGGCACCAGGATATGGCTGCCGGCGAAATGGCCTTGCTTGCCCAACGGGATCGCTGGTCCTTCATGCACCAGGTTGCCCGACGGCAGCTCGCGCCGGCCCATGCTGGAGTAGGCGAACAGCGTGGCGTTGCCGCCCTCGATGTCGATCCAGCTGTCGGCACGGGTGGCGCCGGAATGGTGGGACAGGGCGTAGAGCTGCTCCTTGCGCTCGGCCAGGTACAGCGCCAGGGCCTTGAGCCGGGCGGCGCGCTGCTGGAAATCCATGGCCAGCAGCTGCTTGAGGCCCTGGGCCCGGGCGAAATCCACGGCCTCGGCGAAGTCCGGGCGCTCTTCGTGGCTGTAGGCCAGGACGTGGCCGTCGAGGGCGCTGCGCAGGGCCTGGGCGCCGTGCTGGCCGATCCAGCGGCCGGCGATGAAGCTTTGCAGGGTAGGGGCGGCGGACATGCTGTTCTCCTTTGAAGGGGCGCGGTTACCAGAGCGCCACGGTGTAGCCGATGATCAGGCGGTTCTCGTCCACGGCGTTGGTCAGGCCGTTGCCGGAACGGAAGGTGACGTTGCGCCAGCGCAGGCTGACGTCCTTGAACGGGCCGCTCTGGATGACGTAGGTGATGTCGGTGTCGCGCTCGCGCTCGCGGCCATTGCTGAGCGTGGCGGTTTCGGCGTGACGGCCGTCGGTGTAGCGGGTCATGAAGCTCAGCCCGGGGATGCCCAGGGCGACGAAGTCGTAGTCGTAGCGCAGTTGCCAGGAGTCGAGCCCGGCGCGGGTGAAGGTGTTGTAGGTGACCAGGTTGACGGTGTACGGATCGCCGCCATTGAGGAACGGGAAGGCGCTGTCGCCGGACATCTGCTGCCAGGTGGCGGTGAACTTGTGGGCCTTCACGCCCAGGGTGAACATGGCGTTGAAGTTGCGGTTGTCGATGCGCCCGGCACGCTCGGCGCCGTCGCCGCGGCTGTCGAAATAGCGCAGGTCGCCGCGCAGGCTGACGCCTTCGGCCAGGGGCTGGGTGTGCAGCAAGCCCACATACTGCTGGCGGTAGATGTCCTCGAGCTTGGCGTAGTAGTAGCTGACGCTGGTCTGCGGGGTGATGGCGTAGCTGCCGCCGCCGAAGTCGAAGTGGTCGCTGCTGGCGGCGCCGTAGCCGATGTCGTCGCGCCCGGAGGAGTCGCGCAGGTTGGCCTTGGTCAGGCGGCCGCCGTTGAAGGTCAGGCCGTCCAGCTCCTGGCTGGTCAGCAGGCCGCCCTGGAAGGTCGAGGCCAGCAGGCGGGTGTCGTTGTACACCACCACCGGCAGGATCGGCTGCAAGGTCCCCAGGCGCAGGGTGCTCTTGGAGACCCGCAGCTTGCCGGTCAGGCCCAGCTCGCTGTAGTCGTCCACCGGCTCCAGGCTGCGCGGTCCGTAGGGCAGCAGGCCGGTGTTGCGCCGGTCGCGGCTGGAGTCGAGCTTGATGCCCAATTGGCCCATGGCGTCCACCCCGACACCGACCGGCCCCTCGGTGAAACCCGATTCGAAGCGGGCGGTGAAGCCCTGGCCCCATTCCTCGGCCTTGCTCTGCGGCGCGTTGCTCTGGCGGAAGTCGCGGTTGATGTAGTGGTTGCGCAGTTCGAGGCGTGCGTGGCTGTCAGCGACAAAGTCCGCCATGGCCGGCAAGGGCAGGGCGAGGGTGGCCAGCCAGGCGGCTGACTTGAGGTGCGTGCGGTTCATTGTTGTTGTACCCGACATTGTTATTGTTCTTGAAGTCAGTGCTTGCTGGCGCCGGCCGCGCCGATACCGGTCATCGAGCGGATGAACTGGGCCAGATAGCGCCCACGTTCTTCGCGCGCCCGCTGCGAGCCGTCGGTTACCGAGAAGGCCCAGGCCGCTAGGAAGGCCAGCGACATGGAGAACAGCGCCGGGTTGCTGTAGGGGAACAGCGCCCGCTCGTTGTGCAGCACGTTGACCCATACCGCCGGGCCCAGCACCACCAGGACGATGGCCGAGACCAGCCCGGCCAGGCTGCCGCACACCGCGCCGCGGGTGGTCAGACCTTTCCAGAACATCGAGAGCAGCAGCACCGGGAAGTTGACCGAGGCGGCCACCGCCAGCACCAGGCCGGAGAGGAAGGCGATGTTCTGCGACTCGAACAGCAACCCCAGCAGCACCGCGAACAGGCCGATCCCCAGGGTGGCGAGGCGCGAGACGCGGATCTCTTGCTGCTCGCTGGCCTGGCCCTTGCGCACCACGCAGGCGTACAGGTCGTGGGACACCGCCGAGGCGCCGGACAGCGCCAGGCCCGCCACAACGGCGAGGATGGTGGCGAAGGCCACCGCCGAGATGAAGCCGAGGAACAGGTTGCCGCCCACGGCCTGGGCCAGGTGCACCGCGACCATGTTGCCGCCGCCGATGATCGCACCGCTGGCGTCGCGGTAGGACGGCTCGGTGCCGACCATGACGATGGCGCCGAAGCCGATGACGATCAGCAGCAGGTAGAAGTAGCCGATGAAGCCGGTGGCGTAGAACACGCTCTTGCGCGCTTCCTTGGCGTCGCTGACGGTGAAGAAACGCATGAGGATATGCGGCAGGCCGGCCGTGCCGAACATCATGCCCAGGCCCAGGGAGATGGCGTCCACCGGGTTGGACAGCAGCGCCCCCGGCGCCATGATCGCCTGGCCCTTGGCGTGCACGGCCACGGCGCTGGCGAACATCGCCTCGGTGCTGAAGCCGAAGTGCCTGAGCACCATGAAGGCCATGAAGGTGGTGCCCGACAGCAGCATCACCGCCTTGATGATCTGCACCCAGGTGGTGGCGAGCATGCCGCCGAAGGTGACGTACAGCACCATCAGCACGCCCACCAGCATCACCGCGTACAGGTAGCTGATGCCGAACAGCAGCTCGATCAGCTTGCCGGCGCCGACCATCTGCGCCACCAGGTACATCAGCGCCACGGCCAGGGTGCCGAACGCCGAGGTCAGGCGCACCGGGGCCTGGGCCAGGCGGTAGGAAACCACGTCGGCGAAGGTGTACTTGCCCAGGTTGCGCAGACGCTCGGCGATCAGGAACAGGATGATCGGCCAGCCGGCCAGCACGCCCAGGGCATAGAGCAGGCCGTCGTAGCCGTTCATGAACATCATTGCCGAGATGCCGAGGAAGGACGCGGCGCTGATCATGTCGCCGGCGATCGCCAGGCCGTTCTGCATGCCGGTCAGGCCGCCGCCGGCGGTGTAGAAGTCGCTGGCCGAGCGGGTGCGCAGGGCGGCCCAGCGGGTCACCAGCAGGGTGAAACCGACGAACACCAGGAACATCGAGATGGCGGTCCAGTTCATCGTGCGCACTCCTGCTTGACCACTTCGTTGAGCGGGTCGATGACGCGGTTGGCGCGGTGCATGTAGACGCCGGTGAGGGCGAAGGACAGCAGCACCATCAGCACGCCCACCAGCATGCCGACGCTGGTCACGCCGCCGCTGAGTGACTGGCCGAGCACGCCGGGGGCGAAGGCCACCAGCAGGACGAAGCCGTAGTAGGCGACGAGCATGGTCAGGGTCAGTGTGCCGTTTAGGCGGCGCTTGCGCTGGATCAGTTGCACGAAGGCGGGGTGCTTGCTGATGGATTCGAGGTGTTCGGGTGTCATGGGGAGCGTTCTCTCTGGCTGTTGTAATTGTTTTTTCAGGTCACGCGGGTGTTGCTGGTATCGGTGTTGGCTTCTTCGCGGGTAAACCCGCTCCCACAGGGATGGCGCGGATCTTGAGGGCACCGACTTACCTGTGGGAGCGGGTTTACCCGCGAAGCAGGCGACGCGGTGCTAGAGCTGATCGAAATCGAGCACCACCTTGTCGCTCAGCGGGTAGGTCTGGCACGACAGCACATACCCGGCCGCCACTTCGTAGTCCTCCAGGGCATGGTTGCTGTCCATTTCCACCTCGCCCTCGATCACCTTGCACTTGCAGGTCGAGCACACCCCGGCCTTGCACGACCAGGGCAGCTCGGCGCCGATGGCGTTGCCGGCCTCGAGCACGCTGCGGGTGTTGCGCGGCAGGTCGAAGGCCAGGGCGCGGCCGTCGCTGATCACGGTGACGTGGCTGACCGCCGAATCCACCTGGCGCGCCGCCTCGCGGGCTTCACGACGGGCCTCGCCACCGGCGGCGGCGAATAGTTCGAAGTGGATGCGTTCCCTGGCCAGGCCGTTGGCCTGCAGGCTGTCGCGCACGGTCTCGGTCATCGCCTGCGGGCCGCAGATGAACGCCGCGTCGAGTGACTGCACGTCGAGCCAGCGGGCGAACAGCTGGCCGCACTTGTCGGCGTCGATGCGGCCGTTGTACAGGTCGACGTCCTGCTGCTCGCGGCTGAACACGAAGATCAGGTTGAGGCGGTCGAGGTACTGGTTCTTCAGGTCTTCCAGGCGATCACGGAACAGCGCGCTGTTGCTGGCGCGGTTGCCGTACAGCAAGGTGAAGCGGCTGTGGGGTTCGCAGGCCAATGTGGTGGCGACCAGCGACAGGATCGGGGTGATGCCGCTGCCGGCGGCCACGCCCAGGTAGTGACCCCGGCGCGCCGGGTCCAGCGGCACGAAGAAGCTGCCCGACGGCGGCATCACCTCCAACTGCTGGCCGGCCTTGAGCACTTCGTTGGCGAAGGCCGAGAAACGACCGCCCGGCACGCGTTTGACCGCCACGCGCAATTCGCCGTCCTGCACCGCGCTGCAGATCGAGTAGGAGCGGCGCACCTCTTCGTCATCCAGTCGGGTGCGCATGACCAGGTACTGGCCCTGGGTGAAACGGAACTCATCGCGCAGGTGCGCGGGCACGTCGAAGGCGATGGACACCGCGTCGCGGGTCTCCTGGCGCACTTGCCGGACGGTCAGGCTGTGAAACTGGCTCATGGCGTTCTCCACGGCTCAAAGGCATTTGAAATAGTCGAACGGTTCCAGGCACGCACGGCAGCGGTACAGGGCCTTGCAGGCGGTGGAGCCGAACTGGCTGAGCAGTTCGGTATCGCTGCTTGCGCATTGCGGGCAGCACACCGTGGGCGAGGCCCCGCGCAGGCTGGCACTGCCGGCGGGTGGTGCGATGCCGTAGGCGCGCAGGCGCTCGCGGCCCTGGTCGCTGATCCAGTCGGTGCTCCAGGCCGGGGTAAGCCTGCGCTCCAGCGCGGGCTCGGCGAACCCGGCCTGTTCCAGGGCCTGGCGGATATCGCCCTCGATTACCTCGGTGGCCGGACAGCCGGAGTAGGTCGGGGTGACCACCAGGTGCAGGTGGCCGGCGCGCCAGTCGAGATCGCGGACTATCCCTAGGTCGATCACGCTGACCACCGGCACCTCCGGGTCCATCACCTCGGCCAGCACCGCCCAGGCCTGGGCCAGGTCGCTGTCGCGCAGGGCGCGGGCGCCGCGGTCACCCGCGATCAGCTCACCAGGTCGCATCGGGGTAGGCTCGCGGCAAGAACTGCATCTCGGCCAGCAGCAGGCCCAGGTGTTCGGTGTGCAGGCCCTTGCGCCCGTCCAGGTAGAAGTGGCTGGCGGCTTTGGGCAGCGGCAGCTCGACCGAGGCGAAGATCGCTTCCACCGTGGCGTGCCAGCGCTGGGCGACTTGCGTCGGGTCGGCGGCGATGCCGGCCTGGGCCAGTTGCACTTCGCTGTCGCCGGTGACCGTCAGCTCGACGGTGAAGCGCCACAGCACGGGGATGGCGTCGAGCATGCGCCGGCGGCTTTCCTCGGTGCCGCCGCCGAGGCGCTGCACCCATTCGCCGGAGCGGCGCAGGTGGTAGGTCACCTCCTTCAGGGCCTTGGCGGCGATGCCGGCGATACGCTCATCGCCCGAGGCACTCAAGCCATCGAGCATGGCGTGGTGCCAGGCGTCGTAGAGGAACTGTTTGAGCATCGTCACGGCGTAGTCGCCGTTGGGCTGCTCGACCAGCAGCAGGTTGCGATAGGCACGCTCGTCGCGACGGAAGGCCAGGGCGTCGGCGTCATGGCCGTCGTCCTGCAGTTCGGCGGCATAGTCCAGCCAGTTGCGGGCCTGGCCGACCAGGTCGAGGCCGACGTTCATCAGCGCCAGTTCTTCCTCCAGCGCCGGGGCCTTGCCGCACCACTCGCACAGGCGCTGGCCCTGGACCAGGGCGCTGTCGCCGAGCAGCAGCAGGTATTGAATCAGTGCTTGCTTGTGCATGGCGCGCCTCACATGTGTCCGACTTCGGCCGGCAGCTCGTAGAAGCTGGCGTGGCGATAGACCTTGTCATCCGCCGGGGCGAACAGCGGGTCCTTCTCGTCGGGGGAGGAGGCGGTGATCAGCGCCGAGGGCACCACCCACAGGCTCACCCCCTCGCTGCGGCGGGTGTACAGCTCGCGGGCATTCTCGATGGCCATGGCGGCGTCGGCGGCGTGCACGCTGCCGACGTGCTTGTGGTTCAGGCCGTGCTTGCTGCGCACGAAGACTTCGAACAGAGTCCAGACAGACATTGGGGTATCTCCGCATCATTCGCCGCTTCAGGCGGCGTTCTTGTTCTGTTGCTTGCGGGCATAGGCCACGGCGGCCTCGCGCACCCAGGCACCGCTTTCGATGGCGTTGCGCCGGGTGGCCAGGCGTTCCTGGTTGCACGGGCCGTTGCCTTTGATCACTTCGTAGAACTCGTCCCACTGGATCTCGCCGAAGTCGTAGTGGCCGCGGGCCTCGTTCCACTTCAGGGCCGGATCCGGCGCGGTGCAGCCGAGCAGTTCGAGCTGGGGCACGGTCTGGTCGATGAAACGCTGGCGCAGTTCGTCGTTGGTCTGGCGCTTGATCTTCCAGGCCATGGACTGGGCGCTGTTGGGGGAATGCTCGTCGCTGGGGCCGAACATCATCAGCGCCGGCCACCACAGGCGGTCGATGGCGTCCTGGACCATGTCCTTCTGCGCCTGGGTGCCGTGACGCATCATGGTCAGCAGCAGTTCGTAGCCCTGGCGCTGGTGGAAGCTCTCTTCCTTGCAGATGCGGATCATGGCGCGGGAGTAGGGACCGTAGGAGGTGCGTTGCAGCACCACCTGGTTGACGATCGCCGCGCCATCCACCAGCCAGCCCACCGCGCCCATGTCGGCCCAGCTCAGGGTCGGGTAGTTGAAGATGCTCGAGTACTTGGCCTTGCCACTGTGCAGCCTGGCGATCTCTTCGTCGCGGTCGGCGCCGAGGGTTTCCATGGCGCTGTACAGGTACAGGCCGTGGCCGGCTTCGTCCTGGATCTTGGCCATCAGCTGCAGCTTGCGCTTGAGCGACGGGGCGCGGGTGACCCAGTTGCCTTCCGGGAGCATGCCGACGATTTCCGAGTGGGCGTGCTGGGAGATCTGGCGGATGAGGGTCTGGCGGTAGGCCTCCGGCATCCAGTTCTTGGCTTCGATCTTGATCTCGGCGTCGATCTTCTCCTGGAAGGCGCGCTCTTCGGGCGACATCTCCTCCAGGGACTTGAGGCGCTTGACGCCGGTTTCTACGAGCTGTGCGTACATGTTCGGGCTCCCGGTTGTGGGCTGCTTGGGGCGTGGGTCATTTATAAGCGATACAAAACACAACATCAAACAGTATTTGATGTATCAAATAAGATTTGTGTATCGCATTGGGGTTGCTGGGGCTGCTGCGTAGCCCTATCCGACCGGTCCGACGCCTCGGCAAGGCCGTTCCTACAGGGCAACGCGCCCCCGGCTTTCTCGAGGCAAAAAAAAGCCCCGGACCATGCCGGGGCTCCATTCTCAGTGCTTGCCGTCAGCCAGCAAGTCGCTTGTCATACACATGACAAGCCTTGCCCTCCGAACGCTTCAGCGTGCCACAAGGCTGCAACTGAACCTGCGTGCTGATACCGATATAGGTCTTGATCTGCCGCGCCAGCTCGCCCACCACCTGCTTGCGCTGGCCCTCGTCGAGGTACTGGCTGTCGTTGCGCAGTTCCACATGCACCTCGACGCTGTCGAGGTTTCCATTGCGATACAGATGAATCTCATATAGCTCTGAAAGTTGTTTAATCTTAAGCACCTGCTCCTCGATCTGCGTCGGGAACACATTGACCCCGCGGATGATCAGCATGTCGTCACTGCGCCCGGTGATCTTGCCGATGCGCCGCATCGGCCGCGCCGTGCCGGGCAGCAGGCGGGTCAGGTCGCGGGTGCGGTAGCGCACCATCGGCAATGCCTCCTTGCTCAGCGAGGTGAACACCAGCTCGCCGAGCTGGCCGTCCGGCAGCACGGCGCCGCTGACCGGGTCGATGATCTCAGGGTAGAAGTGGTCCTCCCAGATGGTCGGGCCGTCCTTGGTCTCGAGGCATTCCATGGCCACGCCCGGGCCCATGATTTCCGACAGCCCGTAGATGTCCAGCGCATCGATGCCCAGGCGCTGCTCGATGGAGCGGCGCAGTTCGTCGGTCCAGGGTTCGGCGCCGAAGATGCCCAGGCGCAGCTTGAGGTCGTGCGGGTCGATGCCCTGGCGCTCGATCTCGTCGGCCAGGTTGAGCATGTACGAGGGCGTGACCATGATGATGTCTGGCTGGAAGTCGCGGATCAGCTGCACCTGCTTCTCGGTCTGGCCGCCGGACATGGGGATCACCGTGCAGCCCAGGCGCTCGGCGCCGTAATGCGCGCCCAGGCCGCCAGTGAACAGGCCGTAACCGTAGGACACATGTACCTTGTCGCCGCGACGCCCGCCGGCGGCGCGGATCGAGCGCGCCACCACGTTGGCCCAGGTGTCGATGTCGTTCTGGGTGTAGCCGACCACCGTCGGCTTGCCGGTGGTGCCGCTGGAGGCGTGCAGGCGCACCACCTGGTCCTGGGGCACGGCGAACATGCCATAGGGGTAGTTGTCGCGCAGGTCGTTCTTGCCGGTGAAGGGGAACTTCGCCAGGTCGTCCAGCGACTTCAGGTCATCGGGGTGGGCGCCGCAGGCGTCGAAACGCTGGCGATACAGCGGCACGTTGGCGTAGGCGTGGTTCAGGCTCCAGCGCAGGCGCTCCAGCTGGTGCTGGCGCAGCGCGTCGAGGCTGGCGGTTTCCATCGGGTCGAGCAGGGCGCGGTCGGCATCGTGGTAGAGATTCATGGTTTCACTCGAGTTGTTCTTGTCGTGGGCCGAAGCCCTGAGTGTCATGGCAGGCAGCATACTGCCCGCGTCGCGTGGCGTCTCGGGCGGCTGATCAGAGGCGTTCGAGCACCAGGGCGATGCCCTGGCCGACGCCGATGCACATGGTGCACAGGGCGTAGCGCCCGCCGGTCTGCTCCAGCTGGTGCAGGGCGGTGGTGACCAGCCGTGCGCCGCTCATGCCCAGCGGGTGGCCCAGGGCGATGGCGCCGCCGTTGGGGTTGACCCGGGGATCGTCATCGGCCAGGCCCAGCTCGCGCAGCACGGCCAGGCCCTGGGCGGCGAAGGCTTCGTTGAGTTCGATCACGTCCATGTCGGCCAGGGACAGGCCGGTCAGTTCCAGCACCTTGCGGGTGGCCGGCACCGGGCCGATGCCCATCAGTCGCGGCTCGACGCCCGCCACCGCGAGGCCAAGGACCCGGCCGCGAGCCTTGAGGCCATGTCGCCGGGCTGCCGCGGGGCTGGCCAGGAGCAGGGCGCAGGCGCCGTCGTTGACGCCCGAGGCATTGCCGGCGGTGACGCTGCCGCCCTCGCGGAACGGCGTGCCCAGGCGCGCCAGTTGCTCAAGGGTGGTGTCTCCCCGTGGATGTTCGTCGTGCTCGACGCGCTTGGCCGGGCCTTTGCGCTGAGGGATCTCCACTGCGACGATCTCCCGGGCCAGGCGGCCATTGGCCTGGGCGGCGGCGGCCTTGAGCTGGCTGCGCAGGGCGAAGGCGTCCTGGTCCTCGCGGGAGATGGCGAAGCGCTCGGCGACGTTCTCGGCGGTCTCGGGCATCGAGTCGATGCCGTATTGCGCCTGCATCAACGGGTTGACGAAGCGCCAGCCGATGGTGGTGTCGAACAGCTGCGCGCTGCGGCCGAAGGCCTGTTCCAACTTGCCCATGACGAAGGGCGCCCGCGACATCGACTCGACGCCGCCGGCCAGCATCAGCCCGGCCTCGCCGCAGCGCAGGGCGCGGGCGGCGTTGCCGATGGCGTCCAGGCCCGAGCCGCACAGGCGGTTGAGGGTGGTGCCGGGTACCTCGATCGGTAGTCCGGCCAGCAGGCCGGCCATGCGCGCGACGTTGCGGTTGTCTTCTCCGGCCTGGTTGGCGCAGCCGAGGATCACATCGTCCACGGCCGCCCAGTCCAGCTCGGGGTGGCGCGCCATCAGTGCCTTGATCGGCACTGCGGCGAGGTCGTCGGGGCGCACGCTCGCCAGGGCGCCGCCATAGCGGCCGATGGGCGTGCGCACGGCATCGATGATCAGCGCGTGGGGCAGGGTGGCATCAGTCATGGGAGGTCTCCGGCGACAACACGGTGCCGCGCACTTTGTAGGATTTGCCGTGGAACAGGGCGATCAACTCGCCCTGCTGGTTCTCGATGCGCACGTCGTAGTTGCCGGTGCGGCCCTTGCGGCTCTGTTCGCTGGCGGTGGCCAGCAACTGATCGCCCAGGCGTGCCGGCGCCACATAGTCGATGCTGCAACCCAGGGCCACGGCGGCTTCATCGTAGCTGTTGCAGGCAAAGGCGAAGGCCGAGTCGGCCAGGGCGAACAGGTAGCCGCCGTGGCAGGTGCCGTGGCCCTGAAGCATGTCGGCGCGCACGCGCATGCCCAGCCGGGCGCTGCCGGGGCCGGCGTCGAGCAGTTCGATGCCCAGGCCCTGGCTGGCGGCGTCGCGGGCGAACATGGCCTGGGCGCAAGCGCGGGCCAGGGTGTGTGCGGATTGTTCAGCCATGCAGGCGGCCTCCTTCGGCGTGGGTACGGCGTAGCAGCAGGGACGGGCGGTAACGCTCCTCACCGTAGCTGCGTTGCAGGTTGTCGAGTACGTTCAGGGTGAAGCTGACCCCCAGGCCGTCGGCCCAGGCCAGCGGGCCGCGTGGGTAATTGACCCCGGCGCGCATCGCCAGGTCGATGTCGCCAGGCGTCCCGACGCCCTGCAATACCGCGTCGGCGGCCTCGTTGGCGAGCATGGCCACGGTGCGCAGCACTACCAGGCCGGGCAGGTCGGCCACCGGACAGACGCTCAGCCCGGCCCGGGCGAGCAGGGCGACGGCCTGGTCCAGGGCCTCGGCACTGCACTCGGCGCCGTGGCTGATGGCCAGGCGCGTGGCGTTGGCGTAGTCCAGGGCCAGGTCCAGCAGCACCAGGTTGCGCAAGCCGTCCTCGCGGGCGCGCTGGCTGGCCAGGCGGCCATCGGACAGCGCCAGGGTGGCGTCCCCCACCCGCAGCAGGCCGCTGCCAGCGCGTTCGGTGATGCCGATACCCTTGGCGCGCAGGCGCTCGACCAGGGGCCGCAGGACACCGAGGTCACCTTCCACCGTGCAGCGCTCGACAGGCGCCTGGCTGGTGAGTGCCGCAGGCTCTGGTCGCTCGGCACCTTCGGCGTAGCTGTAGAAGCCCTGGCCAGACTTGCGCCCGAGGCGCCCGGCGTCGACCAGCTCTTTTTGCACCAGCGATGGCTGGAAGCGGAAATCGCCATAGAACGCCTCGAACACCGAGCAGGTCACCGCGTAGTTGACGTCGTGACCGATCAAGTCAGTCAACTCGAAGGCGCCCATGCGAAAGCCTCCGGCGTCGCGCAGCAGGGCATCGAGGGTGGCGCAGTCGGCGGCCCCCTCCTGCAGCAGGCGCAGGCTTTCAGCGTAGAAGGGTCGAGCCACGCGGTTGACGATAAAGCCCGGCGTCGAACGGGCATGCACCGGTTGCTTGCCCCAGTTACGGGCGGTGTCGTACAGGGTGGTCGCCAGTGTCGGCGCCGTGGCCAGCCCGGACACGACCTCCACCAGTGCCATCAGCGGTGCCGGGTTGAAGAAGTGCATGCCGATCACCCGTTCAGGGTGCCGGAGCCCGGCGGCAAGGCTGGTGATCGACAGCGAAGAGGTGTTGCTGGCCAGGATGCAGTCGTCGGCGCAGCGGGCTTCAAGCTGGCGTAGCAGTTCTTGCTTGATCGGCAGGCTCTCGACGATGGCCTCGATCACCAGGCGGGCATCGGCAAGACCGTCGAGGCTGTCGATCGGTTGCAGGCGAGCGCGGATGGCGCTGTGGTTGTCAGGGGTGAGCCTGCCTTTCTCGACCAGTCGGCCGAGTTGCCGGTCGATACCCTCGATGGCCTGCGCGGCGGCGCCGGGGCGGTTGTCATACAGGCATACCGGGTGCCCGGCCTGGGCCGCCACCTGGGCGATGCCGGCCCCCATGGCACCGGCGCCGATCACCGCCACCAGGGCGTCGTTGTCGAGTGCGGCCATGGTCAGCGCCCCTTGAACAGAGGTGTGCGTTTGTTCATGAAGGCACCGACGCCCTCGCGGTAGTCCTCGCTGCGCCCGGCCAGGCGTTGCAGGTCGCGCTCCAGTTCCAGTTGTTCGTCGAAGCGGTTGTCGAAGCTCTGGTTGAGGGCGCGCTTGATCAGGGCCAGGCCATAGGTGGGCTGGGTCGCCAGGTGGCGGGCGAGCTTGAGCGCTTCGTCGCGCAGCGCGGCATCGTCCACCACCCGGTGGATCAGCCCCCATTGCTCGGCCTGCTCGGCGCTCAGGCGCTCGCCCAGCAGGGCCAGTGCCTTGGCCCGGGCCATGCCGACCAGGCGCGGCAGCAGCCAGGTGCCGCCGGAGTCCGGCACCAGGCCGATCTTGCAGAACGCCTGGATGAAGCTTGCCGAGCGCGCCGCCAGCACCAGGTCGCAGGCCAGCGGCAGGTTGGCGCCGGCGCCGGCGGCCACGCCGTTGACCGCGCAGATCACCGGCAGCGGCAGGTCGCGCAGGCTGCGCACCAGCGGGTTGTAGAACTGTTCGATGGACTGACCAAGGTCAGGCAGCTCGGCGCCGGGCGCGACGTTGCGGTCGGCCAGGTCCTGGCCGGCGCAGAAGCCACGGCCTTCGCCGGTCAGCAGCAGCACCCGGGCGGTTTCGCTCTGGCGCACCAGCTTCAGCGCCTCGCGCACTTCCAGATGCATGGCGCTGTTGAAGCTGTTGAGCTGCTCGGGCCGGTTCAGCGAAAGCAGGGCGACGCCGTCGTCGCCAATGGAAAACAGGATGTGCTGGAAGGACATGACTGGCTCGCTCCGTCTGTCGGTGGAAGGCTTACAGCCCTTGGAATCGGACCGGGCGTTTTTCCTGGAAGGCTTGGATGCCTTCTTTGCGGTCGGCGGTGCCGGCCAGCAGGGTGAAGGCGTGGCGCTCGAAGCGCAGGCCGCTCGCCAGGTCCATGTCCTGGGCCTTGAGCAACGCCTCCTTGGCCAGGCGTACCGCCAGCGGCGCCTTGGCGGCGATGGCGCTGGCCACCTGCAGGGCGCGCTCGACGGTGAGCTCGGGCTGGGTGACTTCGCCGACCAGGCCTGCCTGCAGGGCATGACGGGCATCGATGGCTTCGCCGCCGAGGACCATCTGCATGGCCAGCGGCTTGCCCACGGCGCGCAGCAGGCGTTGGGTGCCGCCGGCGCCGGGGATGATGCCGAGGTTGATTTCCGGCTGGCCGAAACGGGCGTCGCTGCCGGCGATGACGATGTCGGCGCACATCACCAGTTCGCAGCCGCCGCCGAGGGCGAAGCCGTTGACGGCGGCGATCAGCGGCTTGCCAAAGGCGGCGATGCGCTGCCAGTGGGCCACGCGTGGATCGTTGAGGATGCCGACCAGGTCGCGCTGGGCCATTTCATTGATGTCGGCGCCGGCGGCGAAGGCCTTGCGGCTGCCGGTGATGACCACGGCGCGGGTCTCTGGATCCTGGTCGGCGGCGTCCAGTTCTGCGGCCAGCTCTTCCAGTAGCGCCGTGTTCAGGGCGTTGAGGGCTTGCGGGCGGTGCAGGGTGATCAGGCGGACGCCGTCCGCCGGGGCCTGCACGATGAGGTTGCTTGGCATGGGGGTACCTCAGGCTGCACGTTCGGCGCCGGATGGGGCCGGCTTTTCTTGGAATTGTTCGTGGTGCTGGGGCAAGTATACGTACAAAGCGATACGTAAAATCAACATCTAGATTGTAATTTAGTATCTTTATTTGAGGCGAGTGACGCTATCGCGGGGCAAGCCCGCTCCCACGCTGCCTCGCTGTTTTAGCCATTTGTTGGAGCTAGCTTGCCCGGCGATTAGGTCATCACTGTCCTGAAGCTTTGTGAAGAAAGCGATACATCAGGTAGGCATTGACTAAGTGATTTGATCTGATACAGGATCGTTTGGTCTTCTGAATCATATCGAGCACCCAGCCCATGCCCTGCTATCGCCTCGACGGCCTGACCCCAGTGGTTCATCCCAGCGCCTATGTACACCCCAGCGCCGTACTGATCGGCGACGTCCTGGTCGGCCCCAACTGCTACATCGGCCCCCTGGCCTCGCTGCGCGGCGATTTCGGGCGAATCATCCTGGAAGAGGGCGCGAACCTGCAGGACACCTGCGTGATGCACGGTTTCCCCGGCGCTGACACAGTGGTCGAGCGCAACGGCCATATCGGCCATGGCGCGGTGCTGCACGGCTGTCGGATAGGCGAGGACGCCCTGGTCGGCATGAACGCGGTGGTCATGGACGGCGCGCATATCGCCCCACGCTGCATCGTCGCCGCCACGGCCTTCGTCAAGGCGGGGTTCACCTGCCCGGAGCAGCGCCTGGTGGTTGGCGCGCCGGCCGAGGTCAAGCGCCCGCTCAGCGACCAGGAGCTGGCCTGGAAGCAGCGCGGCACCGCCGAATACCACAGCCTGGCCCGGCGCTGCATGACCGCGCTGGTGGAGTGCCCGCCGCTGACCACACCCGAAGCGGACCGCCCACGAATGGGCGACTCCGGCTTCAGGCCCAAGGCCGAGGGCGGCGCATGAGCCTTGCGCGGTCGCGGCAGGCAGGTATAGTCGAGGCTTTAGCCGCGCCTCGTCCCCCCATGAGCAGCCTTGCCCCCCTG
Source organism: Pseudomonas carassii (assembly GCF_036324045.1). NCBI lineage: Bacteria > Pseudomonadati > Pseudomonadota > Gammaproteobacteria > Pseudomonadales > Pseudomonadaceae > Pseudomonas > Pseudomonas carassii. Next base: position 265,486 of record NZ_JAZDCT010000002.1, on the reverse strand, counting down.
AGTCACCTGATCACCCGTTTCCAGGAGCAGACGCCGATCCGCGCCAGCTCCCTGATCATCACCCTCTATGGCGATGCCATCGAACCCCATGGCGGCACGGTCTGGCTGGGCAGCCTGATCAACCTGCTGGAGCCGATGGGCATCAATGAACGGCTGATCCGCACCTCGATCTTCCGCCTGACCAAGGAAGGCTGGCTGACCGCCGAGAAGGTCGGCCGACGCAGCTACTACAGCCTGACCGGCACCGGTCGGCGGCGTTTCGAGAAAGCCTTCAAGCGCGTCTACAGCGCCAGCCTGCCGGCCTGGAATGGCGCCTGGACCCTGGTGCTGCTGGCGCAGCTCGACGCTGGCAAGCGCAAGGCCGTGCGCGAAGAGCTGGAATGGCAGGGCTTCGGCGCCATGGGCGCGAACCTGCTGGGCTGCCCGCGCACCGACCGCGCCGACCTCGCCGCGACCCTGCGCGAGCAGGACGCCGAGGACGACTGCATCGTCTTCGAGACTCACGCCCAGGAAGTGTTGGCCTCCAAGGCCCTGCGCGCCCAGGTGCGGGAAAGCTGGAATATCGAAGAACTGGGCCAGCACTACAGCGAGTTCATCCGCCTGTTCCGCCCGCTGTGGCAGTCCATGAAGGACCTCGAAGCGCCGAGCCCGCAGGACTGCTTCCTGGCGCGCACGTTGCTGATTCACGAATACCGCCGCCTGTTGTTGCGTGATCCGCAACTGCCGGACGAGTTGTTGCCGGGGGATTGGGAAGGGCGCGCGGCGCGCCAGCTGTGCCGCAACCTGTACCGGCTGGTGCAGGGCAGGGCGGAGGAGTACCTGGCCAGTGCGCTGGAGACGGCGGATGGGCCGTTGCCGGATGCCAACGAGAGTTACTATCGGCGGTTTGGCGGGCTTGGCTGAGATTGGTATAGCAGAGACCTGTAGGAGCGGCTTTAGCCGCGAACACCGGCAAAGCCGGTGCCACCCACCGCGTCGCTTGCTTCGCGGCTAAAGCCGCTCCTACAGGGTGCGCGCCAGCCGCGCAATCATGGCTCTCTGCGCGACAGCGCAGGGCCAATAGTCGGGTGTTTTTCTTCAGATCACAAAGAACCCGTGGGTCCCATCCCGCCCCAACTGGTCCACCAACCCGAACTCCCAATCCAGATACCCCTGCATCGCCTCCCGTGGATTGTCGGTGCCCTCGTAGGGGCGACGATAGCGATCGATACGTGGCGCGCCCAGGCGCTGCTCGCCTTGCTCGGTCGCCAGCCCTTCGGCATTCCAGGCGCTGTTGCCGCCTTCAAGCACGAACACCGGCTTGCCGCTCAGGGCCGCCACCTCCGGTGCGGCATAGCGCGCCAGTTGGCTCGAGCCACAAGTCAGGACTAAGCGTCGAGCTCCGGACAGTGACGCCAGCACCTCCTTCAGCTGGCTGCGAAGCGCCCACACCGCGCCAGGAATATGCTGGCTGACATGGTTGGCGCTGGTGGTGAAGTCCAGCACCTGGGTACCGGGCTCCGATAGCCAGTCGGCGAGGCGGGCGGGGCTGATGGTCTCGGCCTGGGGCGGCGCCGGCACGGGCGCGACCCAGGCACCGGTTTGCGTGAAGTCGTCCGAGGACAACCCATCGAGTACCGCCACCTCCCAGCCCATCTGGGCCAGCCACGACGCGCTCATGTTGGCGCGCACGCCGTCGTCGTCCACCAGCACCAGACGCGCGCCGCGCACACTGGCGACATGGTCGGTCTCCTGCACCAGCTGGCCACCGGGCGAGGAGCGGGCGCCGGGCAGGTGACCCAGGGCAAACTCCTCGGGCGTGCGCACATCGAACAGGTAGGTGGTGCGCCGCGCTTCGGCTTGCCATTGGCGCAGGCCTGCCAGATCGATGCGTGCCACACCGGCGCGGTTGGCCACCTGGCGGGCGCGTTGCGCGGCGCTGTCGCGGGTGGCGGCGGTCACGGCGCGGAAACGGCGCGACTGGCCTTGCTCCAGCGTCTGCCCGGCGAGGGTCCAGCCGATGGTGCCGTTGCGCAGGGCCGCCACTGGGTTGGGGACGCCGGCATTGACCAGCGACTGGGTGCCGATGATGCTGCGGGTGCGCCCGGCGCAGTTGACGATCACCCGGGTGGCCGGATCGGGGGCCAGCTCCGCCACGCGCAGCACCAGTTCGGCGCCGGGCACGCTGATGCCGCCGGGGATGCTCATGGTCTGGTATTCGTCGAAGCGGCGGGCATCCAGCACTACCACATCGGCGTTGGCGTCAAGCAGCGCCTTGACCTCTTCGGCAGCCAACGAGGGCGTATGGCGCTCGGCCTCGACCAGTTCGCCGAAGGCCTTGCTCGGCACGTTGACATCGCGGAATAACTCGCCACCCGCTTCGCGCCAACCGGCCAGGCCGCCTTCGAGCAGCGCCACGTCGGTGTAGCCGAGGGCGAGCAGGCGCTGCGCGGCGGTCGACGCCAGGCCTTCGCCGTCGTCGTAGACGGTGATGGGCGTGTCACGGTGTGGCACTCGGGCGTAGATCTCCATCTCCAGGCGCGACAGCGGCACATTGGCGGCGAACAGCGGATGGGCCTGGGCGAAAGGGTCTTCCTCGCGGACATCGAGCAAGGCCAGTTCCTGGCCGGCAAGGAGGGCGGTGCGGATGGCGGGATAGGTGCGACGGGTGGCCTGGCTCATGCGCGGTTCTCTTTCGACAGATCCCAGAGGTTGGGCAGGTGGTTGTTGGAATAGCCGGAAATGAAGGGCCTCTCTGCGCCCTCGGCGCTGTACACCGCACGGCGCACCGCGCCGATATTGGCGCCATAGACATGGATGCTGATGGAGGTGCAGTCGGCATGGGCGTTGCGCACCTGGTGCAGGTCGCCGATGCGCGGCGACACCGCGATCACCTGACCGGGTTCCAGCCGTTCGGCCGGTCCCTCCAGTTGCAGGGCGCCGCCTGACAGGGCATAGCCCTGGCTGATCTCGCTGCCGCGCAGCATGCCGATCAGGCCCCAGGTGCGATGATCATGCACGGGCGTTTCCTGGCCCGGCCCCCAGACGAAACTGACGATGGAAAACCGCTGACTGGAGTCGGCGTGCAGCAGGTACTGCTGGTAGCGCTCCGGGCTGGGCCGGGCGTAATCGTCCGGCAGCCAGTCGTCGACACTCACCAGGTCGCGCAGCAGCCGAGCACCGTGATCGAGCAGGTGTGGCTCGTCCGGCGCCTGGGCAAGGAGGGCGGCCAGCTCGCCGATGAAACCGCGTAGCCGTCCGAGGTTGAGTGATTGAGACATGTCGTTCCTCGATGTCCGTCAAGTGAGGCAGCGCCTCGCACTGCCGTGGCAAGGGGAAAGGTATTATTCTTCTTGTGTATTTATCCAGATATTTATTATGCGAATTAAGAATGAATATAGATGATGTTGATGCACGCGTGACCGTCGTCAACGGGCAAGCAGTCGGCGAACGCTCACTTTGTGGCTTGGGCGCAATGACCATCAGTGCGGATTGGAGGAGAGACTCAGATGGTCTCAACCTGTCGGGTGGGCTGGATGAATGGGGCGGGCAGGTGGTGCTGGGGTTGCAGCGGGTGGGGATATTCCGGTGTGAGTATGAGGGGGTTACTTTGCGGGCGAATCTGGGGTTGAGGTAGGCGCCGAACCTGCATGTTCATGGCTGAGGATTGCTGGGGCGCATTGCGCCCCTTTCGCGGCACAAGGCCGCTCCTACAGGCGATCGCGTGCCTGTGTAGGAGTGGCCTTGCCGAGGCGTCGGACCGGTCGGAAAGGGCTGCACAGCAGCCCCCGGGTTTCAACCCCGCTGATCGAAGAAATGCCCCATCAGCTGCAACAACGGCCGCCGCCGGTTCTTCACCGCGAACTCCCACTCATGGGTCTGCGACGGTGCATGGCCGACCTCATGTTCGCTCAGCAGCTTCTGCACCTGGGCCAACCGGTACCACGGCACCGAGGGGAAGGCGTGGTGGACGATGTGCAGGTTGAAATTGAGGATCACATAGCGCGACCACAGCGGCAGGTCCTTGCAGTCGTGGGATACCCCGTCCTGCTCCCAGAACTGCAGGCGGTCGGCGTCCCTCGGCAGCAACGGCGCCTCGGCATGGTGGGGCAGGTTGAGCAGCTCGACCATGAAGAACAGGAATACCCAGGTGATCCCGTAGAACAGCACCAGGTCCAGCAGGTGCCCAAGGCTCCAGGCCAGCACGGCCGCCGCCAGGTAACAGGCCAGGTACAGGCGGGCGAAGCGGATCTCCTTGAGAATCCTCGGCGAACTGTCGCCCTTGGCCCGGGCAATGAACGGCGCGCGCCAGTTGAGCAGGAAATGGTTGGCGGCGATCATCGGGATCCAGTGCTTCCAGACGAACTCCAGGGTGCGCTCCTGTTTTTTCGTCATCACCGAGAAGCGCTCGATCATGCCGCGGTTCTCCGGGTCGTTCACCGGGTGCGCGGTCCAGGTGTGGTGGGCCATGTGGAAGCGCCGACGGACCAGGAACGGCAAGGCGATCAGCCAGCCGTCGCAGTGGCCGATGAAGTCGTTGAGCCGGCGGTTGGCCGAGGCGGCGCCGTGGGTCGCCTCGTGCATGATCAGGTAGAGCTGCACGGTAGCCAGGCCGGCCAGCGCCAGCCCCAGCAACTGCAAGGCGGTGGAGTCGGCGAGCCACAGGTTCCAGGCCACCGCCAACAACAGCAGGTCGGCGACCCAGAGCATCACGGTCCAGGGTTCCCGGGCGCCGTCGGGGATCTGTTTTCTTACACTAAGCCATTGGTCCTTGGTCACTTGCAAAAACTCCGATCGGTTAGCTGGCGGCCCGGGAAGCCGGGGCTGCGGGAATGCTGCAGAGGTTGTTGGCCAGGTGCGCGTAGGCCAGGTCGAAACGGGCGATGTCGTCGTCGAAGCCATGGCTGCGCGGGGCCACGGCGAAGTCCTGGAACACCAGCTGGAGGCAGTCGTAGCGGCTGCCGTTCTCCAGGTGCCAGGCCGGCAGGTAGGCGGTGATGGCAAAGCCCAGGCGACGCAGGCTGGCCAGCAGCTCCAGCTTGTCGGCCAGGATCAGCAGGCTGACGTACTCGGCCTGTGCATGCTGGCGCAGCAGCGCGCCCAGCTCCGCCAGCACGGCCTGGGTCGACGGGTAACGGCCGCACTGGCCCGACAGCATCAGCGCGCCGGCCTGGGGATCGTGGGTGTAGCTGAGCTGGCCATGACGTTCGGCGCCGGTGGGGCCGCTGAGGAAGGTGTCCGGGTAGTTGCCGGGGGTGACGGCGAGCTGCAGGGCAGGGTAGAGCAGGCGGCGAACGAACTCGGCGGCGCGGGTGGTCACGTACCAGGGCGCGATATGCACAAAGCCGGCCTGGGGCACCGGGTGGATGGCGGTCAGGTGATACTCGCGCAGGCCGTCGACCTTGTCCGGGCCGCCGTCGTGCCCCACGAGCACTGCGGGACGGATCTTCTTCATCACGCCATGGCTGGCAATGTTGCGGGTGATGTAGAAGCCCAGCTCCAAGGGCTCGGGCCGGTGAGTCTCAAAGCCCAGGCGCACCAGGCTGGAGATGGCGCCGGTCCTGCGCGCATCGGGGTGGATCACCCCGTGGCAGACTTCCCACGAGCGGTTCCAGGGGCGCCGGGCGATGCAGCAGCATCCGAGCAGTTGGCCCTGGGCCTCGGCGACGAACCACTGCTGTTGCCCGCTGCCCATCGAGTGGCGGATATAGTCCGGGCTCTGGCAAGGGTGGGTGGTCTGCCCATAGACCTGCTGGAACAGCGCGGCGAGGGCTTCGATATCGTCGGGTTTTGCTGGGCGATAACGCAGTGATTCGGTTTCCGGCAACGGCGCAACGGCCGTTTGCGGCGAACGGGTCGCAGTCATGACGCACCTTTTGTCTTTATTGAAGGCGAACGAAGGCAGTGACCGCCCAGGGCAGGTCACGGGCACGTGGCGGGGCTGGGGTCAGTGACGGGGATGTCGTCGCAGGTCGGCGCGGCGGGGTGAAGGGTGTGAAGGGTGAGGCGAGCGTGCGTCATCCGTGAGCATGGCCATCATACGACTCCTGTACATGGCGGGTTCTTGTCCAAGGCCAGCGCAAATCCTTGGCGCTGGCAGGAAACGGACTATAGAGCCACGCAGGGGGCCGTCAAACGGGCATCGGCAGGAAGCGGCAACGCGCTGCGTAGGCAAGGTGCCGAGGCGGCGGGCAGGCCCGCCCCCTGTTTTTCGGCACGCCAGGTCCTGGAGCAGTGCGCTGTAGGAAAAGGCTTACATGTAAATGGTTGTAATGACGACCAGGCGTTCAGATATCGCTGTCCTTGAGGCGGGCAAGGCCGCTGTCGCGTGCGGGTCTGGCATGGCCCGGCAGCGGCTCAGGCCGGGGTTGCCCTGCCGTGCTGTAGACCCGGGTACGACTGCCCAGACCCTCCACCAGGGGCGCCTGCAGCGGGTTTCGGGTGACGGGTTTGTCACGGACCTTGAGGTCGGCGATCACCTCGTCGAGCAGCGCGTCGATCTGCGTGCTGTCCTGGTGGTGGGCGGTGGTGATCAAATGCGCGGTGTCGCCCGAGGTGGCCAGGCAATGGCGTTTCCACACGCTGGCCGAGGGGCAGGGGAACACCACGGTGATTGAGTTGGGGTTGCGCCAGGCCTCGATGCCGGCCGCCCGCAGCCGGTCCACCGCATGCTGGGCCAGGTCCAGGCAGCGCTGGATGCGTGCGCGCCAATCCTCCAGCGACCGGCTGCACAGGGCGGCCCACATCATCAGTGGCGTGTGGCCGTTGCGCGAGCCGCTGATGGTCTGGTCGCGGGCGCTGATGTAGTCGATTTCCACCGAGATGCGCTCGACGTTGCCGCGCCGGGCCACGACGATGCCGCAGGGCATCGGCGAGCCGATCATCTTGTGCCCGGAGACGCAGATCGAGTCGATGCCGTCGGCAAACGAGTAGGGCTCGGGGGCGTCGACGAAGGGCAGGATCATGCCGCTCAGGGCCGCATCGGCATGCAGGTAGTAGTCCTCGCGGCGGATGCCGGCCTGGGCGAGGCGCTGCTGAATGGTGGCGATGTTGTCGGTGGCGCCGCGCAGGGTGGTGCCGATATTGGCGAAGATGATCGGGTGGCGTTCGCCGTCGGCCGCGATCCGCGCGACCAGGTCGTCGTAGTCCATCTCGCCGTTGGCCTGGGATTCCACCACCTGGGCCTTGATGCGCAGCAGGCGGACGATCTTGGCCACCGAGTAGTGGGTGTCCTTGGAGTAGTAGAGGGTGGCGTCGGGAAACAGCTCGCGGGCCAGGTAGCAGCCGAACATGTTGCCTTCGGTGCCGCCGTTGGTGACGTAGCCCCAGCTGTCCTCGAACGGGATGTGGAACAGCTCGGCGAAGAAGCACATCACCTCGCGCTCGAAGTCGAAGGAGTTGAGCAGGTAGTTGCTGGGCTCGTTCCAGTCGCCGCAGTTGTTGATGGAAAAGCGCATGAAGCGGTGCAGCAGGCTGTAGTCGAAGTCGGCCGACTCGGGGTAGCCGACGTTGAAGTACTGGTGGGTGAGGCAGTACTGCCAGAAGGCCTCGAGACGCTTGTGGTTGGCGGGTGAGAATGTCATGTCCAGCTCCATGGTGCGCGCTCGGCCGGCCAGGGCCGAGCGCGGTGCGGGTGAAAGTCCTTGTCAGTGCCGCATCAGGTTCAGGCGGCCAGGGTGGCGCCGCCGTCGACCACGATATCCTGCAGGGTCACGTGCCCGGCCTGCTCGGAGGCCAGGAACAGCACCACCTGGGCGATGTCGTCGGGCGTTGCGATCTTGCCCAGTGGCACGCCGAGCTTGAACTGTTCAGGCAGGCCGTCGACCAGCTGGCGTTCGCCCGCCGGGTCGCCGAGCATGCCGGCGAGCATCGGTGTGCGCGTCGAGCCCGGCGACACCACGTTGCAGCGTACGCCATAGGGCGCCAGCTCCAGGCCCACGCAATGGCTGAGGCTGACCAGCGCGGCCTTGGAGGCGCAGTAGGCGGCCATGTTCAGGCGCGGCACGTGGGCGGCGTTGGAGGCGACGTTGACGATGGCGCCGCGGCGCTGGCGGCGGAACACCGGGGTCCACTGGCGCATCAGGTAGAACGGCGCGCTCACGTTGACATCCAGGCAGCGCTGCCAGTCCTCGCAGGACACTTCGTCGCTGCGCCCCAGGCGCAGCACGCCGGCGACATTGACCAGCACGTCGAGGTACTGCGCCTGCTCCTTGAGGCGGTCGCAGACCCGCTGTACGTCGGCCGGGTCGGTCAGGTCGACATGCAGCAGCGGGAAGGGCACGTCGGCCTCCTCGCAGTCCAGGCCGATGACCTCGGCGCCCTCCTCGAGAAACTGCTGTGCCACGCAGCGGCCGATGCCGCTGGCTGCGCCTGTGACCAGCACGCGCCGACCGGTGAAACGGGCCATGGCCATCAGGCGGCCCCCCGCGCTTGCACCAGCGACCACCAGCCGTCCAGGGTCGGCGCGTTGGCCAGCTCCTCGAAGCTGACGGCGATGCCACGCTGCTTGAGTTCGGCGGCCAGCTTCATCACCTGCAGCGAGTCCAGCCCGTAGAAGATCAGGCTTTCCTGTGGGTCGAGGTCGCTGTCGTCCTCGATCATCTGGCGCACTCGGCCATGCAGCCAGTCGCGGGTGGTCTCGCCCGCGGGTTGGGTCAGCAGGGCGGCGGTGTCGGTGACATGGCCGCAGCGGGTGGCCACGTACTTCAGGGCCAGGCGGTGCTCCTCCTCGGAGAAGTCGGCCACCGCGTCACCCACCAGGAACGCCTGGATATCGTTCATGAAGGCGTCGGCGGCGGTGATCATGCAGCCGATATGGGCGTACACGCCGCCGATCAGCAACTGGTCGCGCTGCCAGCCGCGCATGCGCTCGAGCAGGTCGGAGCGCTGGAAGGCGCTGTAGCGCCACTTGGTCAGCACCGTGTCGCCCGGCTGCGGCGCCAGGGCATCGATGATCGGTTGCTGTTCGGGGCTGGCCGCCGGCAGGCCCGGGCCCCACATGGCGTTGAGCAGAGCGCGGTCCTCGGGCGGCTGTTCATGGGGCTGGGCGGTGTAGACCACCGGGATGTCCTGCTCGCGGGCCCACTGGATCAACCGCGACAGGTTGTCCACCAGGGCAGTGAGCAGGGCGCCGTCGGGCTGGTAGAAGCGCAGGAAGTAGCGCTGCATGTCGTGGATCAGCAGCACGGCGCGGGCCGGGTCGGGCTGCCACTGGGTCTTGTTGGCCGGGTAGCTGGCCCGCTGTGGCATGGCATAGTCGTGGATGGTTGGAATGGTCATGTTGGGTCCTTGGACGGTCAGGCGCTCGGGGCGACGGCGAGCAGCGCGCGCAGTTGCTTCTTGTCGATCTTGCCCACCGCGGTCAGCGGCATGGCGTCGATCAGCCGGATCCGGTCCGGGAGCTTGTATTCGGCGATGCCCAGGCCCATCAGGTGGCGGCGCAGGGCGATCGGCTTGAGCTGCGGGTTGCGCGAGACGATGAAGGCGCAGCTCTTTTCGCCGAGCAGGTCGTCGGGCAGCGCCACGAGGGCGGCGTGGGTCACGTCCGGGTGCATGACGATCAGGTTCTCGATCTCTTCCGAGGCGACCTTCTCGCCGCCGCGGTTGATCTGGTCCTTGACCCGCCCGACCACCCGCAGGTTGCCGTCGGCGCTGCGCTGGACGATGTCGCCGGAGTGGTAGAAGCCGTCCAGGTCGAACACTTGGGCGTTGTGCTCGGGACTGTTGTAGTAGCCGCAGAAGGTGTAGGGGCCACGGGTGGCGAGCATGCCTGGCTCGCCGTCGGCGACTGGCTGGCCCTGCTCATCAAGGATGCGCACTTCGTCCAGCTCGCTGATCGGCCGGCCCTGGGTGGTGAACACCTGCTCGTCGCTGTCGTCCAGGCGGGTGTAGTTGACCAGGCCCTCGGCCATGCCGAACACCTGTTGCAGGCGGCAGCCCAATACCTCGGGGACCTGGCGGGCCAGGGCCTCGGCGAAGCTGGCGCCGCCGACCTGCAGCAGGCGCAGGCTGCGCAGCTTGGCCGCGTGCCCGGGCGCGGCCTGCAGCCACAGGGCCACGGCGCTGGGCACCAGGGCGACCATGGTCACGGCATGGCGCTCGATCAGGGCGAAGCAGTTGAGCGGCTCCGGATTGGCCGCCATGACGATGCAGCCACCGGCATGCAGCACGCCCAGTCCACCGGGGGAGCTGAGGGTGTAGTTGTGCGCGGCGGGCAGGGCGCAGAGAAAGCGCGTGGCGCTGTCCAGGGCGCAGATCTGCGCGCTGGCCCGCACGCTGTAGGCGTAGTCGTTGTGGGTACGCGGGATCAGCTTGGGGGTGCCGGTGCTGCCGCCGGACAGCTGGAACAGCGCCACCTCACCGGCGGGGCTGGGCGCGTAGTGGGTGCCGCGCACATCGGCGCTGGCGCTCCATTCGTCGAGGGCATCGAGCATCAGTGTCAGCTTCGGACGCAGGCCTTCCTTGGCCAAATCCTCGAGGAACGCGTCGTTGCGGAACACCTCATGCTCGGCCGAGGCGATCAGCAGGGCGGGGTGGATCTGCCGGGCGAAGGCGCCCAGCTCGTGCTGGCGGTGGCTGTAGAGCGCGTTGACCGGGGCGATGCCGGCCTTGAACAGGGCAAACAGCACGATGTAGAACTCGGCGACGTTGGGCAACTGCACCAGTGCCGTGTCGCCCTGGCCCAGGCCGTGGGCGGCCAGACGCGAGGCCAGGTTGGAAGCGCGCCGGTCCAGTTCGCCGTAGCTGATGCAGCGTTCGCCGCAGAGGATCGCCGGGGCCTGTGGCTGCGCGGCGGCGCGCTCGATCAACAGTTGGCTGAGCGGCTGGTCGTTCCAGTAGCCGGCGGCGCGATAGCGCTGCGCCCGGTCTGCGGGCCAGGGAGTGAATTCGATGGTCATGGGCATCTCGGAAAGCGGGTTTAAGGTCAATGGTCCAGGCCGCAGGCGCGCAGCATGGTGCCGAGCTTGGTCTGCACTTCGTTCCATTCGGTGTCGGGGCTGGAGGCCTCGACGATGCCGGCGCCGGCGAACAGGCGCACGCGCTGGCCGCTGAAGGTGCCGCAGCGGATGGTCACCACCCACTCACCATTGCCCTGGGCGTCGCACCAACCAACCATGCCGGTGAACAGGCCGCGCTCGAAGGGTTCGACGAAGCGGATCAGCTGGCGTGCCCGCTCGGTGGGGTAGCCGCACACGGCGGGAGTCGGGTGCAGGCGGCAGGCCAGTTGCAGGGCGTCGATATCGGCCGTGGCCAGTTCGCCCTCGATGCGGGTGGACAGGTGCCACAGCGCGGCGGTGCTGATCAGCGACGGCCGCTCGGGGACCTGCAGGCGGCTGCACAGTTCGCCGACGCGCTGGGCGATGTCCTCGGTGACCAGGCGGTGCTCGTAGTGGTCCTTCTCCGACGCTGCCAGCCATTGCGCATTGGCGCGGTCTGCCTCGGGGTCGGCCATGCGCCGCACCGAGCCCGCCAGCGGATTGCTGACGAACGCCGTGCCTTGCTTGTGCACCAGCAGCTCGGGGCTTACCCCCAGCAGGGTGGCGCCATCGGCCAGGGGCACGCGGAAGTGGTAGCCCTCGCGGTTCAGCGCCTTGAGGTTGGCCTGCACCTGTGCCGGGTCCACGGGCGCGGCGAAGTGCAGTTCACGCTGCACCGAGAGCACGGCTTTGCGCACATCGCTGTGCTGGAAGTTGACGATGGCATGGCGCACGGCGCGCTTGAAGCCGTGTTCGTCGGGGATGTTGGCCTGGCTGAGCAACGCCGGCAGCGCGCCGGCCTGGGCGGGCGCCGCGGTGCGTTGCTGCCAGGTATAGGCCTGGGGAACGTACAGGCTGCAAGCCTGGGTGGTGTCGAAGGGGATGGCGCCGACCACGATCGGGTTTTCCTGCCCGGCCTGGCGGGCGCGTTCGAAGGCCTGGTCGATGCTGCGCCGCAGTGCGCCGCCGGCCAGGTGGCTGCCGTTGGCCGGGGTGTCGATCCGCTCGCGCAGGCCGCTGACGCTCAGCTCGCGGTCGCCGGATGTGAATGAAAAGCTCGAGTCCTCTTGGCTGAGCGGCACGGTGTCCCTGTCTTGCAAACGCAGGGTGCCTGTCTTCATGGGTAGCCTCCTTGGCCGATGGGTGAGAAAGAAAAGCTTGAAATATAATCATTCTCGTTCGTAAATATGAGGACGCGAAACACATGGATTTGTCAACCACGCGGGTAAGCGATGAGAGAGTTAACTTCGATGCAGGCCGCCTGTTGGATCGGGCGGGATGCACATGCGGCACTGGGTGGCGTCAGCGCTCACCTGTATGCCGAGTTCGATGGCCAGGCCATCGATGTGACGCGCCTTGAGGGCGCACTTGAGGGGCTGTACCGGGCGCATCCGATGCTCAGGTTGCGCATCGACGGGCAGGGGCGGCAGAGCATCGACGAGACGCTGCGCGCCCATCTGGAGCTGGAGGATTTCAGCGATCTGGACGGGCCCGCCGTGGCGCGGCGCCTGCTGGATAAACGTCACCAGTGGAGCCACCAGCGCCTGGACCTGGGCGCTGGCCAGGGTGCGCGCTTCGGCCTGAGCCTGTTGCCGGGCAATGCCAGCCGGCTGCACGTGGACACCGACATGATCGCGGTGGACCCGTCGAGCTTCCGGGTGCTGATGGAAGACCTGGCCCGGCTGTACGACACCCTTGAAACCATACTGCCGACCACGCCGAGCTACTTCGACTGGCTGGACCTGGTGCGTGCCGATGCCGGCCTGCGCGACGCTCGCAGCCGCGACCGGGCCTGGTGGCGGGCACGCCTTGCGCAGATCGCCCCGGCGCCCACGTTGCCCTTGCTTGCCCCAGGCCCCGCGCGCAGCGAACGCTTTTCCGCCCGGCTCGAACCTGAGCAGTACCGCGCCTTGCAGCAAGCGGCGCGGGCGCAGCGGATCACCTCGTCGGCATTGCTGCTCGGGCTGTTCGCCACCGCCCTGGGCGAGCACACCGAGGACCGTCGCCTGCGCCTGAACGTCCCGGTGTTCTGGCGCGAGCCGGTGCTGGAGCCGGTGCAACGGATCGTCGGCGAGTTCGCCAACCTGGTGCTGGTCGATGTCGACTTCACCGGCGTCGCCAGCCTTGCCGCGCTGTGCCAGGACCTGCACCGGCAATTGGTCGAGCGCCTGGCGCACAGCGCCTATCCAGGCGTGGACCTGATGCGCGACTTGTCGCGCCATCACGGCACGCCGCAACTGGCGCCGGTGGTGTTCACCGCAGGGCTGGATCTGCCCGGTGGCGAGCTGTTCTCCGAGCGCGTGGGCCGGGTGTTCGGGCCGATGGACTGGGTGATCTCCCAGGGGCCGCAGGTGGCGCTGGACGCGCAAGTGGCCCGGGTCGATGGCGGCCTGCTGCTCAACTGGGATGTGCGCCTGGACGCACTGCCGGCGGATTGGGTCCAGGCACTGTTCGAGCGCTTCATTGTCCTGGCCGTCGCGGTGGCTGCCGACACGGACGCGCTGCACCAGCCTTTGACGATCGCGGCCAGCCGGGATCGCCCCTTGAATGCCCTGCAGCAGGCCTACCTGCTGGGGCGTGGCGAACACCTGCCGCTGGGCGGCGTGGCCATGCAGGAGTTCCGTGAGTACCGCGGGCGCATGGACCTGGCACTGCTGCGCAGCCGCCTCTCGGACATGGTGCGCCGTCACGACGGCCTGCGCACCCGCATCGACGCCCAGGCACTGACCCAGTCGTTGAGCGACCAGGTGCAGGTCAACCTGGAGGTGATCGACCTGCACACCTTGACGGCCGAGCAGGCCCAGGCGCAGCTCGAGGTCCGTCGCGAGACCTATGCCCACGCGCTGTTCGACCTGGCCGGGCCGCCCTGGAATGTCACCGCCTTCCAGTTGCCGCAGGGTGAGTTGGTGGTGTTCGTGCGCTTCGATGCGCTGATCCTCGATGGACGCTCCATCGCCACCTTGATGATCGAGCTGTTCGACGGGCATTGCCAGCCGCTGACCACCAGCGAGCCGACGGCGGCCGTCGTCGACCTGAGCGAGGTGCGCAAGGCCGATGCCGAGTATTGGAAGTCAAAGCTGGCCGAGGTCGATGGCGCGCCACGGCTGCCGTGGCGCTGCGCCCTGGACAAGGTCGGCGTGGCCCGATACGCACGCCAGCGCCAGGTGATCCCGGCCCCGGTGTTCAAGGCGTTGAGCCGCGCCGGTGCGCGCGAGGGGCTGTTCAAGAACTCGACGATCATGGCCGTGGTACTGGAAGTGCTCGGCCACTGGCTCGACGAGGGCAGCCTGTGCGTGGCGGTGCCGGTGGCACCGCCACAGGACGGCGCGTTCGCCAACCGTTCCAGCTTCATCGCCCTCGACTGGCAACACCGCCTGCCCACGCTCGCCGAGCGCGCCAAGCGCCTGCAGGCCGATGTACTGGAGGGGCTACAGCACCTGGCGTTTTCCGGCGTGAACCTGGCCCGCCTGCTGTACGACAGCAACGGCCCGGGCCCGGCACTGCCGGTGGTGCTGACCAATGGCCTGTCCTGGCCGGTAGGCGCGGTCGATGGTCCGATGACCTTGAGCGCGGGCCTGACCCAGACACCCCAGGTGGCCATGGACATCCGCTTCTGCAACACCGCCGAGGGAGGCCTGGCGTTCGAGATCGACTATGCCCGCGAAGCAGTCGATGGCCGATGGGTCGGGCAGTTGCTCGCAGCCTTTGGCCAGGCGGTGGCGCAACTGGCCGGGCAGGGCATGTTCGAAGTCCAGGCACGGCAGTTCATCGACCTTGGCCACTACCGCCTGAACAGCAGCGAGGCGCAGGCCGAACCTGTCGACTTCCTCGGGCGTATCGCCCACAACCTGTTCGGCCCGGACAATGAACGCATCGCCTTGCTGCACGGCGAGCGGCGGATCAACTATGCCGAACTGGGCGAAGGCGTCGCCCGCATCGCCCAGGCTTTCAAGGCCCGGGGCCTGCGCCCTGGCCAGGTGGTCGCGATCTGCCTGCCGCGCGGCCCCGAGCACAGCATGACGACCCTGGCCTGCGCCCTGAGCGGGCTGGCCTGGGTGCCGATCGACGCGGCGGCGCCCGAAGAGCGCCTGCGCTACCTGCTGGACAACTGCCAGCCGGCGCTGGTGGTCGACAGCGCCGCGCCACTGCTGGCCAGCCCGCCGGCCGCCCTGGACCTGACGGGCCTGGCGGCGTTGTCGGCCAGCACCGCGCCGGCCTACTACCTCTATACCTCCGGCACCACCGGCAAGCCCAAGTGCGTGGTGCTGAACAACCGCGCCACGGCCAATGTCATCGGCAGCACCCTGGCGCAGTGGCAGGT
Source organism: Pseudomonas carassii (assembly GCF_036324045.1). Classification (NCBI taxonomy): domain Bacteria; kingdom Pseudomonadati; phylum Pseudomonadota; class Gammaproteobacteria; order Pseudomonadales; family Pseudomonadaceae; genus Pseudomonas; species Pseudomonas carassii. The sequence goes on along the minus strand of NZ_JAZDCT010000002.1, from coordinate 250,210 downwards.
CAGCCGCGACGATGTGTTTATCTCGGTGACCCCGCTGCACCACGACATGTCGGTGTTCGACGTGTTCGGCAGCCTCTGCGCCGGGGCGGCGCTGGTGCTGCCCGAGCCCGGCGAGGAAAAGGACGCGCTGCGCTGGAACCAGCTGGTCAGGCAGCACGGCGTGAGTCTGTGGTGCTCGGTGCCGGCCATTCTCGAAATGCTCCTGGCCTGCCGCCAGGGCGATGGCTTGCGCAGCCTGCGCCTGCTGGCCCAGGGCGGCGACTACATCAAGCCGGCGGTGATCGCCGAGCTGCGCGAGCAGTTGCCGGCGGCGCGGCTGGTGTCCCTGGGCGGGCCGACCGAGACCACCATCTGGAGCATCTGGCACGAGATCGGCGACCAGGACCGTGCCAGGGTGCCCTATGGCCGCCCTCTGCCGGGCAACCGCTACTGGCTGCTGGACGAGCACGGCGAGCATTGCCCGCAGGGCGTCGCCGGGCGTATCCACACCAGTGGCGTGGGCCTGGCCCTGGGCTACCTGCAAGAGGGTGAGCTGGTGCAGAACGACTTCGTCAGCGTGCTCGACGAGCACGGTGCGCCAGTGCGGGCTTTCCGCACCGGCGACCGTGGCCGCTACCGCGAGGACGGCGTGCTGCTGTTCGACAGCCGGGTCAATGGCTATGTGAAGGTGCGCGGCGTGCGCGTGTCGCTGCCGGACATCGAGATCGAGCTGATCCGCCATCCGGCGGTGCAGCAGGTGCTGGTGGTGGACTATGGCGACACGCAACAGGGCGAGGCCTGCATCGGCGCGCTCTATGTGCGGCGTAATGGCGCGCCACCCGGCGTCGTGGCGCTACGCGAGCATGCCCGGGCGTTGCTGGCGCAGTCCCACGTGCCCACGCGCTTCGTCGAGGTGGCCGAGTTGCCGTTGACGGCCAACGGCAAGCCGGACCGCCGCCGCGCCCGCACGTTGCTGGAAGGCGAAATCGAGCAGGCGCCGGCAGCGACGCCCAGTGACCCGCAGCGTTGCGCCCAGGTGCTGGCGATTTATCAGCAGGTGCTCGGTGCCACGCAGCCGGCCCGGGATTTCCTCGCCATGGGCCTGCGCCCGCAGCACCTCAAGCCCCTGGCCGCACGCCTGGGCGAGGCCTTCGCGGTGCGCTTGTCGCCCGCACAGCTGCTGCCGTGCCGCACGGTCGAAGACGTCGAGCGCCTGCTCGCCGCCACGCCTGCCTGAATCAACCGCCCTGGGCCGCACCCAGGGCGCCATCCGTAGTTTTTGGGAAATCATCGAGCATATGGACATAGCAACCGTAGACATCGCCGGCATTGGCGTCGGACCGTTCAACCTGGGCCTGGCCGCGCTGCTGTCGCGTCACCCGGACCTGCGCTGCGCGTTCCTTGAGCGCAAGGCGGAATTCCGTTGGCACGAGGGCCTGCTGCTGCCGGGCACCACCTTGCAGGTGCCGTTCCTCGCCGATCTGGTGACCCTGGCCGACCCGTGCCACCCGTTGAGCTACCTCAACTACCTGCACCAGCACGACCGGCTGTTCCAGTTCTACTACTACGACCACTTCCAGGTGCCCCGCCGCGAATACGATCACTATTGCCGCTGGGCCGCGCGCCAGCTGCCGGCCTGCCACTTCGGCGAGGAGGTCACCGGGGTGCGTTACGATGGCGGCAGCGAGCGCTTTGTCATCGACAGCGTATCGGTGTCGGGCCTGGAGCGGCGCTACAGCAGCCGTGACCTAGTCATCGGCGTCGGCACCCGGCCCTGGTTGCCGGCCTGGGCGCGCACCCGCAGCCAGGCGCCGGTGCTGCACTCGGCGGAGTTCGGCAAGCGCCAGGGCGAACTGGAGCAGTGCCGGCGCGTGGTGGTGGTCGGCTCCGGGCAGAGCGCGGCGGAGTGCGTGCTGGCCCTGTTCAATGCCCTGACGCCGGAGCAGGTGGAGGCGGGGGCTTCGATCCACTGGATCACCCGTTCAGGGGGCTTCCATCCCATGGAGTACTCCAAGCTTGGCCAGGAGTGCTTCACCCCGGCCTACATGAACTACTTCCACACCCTGGACCGCGACAAGCGCCGCGAGATCGTGGCCGAGCAGGGCCTGTTGTACAAGGGCATCAGCTTCTCCACCATCGGCGCGATCTACGACCTGATCTACGAGCGCTCCATTGGCGGGCGCGAACCGGGGCTGACGTTGCTGTCCAGCTGCGACGTGGAGTCGGTCGAGGACCTGGCCTCGGCGGGTTTGCGCATGACCTTCCGTCACCGCCAGCTGGACCAGCGTGCGACCCTGGAAACCGATGCGATCGTCGCGGCGACCGGCTATGCCCATGCCTGGCCGCAGTGGTTCGAGCAGCTCAAGGGCACGGTGCTGGCCACCGACGCGCACGGCGACTGCATCGTCGGCGAGGATTTCACCGCGCAGCGCTGCGATGGCGGCAGTGGCCGGGTGTTCGTGCAGAACGCGGAGATATTCCAGCATGGCGTCGGCTCGCCGGACCTGGGGCTGGGGCCGGTGCGCAATGCGGTAATCCTCAACCAGTTGCTGGGCCGGGCACAGTATCGGGTGCCGCAGCGGTCTTCGTTCCAGCGCTATGGGTTGCCGCAGGACTGAGCCATGGGGCTGCGTTGCAGCCCTTTCGCGGCACAAGGCCGCTCCTACAGGGGAACGCGTACCTCTCTGTAGGAGCGGCCTTGCGCCGCGAAAGGGGCGCAAAGCGCCCCCGGGGTGCTACAACTCCACGTCGCCCAGCGCCCGCCGGCCGGCATCCACCTCGGCAAATACCCCAAACGCCGCCGAAATCATCGCGCACAGGCGCTCGACCTGGGCGGCGCTGTAGCGATCGCTACGATAGGTGACTACCAGCCGCAGCGAGCGCTGCCCGTCGAACACATCCTCCATGATCTCGAACTGCAGGCCGAACATCGACTCGCTCTTGTCCGGGTCGATCTGCTTGTAGCGGATCGCCTGGCCCTCGGGCGTGCGCAGGGCGCCATTGAGGGCATTGTTGGCGTGGATCTGCACGTACACATCGAACATCAGACCCTCGGCGGGCGTCATGCCCAGCGCCTGCTGGATGGTCTCCATGGGCACGTCGGCATAGGCCATCGAGTCGTTGATCATCCGCGTCACATCGCCCAGCAGCTCGCCCAGCGACTGTTCCGGGGCGAACTGCACACGGTGGGCGACCATGGTGGTGAAGTAGCCGACGGTGTCGAAGAACGCCGGATCCGTACGCCCCGAGGCGGAGGTGCCGACCACCAGGTCCGACAGGTTGCCGAGCTTGTGCAGCGACAGGGCGATGGCGGTGTAGATCACGCTGAACAGCGACGATTGATGCTGCCGGGCACTGGCGCCGAGTTGCTCCAGCACGCCGGGTTCGGGGCGCAGCTCCAGCCAGCGCGCACGGGTGGTCGCCTGGTCGGCGGGCAGCAGCGTGGCGTCAGCGGGCAGGGCAAGGCCGCGGGTGGCGTTGCGCAGCAGTTCGGTCCAGTACGCCAGGTGGCGCGGGTTCGGGCCCTGGGCACTTTGGGCGAGGGCGAATTCGTGGAAGGTCCGCGCCGCCGCCGGCCATTGCGGCGCTCGATCCTGGGCTCGGGCCAGATAGGCCTCGGCCAGTTCAGCCATGATCACGTTCAGCGACCACTCGTCGATGGCCATGTGGTGGACCAGGAACGACAGCACCTGGTGGCCGCTGTGCGGGTCACGCAGCAGGCGCAGCCTCAGCGGCAGTTCGCGGGCCAGGTCGAAGCGGTGCTTAGCCTCGCTGGCAAGGCTCGCGCCGGTGCTCTCGGCGCTGTTCCAGAACCACTTGTAGCGGCCCAGTTCGGCCACCGGCACGATGCGCTGGCAGGCGCTGTCGCCTTCGCCATGGTAGGTGGTGCGCAGGCTGGCATGGCGCTCCAGCAGGTCGCTGAAAGCTTGCTGCAGCAGCGCTTCGTCCACCGGATCGTGGAAGTCCAGGGCAAAGGGCAGGTTGAAAATGGTGCCGTAGTCGAAGGCCGCGCAGGCGCGCCACAACGACGCCTGGGCCAGGGCCATCGGTGCCTGCTGAATATCCCCGGCCTGGTCGCTGGCCTGGCTGGCTTGCCCTTGACTCAGCTTGGCTCGGGTGGCCAGCGCCGACGCGCTGGGCGAGGCGAAGAAATCGCTGAAACGCAGTTCGATACCGTGCTCGCCCTGCAGGCGACCGATGATCCGGGTGGCCAGCAGCGAGTGGCCGCCCATGTCGAAGAAATCGTCGTCCAGGGTCATGCCAGGCTCCGCCAGTGCCTGGCGGAACGCATCAAGAATGCATTGCGCGATGTCAGTCGAGGGCGCCTGGGACAGCGGCTCGAGCTGCAGTGGCAGGTCGCCGGCCAGGGCGTCATATTCGGCGCGGATGCGTTCGAGCAGGACTTGGGGCGACTGGCGCAGCACCGCATGGCAGAGCAGGCCGAGCGCGGCCTGCTGTTCGCCGGCCAGCAGCAGGGTCTCGAACGGCGGTTGCGTGGTGGAATCCCAGGGCGCCGCCTGACGCGCCCGCAGCAGGGCATCCATGCCCTCGGCCGCGCTCCGCTCGATGCGCAGGCACGGGTACCAGCCGGGCTCCTGGGTCTTGTACAGGTCGCCGTCGTCGCTGAAGTGGTAGCGGCTGTTCAGGCCCGGCGTGGTCTGGACCACCACCTGTACGGCCAGGGCCAGCAACGACAGGTTGGCCTGGGGGCCAAGGCGCCAGGCACCCAGTTGCCGGTGCAACTGCTCGGGTTGCTGCTGCTGGGCGAACCAGGCGAGTTCCTCATGTTCGTCCAGGGCCTGGGGCGAGGGTGGGGTGGTGTTGCGTTCCAACATAGCTAGCTTCCTGCTGTTCGATCGTTCAAGGCCCGCGTCGGCCTTCACTGCCATCCATGGATCGCGGTGAGTGGCCGCGCAGAGGGGTTGCACCACCGGGGTGCATTGCGTGAATCCCGGGGATTCGTTATGGTGTGAAAGATGCAAATAATTATCATCTAGATTGGCGCACGTCAAAGCAAGCCGTCTGGAATGCACCACGCTCAGGGAGAGGTACCGTGGACAACGGAACGTTCGCGCTTCGTCAGCAGCTGCACCAGCTGTACCAGGATCATCACGGCTGGTTGTGCGACCTGCTGCGGCGCAAGCTCGGCAACTCGGTGGATGCGGCGGACCTGGCCCACGACATCTACCTGCACCTGATGAACAAGGGCCAGGTGCCCACGGCCGAGCAATCGCGCTGCCACCTCACGCAGATCGCCAACGGCAAGGTCATCGACCTGTACCGCCGCCGTCAGCGCGAAACCCGCTACCTCGAAGACCATGGCCTTCTGCCCGAGCCACGGGTGCCGTCGGAGGAGGCGCGGGCGCTGGTGGTCGAAGCGTTGGCTGCGATCGACAGCGCCCTGCAGCGGCACTCGCCCAAGGCGCGTCAGGCCCTGTTGCTGTGCCGACTCGACGGCATGGCCCACCGCGCCATCGCCGACGAGCTGCGGGTCTCGGTGTCCTCGGTGGAAAAGTACATCGCCGCCGGCCTGCGCACTTGCAGGCGCTACCGGCTGGGCGGCGTCTGAGGGTGCGCAGATTTTCTTGCGGGTTTGCCCGCCTCGTGCGGAATACAGGTTGAGAAGGACATGCGGGCAGGGCGCCCCTGGGACGGCCCGGCCCGCGCCTCGTGCTGAAAAGGAGCATTCATGAGTGTTGAACAAGGGGTGGCGGACCCGTCCGCCCGTGGACCGGTCGCCGCGGTGCTTGCGCCGATACGCGGCCGATTGATCGTCGCCGGGCTGCTCGCCGCCCTGGGCGCCATGCTGACCCTGGCGCCACTGGCGGCCATCGCCGAGGTTGCCCGGCTGGCCCTGGCCGGCGGGCAGGGCCTCGACCAGGCCTGGCCGGTCATCGCCGTGGGGCTGGGTTGCCTGTTCGCCGGCATGGCGCTGATCTCGCTGGGCGACCTGGTGGCGCACCTGGCCGACAATCACATCACCGGTACGCTGCGCCTGGCGATCATCCGCCGCCTGGCGCGGGTGCCGCTGGGCTGGTTCACCAGCCGCGCCTCGGGCGAGGTCAAGCAGGCCATGCAGGACGACATCGGCATTCTGCACAGCCTCACAGCGCACTTCTATACCACCCTCGGGCGCAGCGCCGGGGCGGTGCTGGCCTCGATCGTCTACCTGTTCGCCATGGACTGGCGCATGGCGATCGTGTCGATGCTGCCGTTCCCGCTGTTCTTTCTGTTCTTCGCCCGTGCCCACCAGGCCAGCGCCCGTAACATGCAGGCCTTCGGCGCCGGCATGGGGCGGATCAACCAGGCGGTGGTCGAGTTCGTCAACGGCATCCCGGTGGTCAAGGCCTTTGGTGGCCAGCGCAAGGCCCATGGCAGTTACCGCGAGGCAGTGGATGCCTTCGCCGCGGCCTTCACCGATTTCACCCGGCCGCTGGTCAGCGCGATGGCCAACGCCAACGCAATGATCGCCCCGGTGTCGGTGCTCGGCGTGGTGCTGGCGTTCGGCACGCTGTTCGTCGGCCTGGGCTGGATCACCCCGGTGCAGGTGCTGCCGTTCGCCCTGGTGGCGCCGGGCATCTGCGCGCCGCTGCTGTTGCTGGCCTACATCACCCACGACCTGAACAACGCCACCGGCGCCGCCCAGCGCGTGCAGACGCTGCTGCGCACGCCGGTGCTGGAGACCGACGGCCAGGGCGCCGGCAAGCTGCCGGCCGATGCGCGGATCGAAGTGCAGGGCCTGGGCTATCACTATGATCCGCGCAATCCGGTACTGAGCGAGGTGTCGTTCACCCTCGAGCCCGGCACGGTGACCGCAGTGGTGGGCGCCTCGGGCGCCGGCAAGTCGACCCTGGCGCGCCTGCTGCTGCGCTTCTTCGACCCCAGCGCCGGGCGCATCACCCTGGGCGGCGTCGACCTGCGCCAGATCGACAGCGCCCAGCTGTACCGACGCATCGGCTTCGTCCTGCAGGACGTGCGCCTGATCCATGCCAGCGTGCGCGAGAACATTGCCCTGGGCCGGCCTTCGGCGAGCCAGGAGCAGATCGAGGCGGCGGCGCGGATCGCCAATATCCACGAGCGCATCCTTGCCCAGCCACGTGGCTACGACGCGGTGATCGGCGAGGACGTGCAGTTCTCCGGCGGCGAACTGCAACGGCTGAGCATCGCCCGCGCCGTGCTGCTCGACCCGCCGGTGCTGGTGCTCGACGAAGCCACCGCGGCGGCCGACGCCGAGAACGAAGTCAAGCTGCAACAGGCGCTGTCGCGCTTCGCCCAGGGCCGCACGCTGCTGGTGATCGCCCACCGCCTGGACACGGTGATGCACGCCGACCAGATCCTGGTGCTGGACCAGGGCACGGTCGCCGAGCGCGGCAATCACGACGAACTGCTGGCCCGGCGCGGCCTGTACGCCCGCTTGTGGGCTGCCGGGGGTTATGCGAAGTCGCGGGTGACCGCGCAGGTGGAGGAACACTGATCATGCTGGGGATTTTCGTTCGACTGCTCGGCGCCGACGCCGTGTTCCTGCGCCGTTACCTGCGCCTGGCACTGGTGTATGGCGTGCTCTGCGGGCTGACCATCGTCACCCTGGTGCCGATCCTGCGCCACCTGCTGGGCAACCAGCTGGAAGCCGCCGGACAGTGGCTGGCGCTGTTGGCCCTGGGCGTGGTGGTGTGCTGGTACCTGCGCCGGCGGGTGGAGAAGGCCGGTATCGCCGTCGGCATCGCGGTGCTGCGCGGTGGCCGCCAGCGCCTGGGCGAGCATGTCGGCACGCTGCCGGTGGGCTGGTTCAGCGCCGCCAACACCGCGCGCCTGAGCCACGTCACCACCCAGGGCATGATGGAAATCGCCCAGTTGCCGGCCCATGTGTTCACGCCGCTGTTCACCGGGGTGGTGACGCCGCTGGTGATCCTCGTCGCGCTGTTGCTGGTCGACCTGCGCCTGGGCCTGGTGGCCCTGGTCAGCCTGCCGCTGCTGGCCCTGGTGATGCTGGCGACCATGCGTTTGGGCCAGCGTGCCGACCAGCGCTACCAGCGCGACACCGCGCAGACCAGCCAGCGCATGGTCGAGTTCGCCCAGGCGCAGTCGGTGCTGCGCGCCTTCAATGGCGAGCAGGGCGGCACGCGCTTCCTGGAGCGGGCCGTGGCCCAGCAACAGCAGGCGGCACGCAAACTGATCCAGCTTTCGGCGCTGTCATCGGTGCTCAATGTCTGGGCGGTGCAGGCCAGCTTCGCCGCCTTGCTGGTGACCGCCACGCTGTGGCTCGGCGAGCAGGCCGGTGCCGCCTTCGACAGCGCGACGGTGATCGCCACCCTGGTCGCGCTGGTACTGGCGACCCGCTTCATCGACCCGTTGCTGGATGTGGCCGGCTACAGCGAGGTGCTGCGCGGCACCCGTGGCCAGTTGCAGGCGCTGGCCGAACTGCTGGCCGTCGAGCCGCTGCCCGAGCCCGCAGCACCGCAGGCACCGGTCGACGGGTCGGTGCAGCTGGAGCAGGTCGGTTTCCGCTACGGCGATGATCAACCTGAAGTGCTGCGCGAGATCAGCCTGGATATCGCGCCCGGCAGCATGACCGCGCTGGTCGGTGCGTCGGGGTCGGGCAAGACCACCCTGGTGCGCCTGATCGCCCGGTTCTTCGATGTCACCCAGGGCCGGGTCAAGGTCGGCGGGGTGGATGTGCGGCAGATGTCCGCCGAGCAGCTGGCCGGGCAGATCAGCCAGATCTTCCAGGACGCCTACCTGTTCCAGGGCAGCATCGCCGACAATATCCGCCTCGGCAAACCCGATGCCAGCGAGGCCGAGCTGCTCGAGGCGGCGCGGCTGGCCGGGGTGCAGGAGATCCTCGAACGCCTGCCCGAAGGCTTGCACACGCCGGTGGGCGAGGGCGGTGCGCGGCTGTCCGGCGGCGAACGCCAGCGTATCTCGATTGCCCGGGCGCTGATCAAGGACGCGCCGATCCTGCTGATCGACGAGGCCACCGCAGCGCTGGACGCCGAGAACCAGGCGGCCATCGCCGAGGCGCTGGCACGGCTGCGCGGCAAGCGCACGCTGATCGTCATCGCCCACCAGCTGTCGACGGTGGCCATGGCCGACCAGATCGTGGTGCTCGACCAAGGGCGCATCCGCGAGCAGGGTGCCCATGCCCAGTTGGCTGCCGAAGGTGGGCTGTACGCGCACTTCCTCGAGCAGCGCCGGGCCGCCAAGGGCTGGCGTATCGGCGAGTCGGCAGGTGATGGAGTGACCGCTTGAGTCGGGTGCTGCTGCCAACGCTGTTGTTACTGCTGTGTGGCGTTTCATTGATGGTCGGGGCCAGCCAGATATCCTGGTCGGCCTTGTGGTCGGCCAGCGACGATGCCTGGCTGACCCTCACCGCCAGCCGCCTGCCACGCCTGGCGGCGCTGGTGCTGACCGGTGTCGGCCTGTCGATCTGCGGGGTGATCCTGCAGCAGATCGTGCGCAACCGCTTCGTCGAGCCGGCCACCTGCGGCGGACTCGACGCGGCCAAGCTGGGCATCCTGGTGGCCCTGACCGTGCTGCCCGGAGCCGGGGCCAGCGGACGCATGCTGTTCGCCCTGGTGTTCTGCCTGCTGGCAAGCCTGGTGTATGTGGCGATCATCCGCCGCATCCGCTTTACCAACCTGGTGCTGGTGCCGGTGATCGGCCTGATGTACGGCAGCCTGCTCAGCGCCATCGCCGAATTCTACGCCTACCGCCACAACATCCTGCAGAGCATGCAGGGCTGGCTGCTGGGCGACTTCTCGCGGGTGATCGAGGGCAACTACGAGATCATCTACCTGATCCTGCCGATCGTCGTGCTCACCTACCTGTACGCCCAGCGCTTCACCGTGCTTGGCATGGGCGAGGGCATGGCCACCAGCCTCGGGCTCAACTACGCGGCCACCGCCATCCTCGGCCTGGTGCTGGTGGCGGTGACCGTGTCGGCCACGGTGATCACCGTGGGCGCGATCCCCTTCGTCGGCCTGGTGGTGCCGAACCTGGTGGCGCTGCGCTACGGCGAGAACCTCAAGCGTACGCTGCCGATCGTCGCCATGTGCGGTGCGGCGCTGCTGCTGGCCTGCGACATCCTCGGCCGGCTGCTGATCCATCCCTATGAGGTGCCCATTGGCCTGACCGCCGGCAGTGTCGGCGGCGTGCTGTTCCTGTTGCTGATCCTGTGGAAGTGCAAATGATGCGCCGCGCCGCCTGGTTGTTGCTGCCGGCCCTGGCGCTGGCGTTCCTGTTGCTGGGCTCGGGCCTGGACTTCAGCTACGTGATCCCCAAGCGCCTGGTGCGCCTGGGCGCGATCGTCGTGGCCGGGGTGTGCATCGCCTTGTCCTCGGTGATCTTCCAGACCCTGGCCGGCAACCGCGTGCTGACCCCGGCGATCATGGGTTACGAAGGCATCTACCTGCTGTTCCAGGCACTGCTGGTGCTGTGGCTGGGCACCGCCAGCGTGGCGCTGCTGGGCGCCCAGGGCAACGCGCTGCTGTCGATCGCGCTGATGCTCGGCTACTCATGGCTGCTGCAGCGCTGGCTGCTGCGCGAGGGGCGGGGTGATGTCTACCGCCTGCTACTGCTGGGCCTGGTACTGACCATGGTGCTGGGCACCTTCACCCAGTTCATCCAGCTCAAGACCAGCCCGGGGGAGTTCTCCATCCTGCAGAGCCTGGGCTACACCAGTTTCAACCGCGCCCAGCCGACCCAGGTGCTGTACTCGGGCCTGCTGGTCGCGGCGGTGGCAGTGCTGGTGGCGCGCGGCACGCGGGTGCTCGACGTGCTGGCGCTGGGGCGCGACCAGGCCATCGCCCTGGGCCTGGACCATGGCCGCTGCCTGCGCCTGCAGATGGCGCTGATCGCCGTGCTGGTGGCGGTGTCCACCAGCCTGGTGGGGCCGACCGCGTTCATGGGTGTGTTCGTCGCCAACATCGCCTACGCCCTGGCGCGCAGCGCCCGGCACCAGGTCACCCTGCCACTGGCCTGCGCCGTGGCCATCGGCATGTTCCTGCTCGCCCAGTTGCTGGTCGAGCACCTGTTCAACTACCGGACCAGCGTCAGCATCCTCGTCAACCTGGTGTGCGGCGCGTACTTCCTCGCGCTGATGGTCCGAACCCGAGGCACCCCATGATCACCCTCGAACACCTGCACAAGGCCTACGGCGAGAAGACAGTGCTCGACGACGTGAGCCTGGCGTTTCCCGCAGGCCAGGTCACCTCGCTGATCGGCCCCAACGGCGCCGGCAAGAGCACGCTGCTGATGTGCATCGCCCGGCTGCTGCCAGCCAATCGCGGGCGGATCCTGCTCGACGGCCAGGACATCGGCCGCATCGCCATCGCCGACTACGCCCGCCGCGTGGCTACCCTGCGCCAGGTGCTGGACTTCAACCTGCGCCTGACCGTCGAGGAACTGGTCGCCTTCGGCCGCTTCCCCTACAGCCGCGGCCTGCTGACCGCCGACGACCAGCAGGTGATCGACGAGTCGCTGGATTTCCTGGGGCTGCAGCCTCTGCGCGGGGCTTACCTCGACGAGCTCAGCGGCGGCCAGCGGCAAATGGCCTTCCTGGCCATGACCATCGCCCAGCGCACCGACCTGCTGCTGCTCGACGAGCCGCTGAACAACCTCGACATGAAGCACGCGGTGCAGATCATGCAGGCGATCCGCAGGCTCTGCGACGAGCAGGGGCGCACGGTGATCCTGGTGGTGCACGACATCAACTTCGCCGCCAACTATTCCGACCACATCGTCGCCATGAAGGGCGGCGCCGTGCACAGCCACGGGCCGGTCGCCGAGGTGGTCACCCAGTCCAACCTGCGTGCGCTGTTCGGCCTGGCCTTCGAGATCCTGCCCAGCGCGCACGGTTTCGTCTGCAACTACTTCAACCCATCACTATCGAGAGAGCTGGTATGAACGGAATCTGCAAGATACTGCTGGCCGCCGCCGTGGCGGCCGCGTTGCCCGGCTGCGACCAGGCCCCGCCGGCACAGGCACGCGCTGCCAGCGCCGACTACGCCCCGGTGAAGGTCGAGCACGCCCTGGGCACCACGCTGGTCGAACAGCAGCCGCAGCGCGTGGTGGCCTTCGACATGAGCGAGCTGGACACCCTCGACCAGCTCGGCGCGCCGGTGGTCGGCATCGCCAAGGACTATGTGGCGGGCTTCCTGGCCAAGTACCGTGACGACCCCAAGGTGGCCGATGTTGGCACCACCATCCAGCCCAACCTCGAGCGCCTGCATGCGCTCAAGCCCGACCTGATCCTGATCTCGCCGCTACAGGCGCAGAGCTACCAGGAGCTGAGCCAGATCGCCCCGACGGTGCACTACGACATCGACATGGACAACCGCCAGGGCAACGTCATCGACACCGCCAAGCAGCACCTGCTGACCGTCGGACGGATCCTCGGCAAGGAAGACCAGGCCCGGGAAGCCGCCGCGCGCATCGACGCCAAGGTGGCCCAGGTGCGCCAGGTGACCGACGGGCGCCCGGAGAAGGCGCTGGTGGTGCTGCACAACAACGGCGCGTTCACCGCCTATGGCGTGCGCTCGCGCTACGGTTTCATCTTCGACACCCTCGGGGTCAAGCCGGCTAGTGACGACATGCAGGCCGGCCTGCACGGGCAGCCGATCTCCAACGAGTTCATTCACCAAGCCGACCCGGACATCCTCTACGTGATCGACCGCACTGCGGTGATGGAGCGCCGGGCCGCGCTGGACCGCGAGACCCTGGACAACCCGCTGCTGCGCCAGACCAAGGCGTGGAAGAACGGCCATGTGGTGTTCGTCGACCCGCAGACCTGGTACCTGTGCACGGCCAGCGTGACCTGCCTGGAGCGGGTGGCGGACGAGGTGGTGAAGGGGTATCAGGGCTGAGCCTGCTATTTGCCCCCCTGTAGGAGCGGCCTTGTGCCGCGAAAGGGCCGCAAAGCGGCCCCGACGATCTTTGCGGCAACGCTGAAATCCTGGGGCTGCTACGCAGCCCTTTCCGGCCGGTCCGACGCCTCGGCAAGGCCGCTCCTACACCGATAGTGGCCAAATGACTGTAATTTCTGTTGAGGGATTCGCCGACTCGTACGGAATGACTAATGAGAAACATTACCATTGCGTCCCGAAAGGAATCCCTCATGTCTCCACTGCAACATCCCTTGGCCCCGAACCTGCCCCGCAGGGTCTTGCGCATGGCCGTGCTGCTGGGCATGGCCGCCATCGCCGGCAACGCCTTCGCGCAACCGCCACGCCCGACTTCCTCGGCGCAGCAACAGACCCCCGATGTGAAGGAAGAGGGCCTGACCCTGCCGGAAACCCTGGTACAGGATACCCGCGACTCCCTGGGCGCTCCGCCGCCGGAATATGCCGGTGGCCAGGTCGGCTCGGGCAGCCGGCTCGGACTGATGGGTAACAAGGACTTCAACGAAACGCCGTTCAACGCCATCAGCTACACCAAGGAATACATCGAGAACCGCCAGGCCCAGGACATCGGCTCGGTGATCGGCGCCACCGATCCTTCGGTCTATGTGCCGAGCAAGCGCGGCATCTTCGAGACCTTCTTCATCCGTGGCCTCTACAGCACAGGCAACGACATCACCTTCAACGGCTTGCCGAGCATGGCGCCGAACATGCGCGGCTCCACCGAGCTTGCCGAGCGCATCGAAGTGCTCAAGGGCCCGTCGGCGCTGCTCAACGGCATGCCGCCTGACGGCAGCGTCGGCGGCAGCATCAACATCGTGCCCAAGCGTGCCGGCGACGAGCCCCTGGCCCGGCTGACCGCCTCCTATGAGTCCGATGGCCTGGCCGGCATGCATGCCGATATCGGCCGCCGCTTTGGCGACCAGAAGCAGTTCGGCGTGCGCTTCAACGGCGTCTACCGCGACGGCGACACGCCGGTGGACGACCAGCAGCACCGCATGCAGCTGTCGTCGCTGGCTCTGGACTGGCGCGGCGAGCGGGCGAGGGCGTCGCTGGACTACTACCACCAGCGCGAGCGCATGGACGGGGTCAACTATTTCGGCATCTCTTCGATCAGCCCCGGAGTGACCCACCTGCCCAAGGCCAAGAAGGGCGATCACTCGCTGGCTCCGGAGTGGGGCTACACCGTCAACGACACAGACACCGTGGTGCTGCGCGGCGAGTACGACCTCAACGACTCGCTCACCGCATTCGCCGGCTGGGGCCATCGGGAAGGGGGCTACAACGCGCTGATGACCAGCGGCGTATTGCTCAATGATGCCGGCGACATCGACGCCACACCGATCCGCTCGGCCCGCGACGGCGAGCAGAAGTCCGGCGAAGTCGGCCTGCGCGGGCGTTTCGCCACCGGGCCCGTGGATCACGCCTGGTCGCTGGCGGCCACCCGCTACGACTCCGAGAACAGCTTCAAGGACAAGCGCCTGTCGTCGACCATCCGCACCAACTACTACAACCTGGACTACGGCCCGCGCCCGGAGATCGGCGAGTACGGCAACGTTACCTCGCGCATGCGCGCCCGGCTGAGCAGCGAAGCCTTGCTCGACACCCTGTCGTTCCTCGATGACAAGGTGCAATGGACCGTGGGTGCACGCCACCAGAACGTGCGCGCGTCGAACTACAACGGCAACCACCAGCGCACCTCCAAGCCCTACGATGAAAGCCGGGTATCGCCGGCCACCGCCTTGCTGGTCAAGGTCACCGACGAGCTGTCGCTGTACGGCAACTACATCGAAGGCCTGAGCCAGGGCGGCATCGCCCCGGACAACGCGCTCAACGCGGGCGCGATCATGGCGCCGTACCAGACCAAGCAGTACGAACTGGGCGCCAAGCTCGACCTGGGCACATTCGCGCACACGGTCAGTGTCTACCAGGTGAAGAAACCCAGCGCCTACACCGACCCGGTCACGCGGGTCTACGGCGTGTACGGCGAACAGCGCAACCGTGGCCTGGAATGGTCGTTCTTCGGTGAGCTCGAGCCGGGCCTGCGCCTGCTGGGCGGTGCGTCCTACACCAAGGCCGAGCTGACGAAATCGATCCGCAAGGAGAACGAAGGCAACCAGGCCACCGGCGTGCCCAAGGTGCTGGCCAAGCTCGGCGTCGAGTACGACCTGCGTGAGCTTCCCGGCCTGACCCTGACCGGCAACGCCAACTATGCCGGCCGGCGCTACGCCACCGATGCCAATAACCTGTCGCTGCCGTCCTACACGATCTTCGACCTGGGCGCCCGCTACAGCCTGAAGATCTCGGACAAGCCGGTGACCTTCCGCGCCACCGTGCAGAACGTGGCCAACAAGGCCTACTGGATCGGTTCGTGGAACGGCGGCGATGGTAGTGGCCTGTCCGGCGGGCTGGGCACGCCGCGGTCGTTGTTGTTCTCTACCTCGGTGGACTTCTAGCCAAACCAGCGCTGGCTGCGTGGGAGGGACGGTGCGCCGATGCGAGTTGCCCCGCGATCACCGCGTAGCCGGTGCCAAGTTATCCAAGCCCTGGACGCAGGATGACCATTCGCTGTTTTTGCATCAAACTGCTCAACGGTCTAGCAAAACAGAGCACCGGTGAAGGTACTCATGAGCGAGCCGTCAGTTTCAGCCCGACTACTGAGGAGATCCGAGCATGGCAACTATTGTCAAAGCCTGCTCTATCTTGGCTCATCAGAAAGAACAAATACGGTTGACATTGGAAGCGCTGGCGGATGTTGACACTGACTGTGTGATTGACCATCAGGCCGTTGAGGCCTGGGTCGATAGCCTCGGCACGGATGCACCATTACCAGCGCCGTATGCTTTCGCGTAACCGCTCATGCAGGGTATGAAGCTGCCAAGCGTTATCAGTATCAGCGTGGGAGCGGGCTTGGCCCGCGATCACCGGCACAGCCGGTGCCAGATTCACACCGCGTCCGGATATGCCTCACGCAGGCTTTCCCCCAACCAACCCATGAACCACAACGCATCGGCACTCGGCGGCTGCGCTGGCGTCAGCAACTGGTAGCTTTCCAGCGCCACGGCTTGTTCCACGCAGCGCACCAGGCTGCCTTCGCTCAGCTCACGCCCCACCAGTACCTCGGTGGCCAGGGCAATGCCGTGACCGCGCTGGGCCAGGTTCAGCACGATATCGTTGCTGATATGCGAAGTGTCGGCCTTGACCCGCACCCTCAGGCCATTGGCGGCGAACCAGCTGTTCCACCAGGTGCCGTCATCGACATGGATCAGCCTGCAGGCGGGCAAGTCCGCAGCGCTCAGCCCCACAGGCAACTGCGCGAGATAGCTCGGCGCGCAGACGGCGAACACCTTCGGACGGATCAACACCTCACGTACCCCGCTCAGCTCACCCGGCAGACCGAAGGCGATGCCCAGGTCCGCCTGGCGCGCATCCACGCTGGTAAAGGTGGCGTTAGGCTCGATGGCGATCCTCAGGTCCGGGCGCAGGCTGCGCAGGGCGTCGATGCGCGGTGTCAGCCAGCGCGAGGCGAACGCCGGCACGCAGAGGATCCGCAGCCAGCGCTCGTCTCCCCGTTGTGCCAGGCGCGCACCGGCATCGGCGAGGATCTGCAGTGCTTCGGCTGCGGCCTTGTAGTAATGGGCGCCGGGCAGGGTGAGGCTCACGCCGCGGGGGGAGCGTTCGAGCAGGCGCACGCCCAACCAGGCCTCGAGGTTCTTTACATGCCGACCGATCGCCGGCTGGGTCACGTGCAACGCCTGGGAGGCCGCGACATAGCTACCCAGGCGGGCGGCGGCCTCGAAAGCACGCACGGCGTTGAGCGGAGGCAGGCGGTCTTCGGCCATGGGCACGCTCCTGGCTGTTAGTTTTTTTAATAGTGAAGGCAAATTTATTGTGCTTTTCCCGCCCGTTCAAGTTACCGACACTCGGGGCGGCGTATTTCCGCGCTTTACGAGGAGCCCTCCGATGCGGCCAACAACAATAAAGAAGTCGTTCAACGGTCTTTCCATCCTGGCCCTGGCGCTCGCCGCCCTGGCTGGTGCGGCGCAGGCGGCCGACAACAAGGGGGCCTGCGGCGTGCCAGGGCTTGAACCCTGCCCGCAGCCCTTCGACAAGGTACTGCCGGCTGCCAGGGATATGCTCACCTGGGACCAGGCCACCCGGGTCGTGGGTTTTCGCAACACTTACCGCCTCTACGGCGGCGATGTCTTCGCCCCGAACGGCGCCACACCATTTCCCTTGTCGCAGGCCAGCCACGTGCTGACCGACGTGCAGTATCAGTTGGGCGGCAAGACGCACAACCTGGCGCAGTACCTGGCCAACCAGAGCGTGACCGGCCTGCTGGTGCTCAAGGACGGCAAGATCGCCTACGAATACTACGGCAAGGGCAACACGCCACAGACCTTGTGGACGTCCCGCTCGGTGGCCAAGTCGGTGGTCAGCGTGCTGGTCGGCATCGCCGTCAAGGAGGGCAAGAT
Source organism: Pseudomonas carassii (assembly GCF_036324045.1). Lineage (NCBI taxonomy): Bacteria > Pseudomonadati > Pseudomonadota > Gammaproteobacteria > Pseudomonadales > Pseudomonadaceae > Pseudomonas > Pseudomonas carassii. The sequence continues at coordinate 232,863 of NZ_JAZDCT010000002.1, read as the reverse complement.
CCAGTCGCTAGACGACAGAATCAGCCACTACGTTCCGGAACTGGAGGGTTCCGAATGGCAGGACGTGACCTTGCACCAGCTGTTGCAACACACCTCAGGCGTAATCTGGGACGAGAACTACGCCTCCAAGGATTCGGACTTTTCGCACATGACCCAGTGTGAGGCCACCGCTGATCCCTATCACTGCGTGCTCGAACTGGTAAGGTCGGTCAAGCGCAAGCCCGGGGTCAAGCCGGGTGAAGTCTGGTCGTACAACACCGGTGGCGCCTGGCTGGTCGGTCGGGTGCTGGAGAATGCCACCGGCATGACCATCGCCGAGTATCTGCAAAGTCGGGTGTGGAGCCGCTATGGCATGCAACAGGCCGGCGTCTGGCACGCCCTGGTGCCGGGCAAGGTGGACATGGGCGGCCACGGTTTCAATGCCACGCTGCGCGACTGGGGGCGCTTCGGCCAGTTTGTGCAGAGCGGCGGCCAGCTGCCGAATGGCGAAAAGCTGCTCCCGGACGACTGGATCGCACGTTCGACCCACTGGACCCAAGCCAAGGGATCGGTGACGGCCGCAGCGCCCAACGGCCAGTACGGCTACCAGTGGTGGTACAACGCCCCGGCCGCGGACAGCGATGCCGAGCCCAAGCGCACCGCCAACAGCGACAAGACCTTTTGGGCGCTGGGTATCTTCGGCCAGAGCATCGCCATCAACCCGGCGGAGCATCTGGTGGTGGTGCAGTGGTCGACCTGGAAGAACGCCGAGAGCCCCGGCTCGCTGTATGACGAGCAGGCGGTGTTCGTCAACGCAGTGGCCAAGGCGCTGAGCCAGTAGCACCGGGCGAGGGCAGGGCGCCGGCAAGCGCCTGCCCAGTCACACGCGAAACCGCGACACGCTCGCCTGCATGCCCTGGGCGATTTCGCCCAGGCGCTGCGCCGCCGAGGCCAGCTGCCGCGTGGTGTCGGTACTGTCCCTGGACATGCGGGCGATCAGCTCGACCTGCTGCGCGACATCCTGGCTGGCCCGGGTCTGCTCGCCGATGGTCTGCGAGATCTCCTCGACCACCGAGGCGGCGCGCCGCGCCCCTTCACGAATCTGCTGGATTGACGCGCCGGCCTGGGTAGCCAGCTCCACCCCGGCGCGTACCCGGGTGACGCCAGTCTGCATGCTGTCCACGGCATTGCCGGTGCTGTGGCGGATGCGTTCGATCATGTCGGCGATTTCCCGGGTCGACTGCGCCGTGCGCCCGGCCAGGCCGCGCACCTCGTCGGCCACCACCGCGAAGCCGCGCCCGGCGTCGCCGGCGCGGGCCGCCTCGATGGCCGCGTTGAGGGCCAGCAGGTTGGTCTGCTCGGCGATGGTGTTGATCACCTGGATGATCGAATAGATCTCCTCGGAGCTTTGCCCCAGCACGGTGATGGTCTCGGAGGAGCGGTTGACCGCCTCGTCGATCCCCTGCATGCCGCCGACCACGCTGAGGATGACCTCGCCGCCGTCGCTGGCCAGGCGCTCGGACTGACCGGAGATGGATTGCGCATCCCGGGCGTGCTCGGCGATCTGCGCCAGGTTGGCGATCATCTGCTCGGTGGCCGAAGCCATGCTCACGGCGCTGTCGGACTGCTGGCTGGTACGTTCCACCAGGCTGCTGGAGGCCTGGCCCAGTTCGTCGGCCACCTCGCGCAGCAGCAGGTTCTCTTCGTGGATCGCCTTGATCATGTTGCCCAGGCTGTCGCGCATGTCGGCCAGCGAGCGCAGCAGGTGCCCGGTCTCGTCGCGGTCATGGACCTGGATCTGAGTAGTCAGGTCTCCCTGGGCGATGCGTTCGGCCACCGCCATGGTCTGGCTCAGGGGACGCAGGATCGAGCGCAGCAACAGGAAAGTGCACAGCGCCAGGACCAGGGTGGCCAGGATCATCCCGCCCACCAGCACGGCGATGCCTTGGTGCAGGGTGGCGGTGCTCTGCTCGCGGCTCTTGTCGGCGTTGCCGGCGATCAGGTCGCTGAGGGTGCTGTTGCGCTGCTCCAGCTCCTTGAACGCCGCGACGAAGGCCGGCAACTGCGTCTGGGCCTGCTCGGGGGATTTCAATGCCAGCTGGATGATCGAGGTGGCGCTGGCGATGTAGTGGTCGAGGAGGGGGCCCAGCTCGCTGATAGCCTGGTGCAGGTCGCTATCAAGAGGCAGTTCGAGGTTGCTTTGCATGACACTGCGGAACCACTTGGCGTGCTCGTCGAGGTCGGCCAGCACCTGGTTGGCAGTGTCCGTGTCGCCCGGCTTGACCAGCAGGGAGGCCAGCACGTCGGCGCGCAGCGCGTCGTGCATCATGTCGCCTTCCATGTGATTGCGCAGGGCGGCCATGCTGTCCTCGCTGCGCTTGAGTGCCTGGTTCTGGTCATGCTCGGCGAGCAGGCCGCTGCCGCCGAGCAACAGCGCGGCGAGGATGCTGACCAGACCGAACCCGATGGTTTTCTGGCGAATGTCCATTTCGAACAGGCTCCGTGGGGTGGGTCTGCTGAGCATAGATGGCTGGCCGGACGATGCACGGGGCATTGCGGTCGGGGAGCGGGCATGATTAACATAACAATGGTTATCTTAACTTTTGTCACTCCCAGCAAGCGTGAGGAAGCTCCATGCAAACAAGAATTACAGCGCTCACAGGCACCCGCTACCCGATCGTCCAGGGCGGCATGCAGTGGGTCGGGCGCGCCGAACTGGCCAGCGCGGTCTCCAATGCCGGCGGCCTGGGCATCCTGACTGCGCTGACCCAGCCGACCCCCGACGCCCTGGCGGCGGAGATCGCCCGCTGCCGGACCCTGACCGGGCAGCCGTTCGGCGTGAACCTGACGATCCTGCCGACAACCACGCCGCCGCCCTATGCGGACTACGCGACGGCGATCATCGAAAGCGGCGTCAAGGTCGTCGAGACCGCCGGCCGCAGCCCTGCGGAGTTGGTCGAACGGTTCAAGTCGGCGGGCATCCGCATCATCCACAAGTGCACCTCGGTGCGCCACGCGCTGTCCGCCGAGCGGGCCGGGGTCGACGCGGTCAGCATCGACGGCTTCGAGGCCGCCGGCCACCCGGGCGAGGATGACGTGCCGGGCCTGGTGCTGATCCCGGCGGCGGCGGCGGCCCTGCGTATCCCCATCCTGGCCTCGGGCGGCATCGCCAACGGCGCCGGCATGGCCGCGGCGCTGATGCTGGGCGCCGAAGGCATCAACATGGGCACGCGCTTCATGCTCACCCGCGAGGCGCCTATCCACCCGACGATCAAGGCGGCCATCGCCGCCGGCAGCGAGCGCGACACCCGGCTGATCTTCCGCTCCCTGCGTAACACCGGGCGGGTGTTCAGCAATGCCATCTCCAGGGAGGTGGTGGAGATCGAGGGCCAGCCAGGCACTCAGTTCGAGGATATCCGCCCACTGGTGGCCGGTGCGCGGGGCCGCGCCGCACTGGAAAGCGGCGAGGTGGACGGCGGGATCCTCTGGGCGGGCCAGGCGATCGGCCTGATCGACGATATTCCCAGCTGCGCCGAACTGCTCGAGCGGATCGTCGCGGACTGTCGCCAGGCGATCCGCCGGGGCGCAGGCCTGGTCGGGGAGGGCAACTGATGTACCACAACATCCGTTACCAACTGGGCGAAGACGGCATCCTGCTGCTGACCCTGGCCCGGCCCGAGCGGCTCAACGCCTTTACCGTCGAGATGTGCGACGAACTGGTCGATGCCTATGGCCGTGCCAGCCGGGACGATGCGGTCAGGGCCATCGTGGTGACCGGGGAGGGACGCAGCTTTTGCGCCGGCATGGACCTGGCGGTGGAGGGGAATGTCTTCGGCCTGGACGAGAGCCAGGCGCCAACCCTCGAGGACCTGCGCGAGCGCGGGCACCTGCCGCATATTCTGCGCGGCGTGCGGGATACCGCCGGGCGCGTGGCGCAGGCAATGTTGGCTTGTCTCAAGCCGATCGTTGCCGCGATCAATGGTCCGGCGATCGGTGTGGGCTCGACCATGCTGCTGCCCATGGATGTGCGCCTGGCCTGCGTCCAGGCCCGGTTCGGTTTTGTGTTCGGCAAGCTGGGGGTTACCCCGGAGGGCTGCTCCACCTGGTTCCTGCCGCGCATCGTCGGCCTGCCACAGGCGCTGGAGTGGTTGTACCGGGCCGAGATCTTCGACGCCGAGGAGGCCCTCGACAAAGGGCTGGTCCGTGAACTGCTGCCGGCCGAGACCCTGGTGGAACAGGCGCGGGCATTCGCCCTGTCCCTGGTGGCCGGGCGCTCGGCGGTGTCGATCGCGCTGATTCGGCAGATGCTTTACCGCAACAGTGCCCTGGACGATCCAATGGCCGCCAACGACATCGAGTCACTGGCGATGTTCCACACCAGCCAGGCCGATGGCAAGGAAGGTGTACGGGCCTTTCTGGAAAAGCGCGAGCCGGACTTTACCGGGCGGGCGTCACGGTTGCCGGCGTTCTATCCCTGGCACTAGGCGTAGGCCACCATCAGTGTCAGCGCCTTGCAGGCCGTTTCGGTCTCCGCCTGCAGGCGCTCCAGGTCACCATGGGCGCACCAGGCCACCAACAGGCCGTCGAACAGCAGGATGAGCATGCGGCTGGCGGCCTTCAAGGCGTCGCTGTCGAGGCGCTCGCCGACCACCTGGGCGAGCGCCTGCTCGGTGGCCTCGACACCCACGCCGTAGATCCGCGTGGCCATCTGCGGCTGGTTGCGGATGGTCCAGAAGAACAATTCCGATTGCGCCCGGGCCAGGTCCGGGTTACCGGTGATCCAGGCCACCACCTGGCGCAGCATGCCGGCGACGGTCTGCGCCGGGTCGCTGTCGGACGGCACCAGGTCCAGCGACTGTTGAGGCAGCTGGAACAGCGAGTCATAGACCGCATAGAACAATTCGTCCTTGGTCTTGAACACATAGTGCAGCGAGGCGAGCGGATACCCGGCGGCCGCCGCGATACGCCGCGTGGTGGCGTTGGCCGCGCCATGTTCGGCGATCACCTTGACCGCCGCCTTGACGAATTCCTGCCTGCGCAATTCTGCGCCCAGTCTGGCCATGAACCTTCTCCTTGCTGTCATCACGCGGCGAATACTAGCGCAGGTGCCACCGCAACGTCAGGGGGCTGGCAGGACGGCCGGAAGCAAATAGGTAACAGTCGTTTCGTAAATTCACAATATTGGTGCGCGCCCTGGCACAAGCTGGTGCGAGCGTGTCGCCAGGTATCACGTATCAATTGTTATAAAATATGTAAGGGGATGATATACAAAGTAAATATTCCTCAAGGTTAGGTTGGCATGTGGCTTGCTCTGGTCGTCTGACTTGGTCAGTTGACCAAGTTCTTCGAACCGTGACCGACGCTGCCCGATCCACCTGGTGTGGCCAGGCGGTGGCGAACGGTCAGAGCCCATGAGGACCTTGCAATGAAACACGTGTTTGCGCGCCCCGATGCCAGCCGCCCGGCGGTTGGCGAAGTCAGGCAGTGGTTGACGGCACTGGCCGCATCGCTGGCCTTGTGTTCGGCCCAGGCGGCGCAGCAGGACGCCGCGCAACTCGGCACCACGTTGACGCCGCTGGGTGGGGAGGTTGCCGCCAGCGCGGATGGCGCGATCCCGGCCTGGACGCCGCCGGGTCGGCAGGACGCGGGCTGGAGCTATGGCGAGGTACGTGGCCAGCGCTGGAAGTTCAAGGATGACAAGCCGCTGTACAGCATCAGCGCGGCCAATGTCGCCCAGTATGCGAGCAAGCTCTCGCCCGGCCAGCTGGCACTGTTCAAGAAGATCCCGGGCTACCGGATGGATGTCTACCCGACCCGGCGCAGTTGTGGCGTGCCGGACTTCGTCGCCGCCAACACCCGCAGCAACGTCGGTTTCGCCCAGCTCGACGGCGATGGCCTGGCCCTGCAGGAGGCCCATGTCCCCGGTATTCCGTTCCCCATGCCCAAGAGCGGTGCCGAGGTCATGTGGAACATGAAGATGCGCTATCGCGGCGTGGGCTTCGATATGGCCAAGACCATCTCCGGTATCTCGCCGCGCAAGGGCGGCGGCGAATGGCTGCGCACCTCCACCGACTGGTTCGCCTACACCCCCTGGGGCGCGAAGGGCAGTGCGCTGTTCTCGTCCTTCGACCACCTGGAGATGGCCACCTACTTCTCCTACAACGAGCCCGCCGCCCTGGCCGGACAGGCCGGCGTGGTCACCACCAAGGCCGGCGAGCAGGCCACCACCTTCTACTACTTCCCCGGTCAGCGCCGAGTACGGCGCATGCCCTCGTATTCCTACGACGCACCGCAGATCGGCCTGGACAACCAGTACACCATCGACGAATCGAACGTGTTCTTCGGCCCCATGGACCGCTTCGACTGGAAGCTGGTCGGCAAGCAAGAGCTGCTGGTGCCCTACAACGCCTTCGGCGCCTACGACGGCTCGGCGCGGATCGAGGATGTCGCCAAGCAGGACTTCATCGCCCCCGAGTCCCGCCGCTACGAGCTGCACCGGGTCTGGGTGGTCGAGGCCAACGTGCGCCAGGGCATGCGTCACCAGGCGCCCAAGCGGGTGTTCTACATCGACGAGGACAGCTGGAACGGCCTGATGGCGGTGGACTACGACAAGCAGGGGCAGATCTGGAAGGTCCGCGAGGGCTTCACCATCCCCGTGTACGAAACCGGCGCCTGCGATATGGAGGCCCAGGTCCAGTACAACCTGGTCGATGGCCGCTACCTCTACGACATGACTTCCATAGGGGTTGGCAAAAAAGACCACCGCTGGCTCGCCGATGACGCCGGTAACCCGCGCCTGAAGCGTGATTTCTATACCTCCGACAACCTGCGAGCCATCAGCGAACGTTGACCCACCTCCGACCACGAGCGCCGACATGAAAAGAACAATCACAAAAGTTTCTGGCCTTGCTGTTGCGTGCATGACCCCTCTGGCAATGGGCTTCACCTTCGAAACCGAGTCGATCCGCGGCTCGTTCGACTCGACCATTTCCTATGGCCTGGGCCTGCGTACCGAGTCCCAGGGCTGCAACCTGATCAACCAGGGCACCGGTGGCCACCATCCGCCCGCCGGCTGCCTGGCGCAGACCTCAGGCATCGGTGACCAGGGCGATCTCAATTACGACAAGGGCGACCTGTTCACCCACTACCTCAAGGGCACCCACGAGCTGCTGCTGAAACTGCCCGAGGATTTCACCTTCATGGCCCGCGGCAGCTGGATCCGCGACTTCGCCGCCAGCGACACCAGCGGCGCGCTGTCCTTCAATACCCCGTCCGAGGTGGGCAACGACGGTCTGACCCGCTCGGCTCGTGACGACCTGGATTTCCGCGCCCGCCTGCTCGACCTGTGGGTGAGCAAGGGCTTCGACGTGGGCGACCAGCGGGTGCGGGCGCGCCTGGGCAACCAGGTCATCAACTGGGGCGAGAGCCTGTTCGTGCAGGGCGGCATCAACAACACCAACGCCTACGACCTCCAGGCCCTGGCCCGCCCCGGCGTGCAGCTCAAGGAAGCGGTGCTGCCGGCGCCCATGCTCAGCCTCGCCTCGGGCCTGGGCAGCGGCTTCAACATCGAGGCCTACTACCAGTTCGCCTGGAACAAGAGCGAGATCCCGCCCGTGGGCAGCTACTGGTCCACCAGCTCAGCCTTGGGCAGCGGCATGAAGACCTACGGCTTCGACGACAAGGATGCCCGCGACAGCGGTCAATGGGGTGTGTCGCTGCGCTGGCAGCCGCAGGACACCGACCTCAACCTCGGCCTCTACGTGATGCGCTACCACGACAAGCTGCCTTCACTGACCACGCGGCTGCTCGATCCGGACACTTTTGCCGTGGCGCAGCAATGGGAATACCCCGAAGACCGCATGCTCTACGGCATCAGCGCCAACCTGCCGATCGGCGACTGGGCGGTGGGCACCGAGCTGTCCTACCGTCCGCGGGACGCGGTGCCGCTCAACCCGGTGCTCGACTTGTGCGGCAACAACCGCGGCAAATGCTGGAAGGACGAGAAGAAGTTCCAGTGGCACCTCACCGGGCTGTACAGCATGACGCCGTCCAACTCGCCCGGGCTGCTCGAGCTCACCGGGGCCAGCACCGGGAGCCTGCTGACCGAGTTGGTGGTCATCAAGTACCCGGGGCTGCACGACAGCTATGACGGCGAGGTCATCGCCGCCGGGGCCAACACCTGGCAGCTGGACCCGGCGAGCGCGCCCAGGGCGCGGGGCGACAAGACCTCCTCGGGAATCAACCTGGACTTCAGCCTGACCTACGACGGCACCCTGCTGCCGGGCTGGCAGGTCACCCCGGGGATCTTCTACTCCCGCTCTCTGGGCGGGCGTACGCCGAACCTGGCGGCGACCTTCACCGAGGACGCCAGCAGCATGAACCTGTACCTGAATTTCGTGCGCAACCCGGCCAGCTGGCAGATCTCGGTCAACTACGCGAAGTTCATGGGCGGCGACACGCCCTATGACCAGTTGCTGCGTGACCGCGACTACGTCGGTTTCGTGCTGTCGCGCACCCTGTGAGGCATGCCGTGAATAGTCCTGTACACCTTTCGCAAACTCCGCTGCGCGGTCTGCTGGCACGCATCGAGGGCCGGCTGTTCAACCATCGACGACTGGTCCTGGCGCTGCTGGCGTTGTTCACCCTGGGCATGGCCTGGTTCGCCGTGCAGCTACGCATGGAGGCCGGGTTCGAGAAGCAGCTGCCCATCGGCCATGAATACGTGCGCACCTTCGAGCAGTACCGCAAGGACCTGCTGGGGGCCAACCGCCTGACGATCGTGGTCAAGGCCCGCCAGGGCGGCATCTGGACCGAAGCCGGCCTGCGCCGGCTGGCCGATGTCACCCAGGCGGTCACCTTCCTGCCCAATGTGTCGCGCAGCAGCGTGCGGTCGCTGTGGACGCCCAACGCTTTCGTGAGCGAAATCACCGAGGAGGGCTTTCGCGCCGACCCGCTGGTGCCGGGGACGGTGACCCCCGAGCGCCTCGATGCCCAGGCGATCGCCCGCATCGCCGACTCCACCGCCCAGGGCGGCTTCATCGGCACCCTGGTTTCCCGCGACCAGGGCAGCGCGATGGTCACCGCCGAGCTCGACGAGTTCGACGCCCAGGGCCAGCGACTGGACTACGTGGCCTACAACCAGGTTCTGGAACAGCAGGTCCGCCAGCGTTTCGAGGACCAGGATTTCGAGATCCAGATCATTGGCTTCGCCAAGCAGATCGGCGATATCGCCGACGGCGCGGCGGCGGTGCTGGAGTTCTGCCTGCTGGCGCTGCTGCTGACGGCGATCGCGGTGTACTGGTACTGCCATTCGCTGCGCTTCACCTTGCTGGCCCTGGGCTGCTCGCTGACCTCGCTGGTCTGGCAGTTCGGCAGCCTGCGCCTGCTGGGCTATGGCCTCGACCCGCTGGCGGTGCTGGTGCCGTTTCTGGTGTTCGCCATCGGCGTGTCCCATGGCGTGCAGCAGATCAACTACATCGTGCGCGAGATTGCCGACGGGCGCAGCGTCGAACAGGCCGCGCGGGCCAGCTTCAGCGGCCTGCTGGTACCGGGGACACTGGCGCTGGTGACGGCCTTCGTCTCCTTCGTCACGCTGCTGCTGATCCCGATTCCCATGGTCCGCGAACTGGCGATCACCGCGTCCCTGGGCGTGGCCTTCAAGATCGTCACCAACCTGGTGATGCTGCCCCTGGTCGCCTCGATGCTGAAAGTCGATGCACGCTACGCGGTTGCCGAGGAGGCATCACGCCGGCGCCGCGCCCGCTGGCTGCAGGGCCTGGCCCGGCTGGCGCAATGGCGCAACGCACGCTGGGTGCTGGGGCTCGCGCTGCTGGTGTTCGCCACGGCCGCCTGGCAAAGCCGCGACCGTGTGGTCGGCTCGTTGCAGGCCGGAGCGCCGGAATTGCGCGAGGACTCGCGCTTCAACCGCGACGCGGTGGCCATCGCCGGCAACTACGACATCGGCCTGGACTGGCTCAGCGTGGTCTTCGAGATCGACCCGACCCAGGCAGCCGGCAACGCTTGCGAGGATGTCGCCCTCGGCCAGTACCAGGACCGCTTCGTCTGGGCCATGGAGGCGGTACCCGGGGTGCTGTCGGTGGCCGCGTTCTCCACCGCCATGCGCCAGTTCAACGAGGGCTACAACGAAGGCAATCCGAAGATGAGCGCGGTGCCGATCGATCCGGTCAACTACGCCTCGCTGGCCGCCGAGGTGGCACGCACGCCGGGACTGATGCGTTCCGACTGCAGCATGACCGCAGTGCACCTGTACCTGGCCGACCACAAGGCCACCACCTTGCACCAGGTGATCGCGGCGGCCAAGGCGTTCCGTACCAGCTACCCGCAGGCGGGCATCACGGTGCGCCTGGCCTCGGGCAACGCCGGGGTGCTGGCGGCGATCAACGAGGAGGTGGAGCGCAGCGAGACGCCGATGCTGCTCTACGTCTACGCGGCCATCGCCTTGCTGGTGCTGGCGGTCTATCGCGACCTGCGGGCGGTGCTGGTGTGCTGCCTGCCGCTGACCATCGGCACCTTCATCGGCTATGGGTTCATGAAGGAACTGCAGATCGGCCTGACCATTGCCACCTTGCCGGTAATGGTGCTGGCGGTGGGCATCGGCGTCGATTACGCCTTCTACATCTACAACCGCATCCAGCTGCACCTGGCCCACGGCCGAAACATCGAAACTGCCGTGCAGCAGGCGCTGCAGGAGGTGGGCATGGCAACGATCTTCACCGCCATCACCCTGGCGGTGGGCGTGGCTACCTGGGCGTTTTCCGCGCTCAAGTTCCAGGCCGACATGGGCAAGCTGCTGGCCTTCATGTTCATGGTCAACATGGTCATGGCCATGACCGTGCTGCCGGCGTTTGCCGTGTGGCTGGAGCGCATGTTCCCGCGCAAGCGCCCGGTGCGCATGATCGGCGCCCTGGCGCATTGAGGAGATCGAGATGGACTACCTGAAGACATGCCTGGGCGCCGCGCTGCTCGCCTGGCTGCCGCTGTGCCTGGCGCAGGGCGGCACCTTGCAGGCCGAACCCGCCGCCGTGGCCGCCAATGCGCCCCAGGCGATGATGCTTGGGGCGACCCGGGCCCAGGCCCGGCTGGTCGCCGTGGGTGACCACGGCATGGTGCTGCTGTCGGACGACCAGGGCCGCAGCTTTCGCCAGGCCAGCGCGGTGCCGCTGTCCACCGCGCTGACCGGGGTGAGTTTTGTCGATGCCCGGCATGGCTGGGCGGTGGGGCAGTGGGGCGCGATCCTGGCGACGACCGATGGCGGCGAGCACTGGTCGCTGCAGCGCCTGGCCAGCGAACAGGATCGGCCCTTGTTTGCCGTGCACTTTTTCGATGCGCGGCACGGCGTTGCCGTCGGGCTCTGGTCGCTGGTGCTGACCACCGGTGACGGCGGGGCGACCTGGACCGAACAGACGCTGCCGGCGCCGCCAGGGGCAAAGCGCGCCGACCTCAACCTGATCGGGCTGTTCGCCGACGGTCATGGCCGCCTTTATGCCACTGCCGAGCACGGCCAGCTGCTGCGCTCCGACGACCAGGGGCTGACCTGGCGTTACCTGGACTCCGGCTACGAGGGCTCGCTGTGGACCGGTGCGGTGCTGCCCGATGGCCGTCTGCTGGTCGGCGGGCAGCGCGGCACCTTGCTGCGGGGGGCGGCGGATGGCACGGCCTGGCAGCGCATACCGCTGCGCAGTCGCAGTTCGGTGACCGGTATCCAGGTGCGGGGGCAGCAAGTGCTGGTGGTGGGGCTGGATGGTTTGCGGGTCGAAAGCCAGGACGGGGGCGACACATTCGAAGAACAGCGCGGTGCCGATAGTGTGTCGCTGACGACGGCGTTGATCGGCGAGCAGGGTGAACCTGTGTTGTTTTCGCGGCGGGGTGTGGTGCCGCCAGCGCACTGATTTTACGCGATCCCGTGTAGGAGCGGCCTTGCGCCGCGAAAGGGCTGCGCAGCAGCCCCAGGATTTCAGCGTTGAGCAAAGATCGCCGGGGCCGCTTTGCGGCCCTTTCGCGACGCAAGGCCGCTCCTACAGGGGCTCGCGTCAAATTCAAAATATAAACATAACAGTTGTTGTGTTTAATTTTTGCCAGCAGTAAAGTCGATAAAAACAACAACAGAATTGCGGAGGTAGCCATGCAAGTCTCCAAGCGAATCGACCGTCAACCAACACACGGCGAAGGCTTCCGCCTGCTCGGTGGCTGGGTGGAACAACCGGATGACCTGCAGCCGTCCCTGGAAGGCGATATCAGCGCCGACGTGATTGTCATCGGCGCCGGTTTCGCTGGTCTCTCCACCGCGCTGGAGCTGCGGGCCCTGGGGGCGAACGTCGTGGTGCTGGAGCGCGAGTTCGCAGGTTTCGGCGCCAGCGGGCGCAACGCCGGATACCTGGCCGGCAGCATGGGCGTGGAGTTCGAGCTGTTCCACAAGCGCCTGGGACTGGAGCAGGCGCGCAAGGTCGTGGCGTTCTACGACGAGGGCGTCGCCTATGTGGAAAGGCGTCTGGGCGAACTGGCCATTGACTGCGACTACACCCCCTCCGGGATCATCCGCGCCGCCGTGCACCCGTCCCAGGCCGGCAGGCTGCGCAAGAGCATGGAGCTCGGGCTGAAGCTGGGCTCGGTCACGCGCCAGGTCGACGCCGACGAGATGCGTGCACGGGGCATCCCCGCAGCGTTTCTGTTCGGCTGTACCCAGCACGGCGGCACCCTGGACCCGGGCAAGTACGTGCTGGGCCTGCGCCGCGCCGCCTTGCGCAGCGGTGTGAAGCTGTTCGAGCAGACCACGCTGCTGTCGTACAGCGAGGGCACGACCATCACCTGCCGCACCGAGCGCGGCAGCGCCCGTGCGCCCACGTTGGTCTTCGCCACCAACGCCTACACCCCGCAGCTCGGCCTGTTGCGCGACAAGGTGGTGCCGATGCGGGTTTCGGCCCTGGAGACCGTACCATTGTCCGCGGCGCAGCTGGCGTCCCTCGGCTGGCCGAACCGCGAGGGCCTGGTCACGCCGCACTGGACCATGGAGAGCCACCGCCTGACGGCCCGCAACTCGCTGCTGATCACCACCAAGCAGCTGGGCTACGCCTATGGCTCGCGTACCCCCAACGTCCCGGACGCCGCAGCCTATGCCGCCCTGGCCCAAGCGTTGGACGAGCGCTTCCCGACCTTGCGCGGCACGGCCATTCGCGCCTGCTGGAGCGGCTACATCAGCCTGGCCTACGACGCCCTGCCGGTGGTGGGCGAGACCGGTACTCAACGCAACATTCACTACACCGCCGGCTGCTCGGGGCATGGCGTCGGCACCCAGTCGCTGATCGGCCACCTGCTGGCCGAACGGATCGCCGGCATCGAGCACCCTCTGTTGACCGCGCTGCGCCACAAGACGCCGACCACGCTGCCCGAGCCGTTGCAGTGGTGCGCGGTCAAGGCGGCGCTGTGCGGCGCCAACGGGCTTGACCGCCACCTGAACCGCAAGGTTCGCGCCCACGCGACGAACTGACTCGAACACAGTGGTTTGCCGTCAGGCCCTGTGGCCTGGCGTCGACCGCCTGCACCCCACCGATGGAGAAAACATGAAGAGCGATTGCAACGAAGCCGCCCGGCTGACCGCCTGGGCGGCGATCCTGGGCGGGCTGTTCGCCTACCTCAACGTGGCCAGCATGGCCCTGCTCACCGACGCCGACATGGCGGTGACCTTGCGCGGCGCGACGATGCTGACCCTGGCGGACGAACAACGGGAGTTGTTCAGGCTGTCGATGTTCGCCGACATCCTCGGCTTCTACCTGCCGTTGCTGGCGATCGGTGGTTACCTGTGGCGGCGTTTTCGCGAAGAAGCCGGTGCCCTGGGTGACATGGCGGTGCTGGCCATCACCTTGTACGTGGCGCTCGGCGTGATCGGCGCCGGCCTGCAACTGGCGGTACTACACCCGCTGGCGCAGCTTCACGGCGCCGGCGGCGAGGCCGCCAAGGCGGCTGCCGAAACCGCCTGGACCACCATCGCCGTCGGCAGCCAGCGCGGCCTGTGGTGGTGTGAAGGGCCCGTGGTGCTGTTCTGGGGGATGGTCGTCGGCAAGCACCTCAAGCAGGCCGGCTGGGGGCCTTCGATCCGCTGGCCGCTGGCGCTGGTGGGCTGGTGCTTTGGCCTGTTCTTCCTGAGCGGCTTCTTCGCGGCCCTGGAGCCGGTCACCTACCTGTGCCTGGTGCTGGCGGTGGTGGTCTTCCCCTTGTGGATGCTGATGTTCGGCCTGCAGCTGCATCGCCGTGCGACGACCCTGGCGATGGGCGCTCGGGCCTGAGCGATACCTACAAAAACAACATTGTGAGGCTACCTGTATGGCTGAAAAGCCCCCCTCTGCGTCGCCGTTCGAACTGAAACGGCGGCAACTCCTGAAGTTCGCCGGGGCCTCGGCGGCTGTCGGCGGCCTGGGCCTGCATGTCGGGTTGGCGGGCGCCGATGAAAGCACGGACATGGCAGTGCCCGGCAACAACGGCATCCTCGATATCGTCATCATCGGCGCGGGGCTCGCCGGGCTTACGGCCGCCCGCGACTTGCAGCATGCCGGCTGCAATTCCTTCTTGGTCCTGGAGGCGCGGGACCGGGTTGGCGGCCGAACGCTCAACCATGACCTGGGTTCCGGTTTCATCTCGGAAGTCGGCGGTCAGTGGATCGGCCCCGGCCAGACGGCGGTGGCCGACCTGTGCCGCGAGCTGGAAGTCGGCACCTTTCCCACCTTTCACCAAGGCAAGACCGTGATCCTGGGGGGCGAGCAGGGCCGCCTGGCCATCGACCTCAAGGGTACGTTCGGTACCAATGAAGAAATCAGCGCGCGGATCAGTGAACTGTCGCGCGAAGTGCCGTCCGGCGCCCCTTGGACGTCCGCCAGGGCTGCGGAGCTGGACAAGCTCTCGGCGGGCGACTGGCTTTCGCGGCAGGGAATAAAGCCTGAAGATCGCCAAGGCTGGGACACCAGCTTCGCCCTCACCTGTGGGGTGACGCCTTCGAAAATGGGCTTCCTGCATTTCCTGTCCATGGTCAACTCGGCGAACTGCGACTACCACCAGCTCGACTCGATCAAGGACAGCGCCCAGGGCACGCGCCTGGTGGGCGGTTCGCAGATCCTTTCGACTCGCATGGCGCAGCAGTTGGGTGACAAGGTGCGCCTGGAGTGCCCGGTGCGGCGGATATCCGGCTGGAACGGTGAGATCACCACGTTGCACACCGACCACGGGCCGATCCGCGCCCGCCGGGTGATCGTCGCCATCCACCCGGCGCTGTGCAACCAGGTCAGTTTCGATCCGCCGCTGCCCGAGGGGCGTGCGGCCCTGCAACGGGCCTGGCCGGCCCACAGCCCGGCACGCAAGACGGCCATGGTCTACCCAAAGCCGTTCTGGCGGGAAAAGGGCTTGAATGGGCACACCCATGAAGTCAACGGCCCCGTGCTCTGGGCCTGGGACAATTCGCCGCCCGGGGGGGAGATCGGGGTTATCAACGCCTTCGTCCTCAACGCCCAGTTGCCCTCCGGGCACGATGATGCCCAGCGCGCGTTGGCCCGCATCTACGCCAGGTCGCTGGGTGACGAGGCGCTGAACCCGGTGGCCTATTACGACCATGACTGGGGATTGGCCGACCCCTGGAGCCTTACCTGCGTCTCGGCGATCCCGCCGGGGTTCTGGACCACCCACGGCGAATCGCTGCGTCCGCCGTGCGGAAGCCTTATCTGGTCGGGCACCGAAACCGCCGAGATCTGGGCCGGCTACATGGATGGCGCGGTGCGCTCCGGCCACCAGGGCGCGCTGCAGGCGCTCAACGCGTTGCGCAAGGTTTAGGGGAATAGCCATGAAGAAGAAACTACTGCTGCTGTTCTCCCTGTTGATCGTCACTGGGCTTGGCTTTTACGGGCGCGAGTTGGTCGGCCTGTACCAGTTGGTCAGCTATGTCGATTCGGTCACCGAGGCCCACGATGCGAACGGGCCATGGCCCCAGGTGTTCGACGGCTGCAACGGCTGCCATGGCGCCAACGGCAGCTCGCTGCACCAGCGCTACCCGAGCCTGGCGGGACAGCCGGCGGCCTATGTCACGGCCCAGCTGCACAGCTTTGCCAACGGCCAGCGCGTCTACCCGAACATGCAGCCCATGGCGCAGATCCTGAGCGCGGACGAAATCACGTTCCTCGCGGACTATTACGCCCGACAACCCGTCGTGGCCAATCACGGAGTCAAACCCGATCCCGCCTTGCATGCGCGGGGTGAGCAGCTTGCCAAGGGAGGTGCCTGCACGGCCTGCCATGGCGCGCAGCTGATGGGGCAGGGCAACTTCCCGCGCCTGGCCGGGCAGGGGGTCGACTACCTGCAGGCGCAGCTGGACGCCTTCGCCGAAGGGCGGCGGGTGGACCCGAGCGGCGCGATGACCGCCATCGTCGCCAACCTCACGACGCAGGACCGCCAGGCACTGTCCCATTACCTCGCGACACTCGCGCCGCCGGCTAAATGAGCCGGCGCGCTTTCCAACAACAACCAGAGAGACCCTAGTCATGGAATTCAGAGATGTCCTTGCGCTGCTGTCGTGCGTCCTGCTGATCGCCTCGGGCGGCATTTATGGCGTGAAGTTCCTGCGCCGAGGCAACTACCTGCTGGGCCTGGAGTGCCTGATCGTGGCCTTCTCGGCCAGCAACTTCCTGCTCTACCTGCTGACGCAGTGGAAAGTCCCGTACAGCATCTCGTTCTTCTGCGACGCCTTCTCCCGCGGCTTTGGCATCCCCATCGTCGCGGTGCTTGGGCTGATGGCGGTAACCCACGATTACAAGCCTTCGGCGTGGAAGGACGCGCTGATCTTCGCGGTCACCTTCGCGGCGACCTTCGTGCTGATCAAGGCCGACTTCATGGTCGCGCCGTTGCCGTACTTCTACGTGGCCATGTGGGCCGGGTACACGGTGTATGTCGTCTACTTCATCGCCCGCCTGGTGGGCCTGGGCGAGCACGGCCACGCCCTGGGCATGGCGCTGGCCGGGGTGCTGGGGATGGCGGTAGCGGTCATCTACGACTTCTTCCCGATCCCGGGCGACGAAACCAAGGTGGTGTTCCTGACCCTGGCCCTGGCTACCTGGTCGTACATGATGGCGCAGATGTACTACGCCTACTTCGCTTTGGAGCGCGCCAAGACCAGGAGGGCGCTGGCGCGCTGAAGCGGCAACAGAATCGACGCCCTTTGCGCCCTTCGGGGCGCTTTTTTTGCTTCTGGGATCTACGCGTACCGTTGTAGGAGCGGCCTTGTGCCGCGAAAGGGCTGCGTAGCGGCCCCAGGATCTCAGCGTTCATGCCTATATCGCTGGGGCCGCTCTGCGGCCCTTTCGCGGCACAAGGCCGCTCCTACAGAGGGATTGCCATCGTGGGGAGGAAAAAGGGGCGCTGAGCGCCCCTGGGTCAATTGCAAAGGCTCGGCTTCAGGCCGACGCCACCCAGTCGGCGCCGCGCTCGGCAATCATGATCGAGGCCGCGTTGGTGTTGCCGCCGACCAGGGTCGGCATCACCGAGGCATCGATTACCCGCAGGCCTTCGATACCCTGTACGCGCAACTGGTTGTCGACCACCGCCAGCTCATCGCGGCCCATCTTGCAGGTGCCCACGGGGTGGTAGATGGTGTCGGTGCGCCGGCGCAGCAGCTCGATCAGTTGCTCGTCGCTCTCCAGGCCCTTGCTGTACAGGTCTTCCAGCTCATAGCGGGCCATGGGCGACTGGCCGAGGATCTCGCGGGTCATGCGGTAGCCCTTGAGCAAGGTGCGCACATCATCCTCGTGGCTCAGGAAGTTCGGATCGATCCGCGGCGCGGCACTCGGGTCCGCCGAGGCCAGGCCGACACTGCCGACGCTCTTGGGTCGCAGCACGCACACGTGGCAGCTGTAACCATGGCCCCAGTGCAGCTTGCGGTTGTGGTCGTCGACCGTGCCGACCACCGCGTGCAGCTGGATATCGGGGCGCGCCAGGTGAGGATCGGTCTTGAGGAAGCCACCAGCCTCGGCGCCGTTGCTGGACAACAGGCCACGGCGATGGCGCAGGTACTCGACCAGGGACTTGCCCATCTTCACGCTGCCGCCGAGCGACACGCCCAGCAGCGAAGTGTCGCTGCTCCGGTAGCACGCCACCACGTCAGGATGATCCTGCAGGTTGCGGCCGACGCCCGGCAGCTCATGGCGCACGGCGATGCCCTGTGGCCGCAGCTCGGCTTCCGGGCCGATACCGGAGAGCATCAGCAGTTGCGGGCTGCCGAAGGCCCCGGCGGCCAGCAGCACTTCCTTGCGCGCCTTGAACGTCACTCGATGACCCGCCACCAGGGCTTGCACCCCGACAGCCCGCTTGCCTTCGAACAGGATCCGCTCGGCATGGGCCCTGGTCACCACCTTGAGGTTGTCGCGCTGGCGCACGGGCTTTAGAAACGCGGTGGCGGCGCTCCAGCGGCGGCCGTCGCGGATGGTCACATCGTAATAGCCGACGCCTTCCTGGCGCTCGCCATTGAAGTCAGCGTTGTAGGCATGGCCGGCGCGGACCGCCGCCTCGACGAAAGCCTTGGTCGCCGCGTGGCGATGCCCCTGGCCGACGTATAACTCACCGTCGCCGCCGTGATAGTCGCCAGTGCCACGGTGGTGCATCTCGCTCTTGCGAAAGTACGGCAGCACATCGGCGAACGACCAGCCGTCATTACCCAGCGCCTGCCAATCGTTGTAGTCGTCGTGGTGGCCACGAATGTAGACCATGCCATTGATCGAACTGCTGCCACCGAGCACCTTGCCCCGTGGCTGGTAGCCCACGCGCCCGCCGAGGCCGGGCTGGGCGACGGTGTTGAACGCCCAGTTGACATGCCGGGTCGGCAGGATCGCCGCCACGCCTACCGGGGTGTGGATCAACGGCGAGGTATCTTCGGGCCCGGCTTCCAGCAGGCAGACGCGGGTGTTCGGATCGGCGCTCAGGCGGTTGGCAAGCACGCAGCCGGCCGAGCCGGCGCCGACGATCAGGTAGTCGAATTCCATCGTAGTGTTCTCGAAGAGGCTGTAGAGGAGGAGACAGACGGGCCTGGGGCGGGCTCAGCCGCCCCAGGTGGTGTGCTCGATGATGAAGCGCTGGAGGTTGCCGGCCGCCGCGCGGGCCTGGGGCAGGGCGAGGATCAGCTGGAACACGTGGGGCAGGTTGCGCCAGACCTCCAGGCGCACTGGCACGCCGGCGGCCACGGCCTTGTTCGCGGCACGCACCGCGTCGTCCAGCAGCATCTCGCTGCTGCCCACCTGCAGCAGCAATGGCGGCAGGCCTTCGAAACGGCCGAACAGCGGTGATACCGAGGCATCCGCAAACTGCTCGGGGGCTGCATAGAAGCGGCGTATGCCAACGGCGAAGGGCAGGGTGAAGATCGGGTCGTGACGGGCATTGCCCAGGGCGCTGGTGCCACTGAGGGTCAGGTCCAGGAACGGCGAGAGCATTGCTGCACAGGCCGGCAGGGGCTGCTCGGCGTCCCGCAACCGTTGCAACAGGGCCATGGCCAGGTTGCCCCCGGCGGAGTCGCCGACGAGGACGATGTCCTGGGCCCGGACACCCTGTTCGAGCAGCCAGCAATAGGCCTCCAGGCATTGGTCCAGGGCGGCGGGGAAGGGATGTTCCGGTGCCAGCGGATAGTCGACCATCAGCGCCCGGGCCTTCAGCGGGCGACACCAGCTGGCGACCATGGCGGCATAGGCGTCCGGCGTATAGGCGACGAAGGCGCCGCCATGGAGGTACAGCAGCACACGCTCCTGGCGGTGGTGCCTGGGGATCAGCCATTGCGCGGCAACGCCGTTGCACGACACGGCTTGGCGCTGGACATCGCCGGGGATGTCCTTGGCGGCCGGGCGATCGAGCAGGGCGAATTTCCTGCGCAGTTCCTCGATCTCGATGTGCAGGCCGTGGCGCGACTTCACTGTCAGGCGCAGCAGCAGGGTCAGCAGGCGATTACGCCAACGGCCCTGGCGTGGGTCGATCATCTGGCGGGCCGCCTCGACGCGGTCATAGGCCGTCATGGCGCCACCTGCGTTTCGGCGGGCACGCCCGGCCAACGATAGTCGCGCAGCTGTTCACGCAACTGCACCTTGCTGACCTTGCCGGTGGCGGTGTGGGGCAGGGCGTCGAGGAACACCACGTCATCAGGGATGCAGAAGCGCGCCACCTTGCCGGTGTAGCAGGCCAGCAGCTCCTCGCGGCTGGTGCTGTGACCGGGCCGGGCGACCACCACCAGCAACGGACGCTCATCCCACTTCGGGTGGGCGATGCCCAGGGCGGCGGCTTCGGCCACGGCGGGGTGGCCCATGGCGAGGTTCTCCAGCTCGATGGAACTGATCCATTCGCCGCCGGACTTGATCACGTCCTTGGCCCGGTCGGTGATCTGCATGAAGCCATCAGCATCGAGGGTGGCCACGTCGCCGGTGGGGAACCAGCCATCCTGCAGCGGGTTGACGTCGCCGCGATAGTAGCGCTCGAGCACCCAGTGCCCCCTGGCCAGTAGCGCACCAGCGCTGCGTCCGTCTTGGGGCAGGGTGTTGCCCTGGTCGTCGACAGTCTTGAGTTCGATACCGAACGGTGGTCGCCCCTGCTTGGCGGCGAGGGTGAAGCGGGCCTCGTCGTCAAGCGCCTGGTGCGCGGCTTTCGGCGTGTTGGCAGTACCCATCGAGGACAGTTCGGTCATGCCCCAGGCGTGCACGACATGGATACCGAACTCTTCCTCGTAGCTACGCATAAGCGCCGGCGGGCAGGCGGCGCCGCCGACGACCATGCGCTGTATGCTCGGCAGGCTGCGACCGACCTGGCGCATGTGCTGCAGCAGGCTCGACCATACCGTCGGTACGCCTGCGCAGAACGTCACCTGCTCTCGTTCGAACAGCTCATGCAGGCTCTTGCCGTCCAGCGCGGAACCGGGCAACACCAGCTTGGCGCCCACCAGTGTCGACGAGTACGGCAGACCCCACGCGTTGACATGAAACATCGGCACCACCGGCGCGACGACGTCGCGGCAAGACAGCGCCAGGGCGTCCGGCAAGGCACAGCACAGTGCGTGCACCAGGGTCGAACGGTGCGAATACAACACCCCTTTGGGATTGCCGGTGGTTCCGGAGGTGTAGCACAGGGTAGCCGCAGAGCCTTCGTCCAGCGCCGGCCAGGCGAAATCCTCGCGCTGCGTGGCCAGCAGGTCCTCGTAGCACAGCAGGTTGGGAATGCGTCGTGTCGGCAGGTGTGCGCGATCGGTCAGCGCCACCCAGTAGCGGACCCCGGGGCACTCCAGGGCCAGGGCCTCGACCAGCGGGGCAAAGCCCGGGTCGAAGCACACCACGGCATCTTCGGCATCCCTGATGATCCAGGCGACCTGCTCCTGGAACAGGCGTGGATTGACGGTATGCAGCACGGCGCCCATGCCCGAGACCGCGTAATAGAGTTCGAAGTGCCGATGGTCGTTCCACGCCAGGGTGCCCACCCGGTCGCCCGGCCGAACCCCGAGGCGCGCCAGGGCGCCGGCGGCCTGACCGACGCGCTGGTGAGCATCGGCATAGGTGTAGCGGTGCACGGGACCGTCATGGGTGCAGGAAACGATCTCGGTGTCGCCGTGATAGCGGGTCGCGTGCTCGAGCAATGACGGAATGGTCAGCGGCAGCGTCATCATTTGACCTTGCATCGTGTGTCTCGCCTTTGATCTGTGTTGTTGTTCGTCAGCGATTCAGCCGGCGGCTCGCGAAACCTGTGCCTCGGCGCCGCCCTGGCGGGCACGGAGGAACTCCAGGCGGCCATCCTCGACGGCGTCTTCCAGCAGCATCTTGCGGTCGCGGCCGTAGTGCATGGGCACATGCCAGGGATAGGCCTTGCCCTGGCGCGGGAGGAAGTGCTGGTCGCGGGTGAGGTAGCCGGACTTGAGTGTGTTCATGATGCTGGCGTCCAGCGCGTTGCCGTCGCTGTCGCTGGGCGTCACCACATCGAAACCGTGCTGCTCCATGTGCCTGAACAGGCGGCACAGGTACTGCCCGGTGAGGTGCAGTTTCAAGGTCCAGGAGATGTTGGTGTAACCGAAGATCCAGCCCAGGTTGGGCAGGTTTTCCAGCAGCACGCCCTTGTAGGTCAGGTGTTCGCCGAGCTGGTAGGGCACGCCATCCATCGACAGGCTCATCCCGCCCAGTGTCTGCAGGCGCAAGCCAGTGGCGGTGACGATGATGTCGGCACTCAGCACCTGGCCGGACTTCAACAGGATGCCGTTGTGGGTGAAGCGTTCGATAATTCCGGTCTCGACCGAGGCCTTGCCGCTGCGGATAGCTTTGAACAGGTCACCGTCGGGTACCGCGCACAGCCGCTCGTCCCAGGGCATGTAGCTGGGGGTGAAGTGGCGCATGTCGGCCTGCGGGCCAATCTGCCGGCGCACATGGCCGAGAATCACCCGGCGCATCAGCTTTGGCCAGCGCCGGCAGGCCAGGTAAACGGCACGGTACAGCACGATATTGCGCTTGCGTGCCAGCTGGTTGGCCCAGCGCCGGGGCATCAGATGCGACAACACCTGGGTGATCTTGTCGGCCGAGGGAATCGAGTAGATGTACGAGGGCGAGCGCTGCAGCATGGTGATATGCCGGGTGTCGTCGGCCATGGCCGGGATCAGCGTGGCGGCCGTGGCGCCACTGCCGATGACGACCACGCGCTTGCCCTTGTAGTCCAGGTCCTCGGGCCAGTGCTGTGGATGCACGCGCACGCCCTGGAAGTCCTCCTCGCCGGGAAAGCTGGGCAGGAAGCCTTGGTCATGGTTGAAGAACCCGGTGCAGCACAGCAGGAACTTGCAGCTGAAATGACGCACGCCGCCACTGGCCTCGTGCACTGCAGTCAAGTGCCACAGGCGCTGCTGGCTGTTCCAGTTGGCGCTGGTGACCTTGAGGCCGTACTGGACCTTGTCGGCGATCCCGTACTGCTTGGCAGTGTCCTGGATATAGCGGCGGATTGAAGCGCCATCGGCCAGCACTTTCGGGCTGTCCCACAGGCGGAACTGGTAACCGTAACTGAGCATGTCGGAATCGGAGCGGATGCCCGGGTAGCGGAACAGGTCCCAAGTGCCGCCGATACGCTCGCGGCGCTCGAGAATGGCCAGGCTGCGGTGGGGGAAGGCTTCCGTCAGATGGCAGGCAGTGCCGATGCCGGAAAGCCCCGCGCCGATGACCAGGGTGTCGAAATGCAGGTGGCTGGTGGGTTGAGAGTGGCCAAGCCGGGCAGCGGGGACAGGCGCATCGACCGTGTCCGAGGCAGGATGGCTCATGGAGTCTTTCATGCGCTGATCTCCTGAAGCTGTTGTTGTTTTGCTCGACTGTAGATCGTCGGACAATTAAACACAACAGTTGTTATTGTAATATGCGTCCGGTGAATGGCGCGAGGCCGTGCAGGCTTTCGACCAGGCCTCCTTGCCTGACCGGAAAGCCTGGGAAACCTAGCGGCTGGCGGGTGCCTGACTGGCCAGGTAGTGGGCAATGGCCTGCAGGTCATCGTCCGCCAGCGTTGCTGCAATGGCATTCATGCCTTGAGTCGGATCCTGGCGATGGCCTTGGCGGAAGGCTTGCAGTTGGTCGAGCAGGTAGGCCTTGCCCTGACCGGCGATGCGCGGGCCGAGGGCGCCGCCGGCCAGGGTCTCACCATGGCAACTGGCGCAGCCGCGGGCGGCAATCGCCGCTTGTCCACGCCTGGCCAGTGCCTCGTCCGGGTCAGGCATTTCGCTGGTGGTCGCGGGCTGGCTGGCGAAGTACCTCGCCAGCATGTCGATCTGCGCCGCGCTCAGGCTGGCGGCCAGGGGGCCCATCTGGGCGCTGGGGCGCTGCCCGCTGGCAAAGACCTGCAACTGCGCGCTGATGTAGGCGGCCGGCAACCCGGCAAGGGCGGCGTACTGCCCGTCCCGAGGCTGGCCGCCGACGCCATGGCAGACGGTGCAGGCTTCCTGGATCTGCGGCCACGGCCCGACCTTGGCAGCGGACTCGGCATAATGCTGGTCCAGCGCCGTCATGAAGCGGTAGCCGGCCCACAGCTCTGGGCCAAGGGTGATCGCCGCGGTGGCCAGAGCAGCCGCCAGCAGTGCGGAACCGCCCAACAGGAGTCGTTTCATCATGCCGACCTCCGGCTGAGCGCCTGCAGCGCCTCCAGTGCCGCGCGATGGCCGGAGCGCACCGCGCCGTCCATACCGCTGGCCCAGATATCGGCGGTTTCGGTGCCGGACCAGATCAGCCGGCCAACTGCGGGCTTCAGGTAACGTCCCCAGCGCGTGAGAAAGTCCGGCGGGATGGAACCGACGCAGGTGAGGCTCCAGCCATCGACCTTGCCCCAGTCGTGGTCGTGGAACTGGGTGGGATGCAGGCCCTCCCGGCCCAGGGCCTCGGCATAGATGGCCGACAGCGTGTCGCGCGCGCGGTCCGCATCCTGGGGCAACTGCGCGGTGCGCACGAACGCCGCCAGCACGCCGACGCTGCCATCCGGCGGCGAGTTGTCGTAGGACAGAATCAGCGGCCCATCGGCCTGGGAGACTTGGCCATTGAGGCCCTTGTCGCGCCAGTACGGTCGTTCGTACACATGCACGGTCTTGCGCATCGGCGCATGGCAGGGCCAGAGCCGTTGCAATTGGGCGCGGCCTTCGGGCAGCGGCGGGTCGAACTCGATCTGCTGACACAGCCCCGGGTGCAGCGCGGCGATGACCTGGCGCGCACGGAACACACCCTGGTCGGTATGCAGCTCGACGATGTCGCAATCCCAGCCGACGATCCTGCGCACTGGGCAGGCCAGCCGCACCCGCTCGCCCATGGCCTGGGCCATTTGCTGGCTGACCACCTGGGAACCGCCAACGATACGGGTTTCCTGGGCACCGCCCTTGAAGCCCTCGAGCTTTTCCATGCTGCTGTCGGCGGAGTTGACGATGGACAGGTAGTGCAGCAGTGACAGGTTGGCGGGGGGTGTGCCGGTGGTTAGGCCGATGGAGGTGTCGAAGCTGAGCCGTTCCACATTGTCGACGCCTTGCTGCGCCAGCCACTGGCCGACCGAGAGCCGGTCGAGCCGTTCGGCGTCCGCCGCGGTCCAGGGCTCCTTGCTGGGCACGGTGCGGGCCAGCGCGTCGAGTTTGTGCACGATCGGTGAACCGGGATTCTGGCCGCTGCTCAGATCCTGCGCGTAGAGGGCATCCTTCACCTGGTAGACCGTCCTGCCCTGGTAGTAGGTGGGGAAGGTGTCGATGCCAAGCTCGCGCAGCAGGTCGAAGATGGCCGTCTGGTTGGGCCCGATCCATTGGCCGCCGGCCTCGGAGACCACGCCGTTGCCAAGGTCGTGGTTATAGGTACGGCCGCCCACCCGGTCCCGCGCCTCCAGCACCACGAAGGCTTCGCAGCCCGCGCGCTGGAGGTCCCGGGCGGCAGTGAGCCCGGCCAGCCCGGCGCCGATGATCGCCACGTCCAGGACGTTTTCCGGCGCGCCACGCAAGGCCTGCGCCATCACCCGCCCGCTGAGTGCCACACCGCCCATCAGGGTCGCGCCGGCAAGCGCCTGCACCAGCAGGCGCCGCCGTTGCGATGACAACACTTTGTTTTCAGGGTCCATAGTGCCTCGGTCAACGCTGTTGTTTTAATTTAGATAACCGTAGTTATGTAAATTAACCCAGCGTCGTCACGATGCAAAGCGAAGTTTCCGCGCAGCGGTAGAACGGCGATCGGAGGAGGGCGGGAAGAGGTGCGGTGAAGGCACGGGATGGCCCATTGCGGGCCATGCTCGGGAGGAATGCGGGGTTACTTGCGTTTGCCGGCAGGCGGCGAAATCAGGGCCATCAGCGCATCGAGCAGGGCTTGCATGCGCTCGCCGCTGAAGCGCTGCGGCTCGATGGGCCACATCATCATCCAGCCGTCGCTGATGGCGCTGATCTGGTCAGCCAGCAGATCGGCGGCAATGTCGTCGCGGATCCGGCCCTGGCGCTGGCCGTTTTCCAGCACGGTGGTGAACACCTGGCGGAAGCGAGCGTAGCGGTGCCTGATGATCCCGGCGAAGGCCGGCTCGTGCTGGGCATGGTTGAGCAGTTGCAGCCAGGCCAGCCAGCCATACGACTCGTCACTGCTGAACCCTTGCAGCCATTGCTGGATGACCGCACTGATGTCCGCCACTTCATGATGGTTTTCCAGCAAGGCGTCGAACTGATCGAACAGGCTCTGGGCCACGGCGCAGACCATCTCTTCCTTGTTGGCGAAGTAATAGGTCACCGCCCCGGTGGTGCACCCGGCCTGCTGTGCGACCCGGCGCATGGAGGCACCGGCATAGCCCTCCTGGGCGATAACCAGGATTGCCGCCGCCAGCAGTTCGGCCCGTTTCGCGTCGCGGTCACCTATCGGTCGTCCGCGGCGGGCCGCAGGGGTGGCGGGCGAACTGTTCGAGGCATTGGCGGTGCGGATCTGGGAGTCAGGCATGGGCGCTCGTGAAGTTGTCTGGTTCGGTCGGGATCGTCGCTCGGCGTCCCCTGCCGGCGTCAACGGCGCGGCAGAGGCATGTTGCGAAAATACATCATCCTGACCGCTAAGGGCAGGGGCCGGTCAGCTTGCGTCGCACCCCGCCACGGCAACCGCACGGATCTCGACACACAGCCCGGGGAGGGCCAGCTCGGTCACGCCGACGGCAGTCCAGGAAGGGTAGGGTGCGGGGAAGTAGGCGTCCTTGACCAGGGCGAACGTCGCGATCTCGGCCTGCAGCCGAGTATGGTAGGTGGTCAGTTCGACGACGTCCGAGAGCCGGGCCCCGGCATGTTCGAGCACCCGCTCCAGTGCCTGGAAGGCCAACCTTGATTGGGCCTCGATGCCGTCAGCAGGCTGCATGTTGCTGTCTAGGCCCACCTGGCCGGAGACCCAGATCAGGTCACCGACGCGGGTGGCCTGGGCAAAATGAAAGGTGTCGTAGAACACCTGGGTGTGCGGCGGATTGATCGGCTGACGCTTCAGATTATGCGTATTCATGGGCGCTGCCTCTCAGATCAGTTGGCGAAAGGTCGGATGACGAAACGCATCGCCCGCCACCAGGTGCCCGAGTTCCTCGGTGAACAGCACGCCTTGCCGGGGGTAACGCGCAGCGCTTTTTGCCGGCAGTGGACTGAAGGTGGCGTCGTCACCGAAAAAGCGGAACACAAAGGTGCGCCGGCTGGGAAACGCCGCATCCACCGGTGCGCCACCGTGCAGGGAGCCGGGGTGCAGCAGCACCACGTCGCCGGGCTCGGTGGCCCAGGACAGGATGTCGTAGGCCTGCGGGTTACGCCTGCGCTCGGCCTCGATATCCGGCAGGCGGGGCAGGGCACCGTTGCCATGCAGCGGCTGGGTAGGGTCGTCAGGGTCGGCGAAGGTGGTGCCGTCATAACGTGGCCCACGGTGCGAGCCACGGATGATTTCCAGCGCGTTCTGCTTGGGCACCGCGTCGAAGCTCACCCAGGCATTGCCCCAGTGGTTGCCAGCCCAGGGCAGGTAGGAGGTGTCCTGGTGCCACAGCGTGCGCGCGCCATGGCCACCGGCCTTGAGGAACACTTCTTCGGCAAAGTACCAGACCTGGCGCGAGCCCCAGACCCGCGCGAACAGCTCGCCGAAGGGCAGTGATGCCACCAGTGCTTCCAGTTTGTCCTTGGCCTTGGGGTTGGCGTTGTCGACGTGGGATTGCTGGGTGGTGCCGGCGAACATGCGGGTGGCGTGGGGGCCGTGATTGGCCACCGCCCAGTCGAAGGCTTCGCGGCAGCGAGCCAGTTGCTCTGGGGTCAGCAGGCCTTTGACCAGTACCGCACCATCTTGATGAAACGCCTTGCTCAGCGAGTCTTGCATCAGTGTGCTCCTGATGTGGGGTGTGCAGGTCTGGGTTAGGCTAGTGCGTGAATTGATTTAACACAACTATTGTTATTATTAAATTGAGCCGTGTCATGAGGCCCAGCTCAAGGCGATCGAAACAACTCGCCGACTCCGGAAATCAATCCAACTGGCCAGGGATGCAGAGGCCCGATCAGCGTGGTTGCATCCAGCGCGCAGACAATTCCGGCCACCATGCAGGCGACCAGGCCCAGGAGCAGTATTCGACGCATGGCAGGCTCCAGCACCGGGGAGGCCCGGTGTTGATTGGCGTAATGGACGAGTCGGGTTACCTGGACATCCAGTCGATCACCGCCGCGTAGTCTTCGGCGCTGCAATCCATGCACAGTCCGCGGGGCGGCATGGCGTTGAAACCCTCGGTGACATGTTTGACCAATACATGCTTGCCTTGGGCCAGGCGGGGCTTCCAAGCCTGCGGATCACCTTTCTTGGGGGCCGTCGGCAACTGTCCGTTGTGGCACATTTGGCAACTGCGCGCGAATACCGCCTGGGGATCCTGTGCGGCGTGGCCGAGGGGAGCGAGCGTCAGGAGGAGGAATGCCGGGAGGAGTCTTTTCATGGGTTTGGTCTCGGTATTGTTATTATAACGATAGTTATGCTAATTCAGCCGAGATCCGTCTGCAAGAGGGCAGGAGTGCCCTGGGGGAGGTGCGGGCAGGCAGAACCGATAGTGGAGAGCTTGGCGAAGCGTGCCAGTGCAGGCGTACCGAGGGCGGGCTGTTTATATAACTCAACTAAATGAATATTTAGTTGAGTTATAATTATTGGTTATCAATGGTCGGGCAGGGCACACAGACGTGTTGCAGGAGCCTGCCGGTCATGTGAAGTTAGCGCCCAGTTCACATACCCTGAAAAACCGTCAAAGGAATGAGACATCTCCATGCGTGGACTTACCGTAATACCGCTGTTGTTTGCGCCCATGATCGCCTGGGGCGACTGTACGCAGCACCTGCAGACCTGGGCCCAGGACCTGCATCCAACCTTGAAGCTCGCCAGCGAATTTGCGGTGTGCAAGGTCAATCCTGCAGACGCCAGCCAGGTACTGGCAGCCTTGCCGTTGATGGTGAACGTCGATGAGTACGGGCAAGGCGATTACGGCCTGGATGTACTGGTGGCCGATGCTACCAGCGGCAAGGTCATTGCCCACAGTTACCAGGAGGCTGCGATCGTCTCCGACGCGGTGCAGTTTTCAGGCCTGACACTGGACACGGCGCGTTATCAGGTAGCGCCTGGGCTGCGGGCATTTGGCGTGCGCATTCGTCACACAGGCTCGTCGCGGGTCAATCCGTTCAGCAGCGAGACCCTGAGTCTCTATGTGAACGACGGTTCGCAATTGCGCCAGGTCATGGGAGACCTGGTTGTAAGCAAGGGTCACGGCGAATGGGATGGTGCCTGCGCCGGTGAGTTCGGCGAGACAAAGCGGACACTGGCGATTGGCAAGCCTGGCAAGGATGGTTTCAGCAGGTTGCGGGTTACCGAGATCACGACCGGGAGTCGGAGCGTGCTCAAAGGCAAGGATGACTGCCAGGAGATCGAGAGCAGTACGTCGACAAAGACGTTCAATCTGGATTATGACGGTGGTCGGTATGGGGTACCGGAAGAACTGACGTTCCAGTGAGCTGGATTGGCATCAGGGCTTTGAGGGAGGCTGAAAATCGCCTCCCTCTGGGCGTGATGCTCAATACGCATCTACGCATACTCTCGCTCTCTGATCGCGCCGTGCGCGATGCCAAGCTATGTCCTTACGGCGTAATGTTTGGCCACATAAGCCGCTGGAGACGATTTCTCTTCTATCTAGTAGTCGTACCCTAAGCAGCTTTTCAGCTCTTGCAGGCAGTGCCACAGTGGGTGCTTCCGATCGTTACCAATCAGCAGATCCATTTGCGCTGTCGTTGCAATCAGTCTGCCTCTAACGCTGGAAAGGCCTGCGCGTGCTCCTTCGATCACTACGGGCAGGTACACATCGACTCGGCCGTCGAGGAACTCGATAAATTCGCCGTCTTGGCTGACTTGAATCGTCGCTAGCCCTGCCTGTGAGAGCCCGACCAGCTCTTCCGTGACTCCTGGTTTGAACGATAACTCAGCGCCTGTCAGCAGCAATACAGTGATTAAATCGGTGCGTGCGTCATAGCTCGCTGTCACAGCGAGCTTTTCTAGGTCCGGCATGGCTTGGCCTTTTTGGCTGAGGGTGGGGGTGCTGTTATCGGGTGGTCCGCCCAACCACTAGAAGAGCCTGGAAGGCAGTCTCAGCAGCTCTCTCGGCCTCTTTGATTTGGTTGAGAACCGTCATTAAATGCACGTCAATCACTTCTTGTTGTTCTTGATCTGACAGATCACCGAACAGGCCAACGAACTGCTTTAAGCGGTTTACTTCGGAAAAAGCGTTTGCCAGGCTGCTGCTCATAGCTTCGCTAAAGAAGTCAGCCTTATCCAAGAACTGGGATGGAAGCTCAATGGTAATTGCCGATGCCTTTTCGGCGAGTCTCTGTCGGGCAGCTTTGTCTTCACGCAAGGTTCCAAATAGTGGATCGCTGCCTGCTGGGAAGAGATCGCTTCTGAATTTGGAGATTTGAACGTGTGCAGCTCCGACTGGCGTTGTCATGATCTGAGCAAGAAGCCTAGCACTGGCCTTGCGTTCAAGCCTCCGTTGATGCTTGTCGTAAAGCCAAACGCACAGAGCAATGACTGCGGCAGCGGCAGTCGCCACAGCGCTGATTGCATCCCAGTCAATTTTCCAGTCTGTACAAAGCCACATTCCGTTTCTCCGGCGCCGAGAGGAAGCAACAGCGTTGCCAAAGGCCGGCATTCAAGCATGCGGGGGATGAATCGCCAAGCGATGCCTATACGAGCTGGAGCACGGTAATCGAGGGCTGAACCTGACTTGCAATCTGACCACCCACGGGCTGGTTAACTCATACCATGATACGCATAATGTATATTATGTTAAATTGCGTGTTATGAGAGGTGGCCTCTTGAGTCGATCACCTGTGGTTTGCGTCTGCCAGATCACGCTCGAGCTACCGACGCCATCTCGACAACTGCGCAACGCCCCTTCGTGCGTACCTTCTGCACCAGCCGTGCTCTGTTGACGAACACATCGATCTGACAACTGCCTGAGTGCTGCACATCTTCCCAGTATTCCGTGTGCACAAGCTGCCCGTTCTGCGGCCCTGTGTACGTGCCCGCGGCTTCACGCGTGACATAGCTGCTGTCGCGCACATACCTGAGCACCACCAGATCTTCTTCCGGCACCACCATGATCTGCCTTGGCACCCCGAAGAAGTCGATCAGTAACGCACTCTGAATGCTGAGCGGTCGGTGTGGGAGCCGGCTTGCCGGCGATGGGCCGCAAAACGGCCCCGGGTCTAACAGACTGACACCAACCACAGCGGCCACCGCATTCCTACTCAACCCTCAGCCCCACCATCAATCCATGATTCACATCCTGAGCCAGCGCCTTGGCCATGCCACTGAGGTAATGCACCGCCGTCAGCAACGTCGGCAAATGATCCGTCTCCGCCATGGCCAGATCGCTGATCTTGTGCACTGCACACATCAGCACGGTCGCCTGCTCAACCGCATGGTCCACCGAATGGCCCGCCACAACACGGAACAGCGGGTCTTGACCGCCCTCCTCTCCAGCCTCGCCAAAATGCCCGACGCCGGTGGTTGCGAGCTTGCTGATGCGTGGGGTTTGCAATTCCTTATCCATAGCATTCCTCCTGCGGCCCCGCGAACGGCGCGGGGCCTGATCGGTGAACATCAATGAAGGAACCCGGCGCACACGAGGTGCCCCACGTACAGCCGCCATAAGCGACAACGTGCAATCCTTCTATCAGCAACGGCCTGTCTTTGACCCATTTTTAGCTTGCAACCGCTTGAGCTGTAGTGGTTTATGGTTTCGCCGCATCGCCTGTCTGCTCGGTCTTGCGCCCGAACAAGCGCTAAGGCACAGACAAAGCATCGCAAACAGCCACGCCTCTGCAAGGTCCGTAGACCCCGAAGAAGCGTGGCTGACCACTCAACAATTAATGATAGGCATCCCCCGGCTGCACCTTGCCGCGGAACACGTGGTAGCTCCAGAAGGTGTAGGCCAGGATGATCGGGATGATGAACAGCGCCCCGATCAGCGCGAACAGCTGGCTGGTCAGCGGAGCGGCGGCCTGCCACAGGGTCAGACTCGGCGGCACGATGTTCGGCCAGATGCTGATCGCCAGCCCCAGGTAACCAAGGAACACCAGCCCCACCACGGCAATGAACGGTAGGTGCGAGTGGCGCTTGCGCAGGGTCTTCTGGATGACCACCACGGCCACCACCGCCAGCACCGCGATCAGTACCGAGCGCAGCCAGTGACTGGCACCGAACCAGCGCTGGGCGATGTCGTCATGCAGCCAGGCGGTCCAGGCGCAGATCACCACGATCACCAGCGCCAGCAGGTAGGTCAGCGGACGGCTGTAGTGGCGCATGCGCGACTCGAGCATGCCATCGGTCTTGATCAGCAGCCAGGTGCTGCCCAGCAGCGCGTACGTCAGCAGCAGGCCGACGCCGCAGAACAGTGGGAACGGCGCGACCCAGTCCCAGCCGCTGCCGGCGAATTGTCGGTCCACCACCGCGATGCCGCTGATGTAGGTGCCAATGGCCACGCCTTGGAAGAAGGTCGCCAACACCGAGCCGCCGATGAACGCCTTGTCCCACAGGTGACGCTTGTTCGGGTGGGCCTTGAAGCGGAACTCGAAGGCCACGCCGCGGAAGATTAGCCCGGCCAGCACCAGCACCAGCGGCAGGTAGAGGGCCTCAAGGATCACCGAGTAGGCCAGCGGGAAGGCGCCATACAACGCCGCCGCACCCAGCACCGCCCAGGTCTCGTTGCCGTCCCACACCGGTGCCACGGTGTTCATCATTACGTCGCGATCGCTGGAATCACTGATCAGCGGGAAGAGAATCCCCAGCCCAAGATCGAAGCCGTCCATGATCACGTACATCATTAACCCGAAGGCAATGATCACGCCCCAGATGACCGAAATATCGATACCTTGAATTGCCATGTGCCTGCTCCTTCTCAGTCGGCGACGGACAGCGGGCGACGCGCGGTGGCCAGCGATTCCGGTTGGTCGGGGTTCGGCAGTTCCTCGTGCGCAATCGGGCCCTTGCGCACCAGGCGCATCATGTAGCCGATCCCCACGGTGAACACCGAGAAGTAGATGACCACGAAGGTCGCCAGGGTGATGCTCATCTGCACGGTGCTGTGGTTGGAGGCCGCTTCAGTGGTGCGCAGCATGCCGTAGACTACCCAGGGTTGACGGCCCACTTCGGTGGTGAACCAGCCGGCCAGCAGGGCGATCAGCCCCGACGGCCCCATCAGCAGGGCGAACCAGAGGAAGGCACGGTTACGGTATAGCGCTCCGTTGCGACGCAGCACCAGGGCCAGCAGCGCGCAGGCCAGCATCAGCATGCCCAGGCCGGCCATGACCCGGAAGCTCCAGAAGATGATCGTAGAGTTGGGACGGTCCTCCTTGGCGAAGCTCTTGAGTGCCGGGATCTGCTTGTCCAGGCTGTGGGTCAGGATCAGGCTGCCCAGGTACGGTACTTCGAGGCTGTAGCGGGTGGTTTCGGCAGCCATGTCCGGCAGGCCGAACAGCACCAACGGCGTGGCTTCGCCCGGCTTGTTCTCCCAGTGACCCTCGATGGCAGCGATTTTCGCCGGCTGATGCTCCAGGGTGTTCAGTCCATGGGCGTCACCGACCACCACCTGCACCGGCGTTGCCACCAGGATCATCCACATGCCCATCGACAGCATCTTACGGATCTGCGGCGTATTGCTCCCGCGCAGCAGGTGCCAGGCCGCGGAGGCCGAAACGAAGAACGCGGTAGAGAGGAACGCGGCCAGCGCCATGTGCGCCAGGCGGTAAGGGAACGACGGGTTGAAGACAATCTTGAACCAGTCCAGCGGCATCACCCGGCCATCGACGATCTCGATGCCCTGCGGGGTCTGCATCCAGCTGTTCGAGGAGAGAATCCAGAACATTGAGATCAGCGTGCCGATGGCCACCATCACCGTGGCGAAGAAGTGCAGCTTGCGCCCCACCCTGCCCCAGCCGAACAGCATCACCCCGAGGAAGCCCGCTTCGAGGAAGAACGCGGTGAGCACCTCGTAGGTGAGCAACGGCCCAGTCACGCTGCCGGCGAAGTCGGAGAAACGCGCCCAGTTGGTGCCGAACTCGTAGGCCATCACCAGGCCCGAGACCACGCCCATGCCAAAGTTGACGGCGAAGATCTTCGACCAGAATTTGTAGAGGTCCTTGTATACCGAGTAGCCGGTTTTCAGCCAGCAGCCTTCGAGCACGGCCAGGAAGCTGGCCAGGCCGATGGTGATGGCCGGGAAAATGATGTGGAACGAGACCGTGAAGGCGAATTGCAGCCTTGCCAGGTCCAGTGCACCCAGATTCGACATGACGATATCCTTGTGGACAGACAGGTTCCTCCCAGGCGGCGGCTAGTACGGCGCCGCATACCCGGGGGCCTGCAGTCGATTGATTTGAACGGTCGAGAGTTATGCGCTGACGGCGTGAATCAAGACATCCGCTTGCGCGTGCTCGAGGCGAATGGCGACGAACTTCGAGGTCGGGGTGAAGGTCTGGTCGCCGTAGCTTTCCAGCGGTACCAACGGGTTGGTCTCCGGGTAGTAGGCGGCCGCCTGGCCGGCGGGAATGTCGTAGGCCACCAGGGTGAAGCCACTGACCCGACGCTCCAGGCCGTCCTCCCATAGCGATACCATGTCCACCTTGTCACCGGGCGCGAAGCCCAGCCGCTGGATATCGGCCGCATTGGCGAAGACCACTTCGCGCAGGCCGAACACACCGCGGTAGCGGTCGTCCAGCCCGTACAGAGTGGTGTTGTACTGATCGTGCGAACGCAGGGTCTGCAAAATCAGGTCAGGCTTTTCGCCACGGGCGAGCACCGTTTCGTTGACCAGTTGCGCGGGCAGCTGGGTAGCGGTGAACTGCGCCTTGCCGCTGGCAGTGTTCCACTCACGCTCGGCGGCGGAGTTGCCTAGGTAGAAACCGCCAGGATGCTCCAGGCGCGCGTTGAAATCGGTGAAACCGGGGATGGTATCGGCGATCAGGTCGCGGATGCGCGCATAGTCGGCCACCACCCAGTCCCAGTTGATCGGCCGGTCGCCCAGGGTGGCCTTGGCCATGCCGGCGATGATCGACGGTTCCGAGCGCAGCAGTGGCGAGCGCGGCTTCAGCTGACCATGGGAGATGTGCACCATGCTAAAGGTGTCTTCCACGGTGACGCCCTGTGGCCCTTCGGCCTGGATATCGATCTCGGTGCGGCCCAGGCACGGCAGTATAAGCGCATCGCGGCCGGTGACCAGGTGCGAGCGGTTGAGCTTGGTCGAGATGTGCACGGTCAGCTCGCAGTTGCGCAGCGCCGCGTGGGTGCGCGGGGTGTCCGGCGTAGCCTGGGCGAAGTTGCCGCCCAGGGCGATGAACACCTTGGTGCGGTGCTCCTCCATCGCCTGGATCGCCAGCACGGCGTTGTGCCCATGGCCGCGCGGCACCTCGATGCCGAAGCGACGCTGGATGTTGTCCAGCAACCAGGTCGGCGGCTTCTCGTCGATGCCCATGCTGCGGTCGCCCTGCACGTTGCTATGACCGCGCACTGGCGACAGACCGGCGCCCGGGCGGCCGACGTTGCCGCGCAGCAGTTGCAGGTTGACGATCTCCTGTACGGTCGGCACCGAGTGGCGATGCTGGGTGACACCCATGGCCCAGCACATGATCACCCGCTCGGCCTTGCGGTACATGCGTGCGGCCAGCTCGATCTCGGCCTTGCTCAAGCCCGACTGCTCGACGATGTGCTCCCAGGAGGTAGCGTCCACCTGCGCCAGGTAGTCGTCCATACCATGGGTATGGGCCTTGATGAAGGCGTGGTCGAACACCGCCGGCATGCCGTTGGCCTGGGCCTCGCGTTCCCACTGCAGGAGGAACTTGGCCATGCCACGGATAGCCGCCATGTCCCCACCCAGGGCTGGGCGGAAGTACGCCGTGTTGGTCGGTTCGGAACCGTTGCTAAGCATTTCGAACGGGTGCTGCGGGTGCTGGAAGCGCTCCAGGCCACGCTCCTTGAGCGGGTTGAAACACACCACCTGGGCGCCGCGCTCCACCGCCTCGCGCAGCGGCTCGAGCATGCGCGGGTGATTGGTGCCGGGGTTCTGGCCAATGACGAAGATCGCGTCGGCCAGCTCCAGGTCGTGGAACACCACGGTGCCCTTACCCACCCCGACGGTGCTGGACATACCCAGGCCGCTGGCCTCGTGGCACATGTTCGAGCAGTCGGGGAAGTTGTTGGTGCCATAGGTACGCACGAACAACTGGTAGAGGAACGCCGCTTCGTTGCTGGCCCGGCCCGAGGTGTAGAAGTCGGCCTGATCGGGCGACTCGAGTTTGTTCAGATGCTTGGCGACCAGGGCGAAGGCCTCTTCCCAGCTGATCTCGACGTAATGATCGGTGCTGGCGTCGTAGCGCATCGGGTGAGTCAGACGGCCCTGGTATTCGAGCCAGTAATCGCTTTGTTCGAGCAAGGCGCTGACGCTGTACCTGGCGAAGAAATCGGGATCGACCGAGCGGCCGGTGGCCTCCCAGTTGACCGCCTTGGCGCCGTTCTCGCAGAACTTGACCATGCCGTTCTCGGGCGACTCGCCCCAGGCGCAGCCCGGGCAGTCGAAGCCGTTGTTCTGGTTGGTCTTGAGCATCGCACGGACGTTTTTGACGGCGTTCTCGCTGCCCAACCAGGCCTTGGTCACGCCCATCAGCGCGCCCCAGCCGGCGGCCGGTCCATTGTAACTTCTAATATGTTCTTCGTCGCTCATCAGGATCACCCTTGGTCGCGGCAGGCTAATTAACAAGTTCGAAGTTTTATTGAGTTCAAACAATCAACTTCGACACTGCTGACCCGTGCAGGCTATTTTCACGGTGCACTAGCGTCAAATCGAAAGTAATTAAGACTTCATCGGCATTCTCTATCACGGGCCGTGATAGAAATTTCCGATCAACTGGTCATTAAATATGATTGGACGCTGTTACCTGCACTTTCTAGTCTGCTGCCGCGCTCCAACTTCGCCTGATGAACCCGCGGGTATTGCCATGATCGTCCACGCCAAACCCAACCTGCTGAACGTGCTGATCACCCTCAAAGGGTCGATTGCCCGGCGCATCGCCCGACGCACCCTCATGGTCAGCGCGCTGGCCTCGCTGATCGTGCTGGTGGAGACCCTGCACCCAGCCTTCTACGCCAAGGTCAATGCCACGCCCTTCACCCTGCTGGGCATCTCGCTGTCGATCTTCATGAGCTTTCGCAACAACGCCTGCTACGACCGCTGGTGGGAGGGCCGCAAGGCCTGGGGCCAGGTGGTCATCGAGGTGCGTTCGTTCATACGTGCCAGCTGCGTGATCGCCAACCCCGAGCAGCGCGCCCTGCTGCTGCGCGGACTGTGCGGCTACACCCATGCCCTCGGCGCACGGCTGCGCGGCGAGGACGAGCTCAAGGCCGCCACGCCCTGGGTTGGCGATGCAGCCAGCCTGCCGCCGCACAACCTCAGCGACAGCATCCTGCAATCGCTGGGCGCGCGCATCTCGCGCTTGGCCCAGTACCAGCAGATCAGCGAATGGCGCTACGTGACCCTGGAACAGCGCCTGAAGGGCCTGTCCGAGGCGCAGGCGGCCTGCGAGCGGATCAAGGCCACGCCGCTGCCGTTCCCCTACACCCTGCTGCTGCACCGCACCATCTACCTGTTCTGCGTGCTGCTGCCGTTCGCCATGGCCGAGCCGCTGGGCTGGCTGGCGCCGCTGTTCACCGCCATCGTCAGCTACACCTTCTTCGGCCTGGACGCCATCAGCGACGAACTGGAAGACCCGTTCGGCCGCGACGAGAACGACCTGCCCCTGGACGCCATCGTGCGCACCGTCGAGCGCGACGTGCTCGGCGCCCTGGGCTGCACCGAGTTGCCGCCGGCGCTGCAGCCGGTGGACCACATCCTCAGCTGACCCCCCGAACCCCTTGCCCACCCCGGCCAGCGCCACTGGCCGGCGGCGTTCGCGTGCGCGTCAACCTATCACAACAATGGAGCAGCACCCATGCAACGCACCACCCTCTCCGTGGCCGTGTCCCTGGCCACCCTGGCGGGCCTCGCGCCCTTGTGCAGCCACGCCGCTGGTTTCCTCGAAGACAGCAAGGCCAGCCTGACCCTGCGCAACTTCTACATCGACACCGACAACCGCAACGGCAGCGCCGCGCCGAGCAAGCAGAACGAATGGGGCCAGGGCTTCATGCTCAACTACGCCTCGGGCTACACCCAAGGCACGGTCGGCTTCGGCGTTGACGCCCTGGGCCTGCTGGGCGTGCGCCTGGATGGCGGCAGCAAGGCCGGCAAGGCCAATGTCGAGCGCCAGCCCGGCACGATCTTCCCGCTGGAGCACGATGGTTCGGCGGTGGATGAGTTCAGCAGCCTCGGGTTGACCGCGAAGATGCGCATCGCCCGCACCGAGCTGCGCTACGGCACCCTGCAGCCGAAGCTGCCGGTGGTGGTGTCCAACGATGCACGCCTGCTGCCGCTGACCTATGAAGGCGCCCAGCTGACGTCCAACGAC
Organism: Pseudomonas carassii; assembly: GCF_036324045.1. Taxonomy (NCBI): domain Bacteria; kingdom Pseudomonadati; phylum Pseudomonadota; class Gammaproteobacteria; order Pseudomonadales; family Pseudomonadaceae; genus Pseudomonas; species Pseudomonas carassii. The sequence goes on along the minus strand of NZ_JAZDCT010000002.1, from coordinate 194,345 downwards.
TTCACCAACCTGACCCTGACCGCCGGCCAGCTGGAGCACACCCGCGGGCGCAACTCCACCGACCTGCGCGCCCTGAGCATCGCCGGGGCCAACGGCAGCACCGCCAAGAGCCGCGACAGCAACCACTTCTACTTCGCGGGTGCCGACTACAAGGCCAGCAAGCAATTGTTGCTGCAGTACTACTACGGCGAGCTGGACGATTTCTACAATCAGCACTTCTTCGGCCTGGTGCACAACCTGCCGCTGGGGCCGGGCAACCTGAAGACCGACCTGCGGGTGTTCCTCAGCGACAGCGACGGCAAGAACGCCAGCGCCGCCGGGCGCAAGGACAACTACCTGAGCAGCGGTTACTACGGTGGCAACGTAACCAAGGGCGAGGTGGACAACCAGGTGTACAGCGGCATGTTCACCTACAGCCTGAGCGGGCACAGCCTGGGCGCGGGGTACCAGGTACTGACTGGTGAGAGCGACTTCCCTTACCTGAACCGCGGCGATGGCGAGGGCACCAGCACTTACCTGGTCACCGATGCGCAGCTGCTCAAGTTCAACCGAGCCGGGGAGCGTACCTGGCTGGCGCGGTATACCTACGACTTCGCGGCGGCCGGGGTGCCGGGGTTGAACTTCAGTGTGCTGTATCTGAAGGGGGACTCGATCGACACGGCCCATGCTGATCGTGGTGAGTGGGAGCGGGACATCGCGCTAAGTTATGTCACGCCGTCCGGGCCGTTCAAGGGGCTGGGGCTGGCGTGGAAGAATGCCAGCCTGCGCAGCGGGCTGCCGGCCGGGACCGTGGCGGGGTATGCGGCGCAGCGGGATCAGGATGAGAATCGGTTGATCGTGAGTTATACGCTGCCGTTGATGTGATGGGATTGGCGCGGCAGGGCTTCGACGTGCTTGGCGATAGTCCTGCTGTGCTCTTGAGATCGAGCGCCGCCCGCGCGGCGCTCGATCTTGAGAACGCTGAAACCCTCTCGTCGAACCCTGAATTCAACAAATCATCCAAGGCATGAAAAAACTCAAACCCCAACCCCCGCAAACCCAATGAAATCCAGCACATCTCCCGCCTCGAACGTCTCCCCCGCCGGCACCTCGAGCAACCCATCCCCAAGCACCGCGCTGAGCAGTGTCGAGGAGCTCTGGTTCTCCAGCAACCGCGCCCGCCCGCCATCGAGCCGTACCCGCAGGTACTCCTGGCGCTTGCCAGCCTTGGGCCAGTTAAACCCCGCCACCACCGGCACCCGCAGCGGCTCGACCCGCTCCACGCCCATCCGCGCCAGCAGGTAAGGCCGCGCCAGCAGCAGGAACGTGACCAGCGCCGACCCCGGATTGCCCGGCAACCCTAAAAGCGGGACCGCGCCCACATGGCCGAAGGTGAACGGCTTGCCAGGCTTGATCGCCAGCTTCCACAGCTTCACCTCGCCATCCTCACGCAACAGCGCGCCGATGCAGTCGGCATCCCCGACCGACACACCCGCGCTACTGATGATCAGCTCGGCACCTTCGGCCCCGGTCAGCGCCGCGCGCAGCCGCAGCGGATCGTCCGGCACACAGCCCAAGTCGATCACCTCGCACCCCAGCCGTTCGAGCAACGCAGCCAGCACCACCCGATTGCTGTCGTAAATCTGCCCAGGCCCCAGCGCCGCGCCTTCACCCGCCAGCTCGTCACCACTGGAAAGCAGCGCGACCCGTGGCCGGCGCAGCACCGGCAGCTGGGCAAAACCCTGCGACGCCAGCACACCGAGGGCAATCGGGCTGAGCACCGTACCCGCTGCCAGCAAAGGCGCCCGAGCACGGATCTCGTTGCCTTGCGGGCGTATATTGTCACCACGGCGCAATGCGTCGAGCGAACGCACCCGCCCTTGCGCGTCGACCTCACAGTTCTCCTGCAACTGCACACAGTCAGCCCCTGCGGGCACCGGCGCCCCGGTAAACACCCTCGCACAGGTACCTACCTGCAGCGGCTCGGGCGCCTGCCCGGCGAACACCGTCTGCGACACCCGCAATGGCTGCGCCACCAGGTCGTCCAAGCGCAACGCGTAACCGTCCATGGCACTGTTGGCCCAGGGCGGCAAGTCGATCGCTGCGCATAAGTCCTCGGCCAATACCCGGCCGTCGGCCCCACGCAATGCCACCTGCTCGACGGCGGTGAACGGCTCGGACCTGGCCAGGGCTAGTAGCTGGCGCAGCGCCTCGTCCACCGCCATCAGCCCGCTCACGAGCGCGTCCCGCATAGGTTAGCTGCCTTCAGATGCGGCACGAAATTGCACGGACGGTGCCGTGCGTCAAGTTGCTCGACCAAGATACCCTCCCAGGCGGTGCGGCAGGCACCAGTGGAGCCCGGCAGGCAGCAGACCAGCGTGCCATTGGCCAGGCCCGCCAGGGCGCGGGTCTGTACTGTGGAGGTGCCGATGTCGAGGATCGACAAGGCGCGGAACAACTCGCCGAAACCGTCGATATGCTTGTCCAGCAGGCAACTGACCGCCTCCGGCGTGCTGTCGCGCCCAGTGAAACCGGTGCCACCGGTAATCAGCACCACCTGCACACCCTCGTCGGCGATCCAGCCGGCCACCTGTGCACGGATTTTGTACAGATCGTCCTTGAGCAACGCCCTGGCCACCAGGCGGTGGCCCATATCCACCGCGCGACTGGCCAGCAGCTCGCCGGAGGTGTCTGTTTCGAACGTGCGGGTATCGCTGACCGTCAGCACGGCAATATTCAGTGGGACAAATACAGCATCGGGTTTGGCACTCATATCTTGGCACTCTGATAATTCGACAATATGCTCGAGAAACTAGAGCGTCCCCGACATCACGTCCAATCGATAATACTCAATATGTCATAAGCGGCCTCTATCGCCCTTCATCATCAGTCCCCTCTATCACTTCTTAGTAATTTCTCATTGGACGATATTTAATCTTCGCTTTACTTTTTATCGCCCTGAAGCCTGGCCTCACTCATACATTCAAGTGCCATGCATCGCTGTTTTCGCTTTTTTAAATCAATCGGCAAGGCGACCCATGGATATCAAACAGCTTAAGTTCCTTATTGCCTTGGACCAGACCCGACATTTCGGTCAGGCCGCTGCTTTGTGCCATATCACACAGCCGACCCTGTCGATGCGACTGCGCAATCTGGAAGACGAACTAGGCCTTATGCTGGTTGCTCGCGGCCAGCGTTTCGAGGGATTTACCGAAGCCGGCGAACGCATTCTGGCCTGGACCCGCACGTTGCTGGCAGCCTACGACGGCCTGCAAGCCGAGGCCGCCAGTTGCCGTGGACGTATTGTCGGCAGGCTGCGCATCGGTATGGTGCCGCTGTCCAGCTTCAACCTGATGGACTTGCTCAAGCCACTGACCGACGGCTACCCGCAACTACAGGTGCAGCTGTTATCGCTGAGCTCGGAACAGGTGACTGACGGCCTGAGCCGCAACCAGCTCGACCTTGGCATCTGTTATCTCGACCAGATCAACCGTAGTTACTTCGACGTGATCGAGTTGGGTGCCACACGCATGGGCCTGTTGTACGACACTCGGTGGTTCGCTTTCGACAGCCCATGTCTGACCTGGGAGGCCCTGGCCGGTCTTCCGCTGGGGCTGCTGTCCCAAGGTATGCACTATCGCCAGTCCATCGACCTGAGCTTTCGCAGCCGAGGACTCCACCCTCAACCGATCCTCGAAAGCGACTCCACCTACCAGCTGGTTCAGGGCGTCTGCGCTGGTCTTTGCTGCGCAATCATGCCGCTGGACCACGGCCTGGAAGGACTTAGCGAACACATCCACATCCACCCGATCAGCGATGCCAGCATCCGTGCCCCATTGGGTCTGCTGCTTCGTCGCAGCGAACCGCGCTCGGCCCTGGCACAGCAGTGCTTCGCCGAAGCCCGCCTGCTGCTGTGCCCGCAGGCTCAGCCCTCTCCCCAGCCTCTGGAACTCTCATGAACGATACCGCCGCCTCTCCCGACGCCCTGACACACCTGGACAGCCGCGGCCATGCGCACATGGTCGATGTCAGCGACAAACCCGACACCCGCCGGGAAGCCATAGCCGAAGCCTGGGTGCGCATGAAGCCGGAAACTTTGGCCCTGATCAGCGCCGGCGGCCCTCCCAAGGGCGATGTCTTCGCGGTGGCGCGGATCGCAGGGATCATGGCCGCCAAGCGCACCCACGAACTGGTCCCGCTGTGCCACCCGCTGTTGCTGACCGCGGTCAGCGTCGAGCTCAAGGCGGTGGCGCCGGACTCAGTGAGGATCATCGCCAGCGTCGCGCTTAACGGTGCGACCGGCGTCGAGATGGAAGCGCTAACCGCCGCCAGCGTGGCCGCCCTGACCCTGTACGACATGTGCAAGGCCGTCGACCGCAGCATGCAGATCGACTGGCTGCGCCTACTGCACAAGTCCGGCGGGCGCTCGGGGCTATACCAGGCCGAGGTGGGACCATGATCCAGGTGCACTACTTCGCGCGTTACCGCGAGCTGCTGGGCAGCGACGGCGAAACCGTAGCCTGGGAGCCCGCGATGGCCTGCCTGCGCGACCTACGCGAGCGGCTTGCCGGCCGCGGTGGCCCATGGGCGCAAACCCTCGGCCAGGCCAACCTCATGTGCGCACGTAACCAGGAACTGTGCACATTGGACGAGCCGTTGTGCGACGGTGACGACATTGCCTTCTTCCCCCCCGTCACAGGGGGTTAGGCCATTGCGCGCCAGGTGGGCGATCAGCTAAGTACGTACCCCATCGGCTGTAATGGCGGCGGCAGATCCTTGCAACCAAGAGCACCAAGTACATCCCGCTCAACTACACGTACCATTGCATCCGTAGGCAGGTCGTTTTCATCACGTCCAAAAGGATCTTCCAACTCATTGCTGATCGCATCCAGTCCGAAGAATGTGTAGCTCACGATCAGAGTGAAAATGGGCGCTATCCAGCCTAGGGGCTCGGCCATGGCGAAGGGTAGCAGTATGCAGAAGATGTAAATGGTGCGGTGCAGCAACAGCGTATATGGAAAGGGTATCGGGGTTGCCTTGATTCGTTCGCAGATGCCTTGCGCATCGGTGAAGGCACTCAGGCGCTGCTCCAACAATATATATCGCCACTCACTGATGAGCTTGTCCTCGGCGAGTTGGGAGCAGACCTTACCCGTGTGCTGTAGGATGCCGTCGGAAATATTGTGCACGACAATTGGTACGTCATTGGCAAGCCAGGGTTGGGCAACACTGAGCTCGTCTTCGTTACGCAGGCGGGCGTTGAGAGCATGGGCGAATCCGCAGAGGTTACGCAACAGGCTTTCTCTGAGTGCCTGATCGGGGATCGCCACGCTCTCACGGATGAATGTCCGCATTTCGATGATGATCACACCCCAGGTCTTACGCCCTTCCCACCAGCGGTCATAGCAGGCGTTGTTGCGAAAGCTCATGAAGATGGACAGTGACAGCCCGAGTAAGGTGAACGGTGTGGCATTCACCTTGGAGAAAAATGCCGGGTGCTGAGTCTCGATCAAGACAATGAGAGATGCCAGGAGGGTGACCAGCAAGCTGCGCACGACAATACGTTTGGCGACAGACCCTTTGAGCGTGAACATGACTCGCAGCATGTTAGGTTGGTTCTGAACGATCATGGGCGTCTCGAAAGAGCGGTCAACCGCCGGTCATGTTCATGAAGCGCAGGATCTGCACCTCACCGCCGACATCGAAGTGATGACCGTAAGGCTTCAAGGGCAGGGCCGCGAGAATGGCGTCGTCCAGTTGCGATGTGTCGCCTGGATGTGAACGAAGCACCTCCTTGAGGTCTTTCGAATGCTCGTTGCCCAGACACAGTAAAAGTCGTCCTTCAGCGGTCAACCGCACGCGGTTGCAATCGCCACAGAAGTTATGGCTATTAGGAGAAATGAAGCCAATTCTGATATCTGGAGCTTCGGCAAGACGTACGTAATGAGAGGGGCCAGATGTTGATTCCACTGTGTCGTGCAGTGTGTAGTGCTCAGCAATGCGCGCCCGCACCTCATCACTCGAACAGTAGGATGCGCTTCGCGAGTGTTCGTCGATGACTCCGAGTGGCATTTCCTCGATGAAGGAAATATTGAGCTCACGATCAATGGCGAATCGAACGAGATCAAGAATCTCGTGGTCGTTTCGCCCCTTTAGCACTACGCAATTCAACTTGGTGCGGCGAAAGCCCGCCTGACGAGCCGCGTCGACTCCTGCGATGACTTGTTGCAGGTCGCCGGTTCGCGTCAAAACCTTGAAACGTTCATGATCAAGGCTATCGAGGCTGATATTCAATCGTGACAGCCCGGCGTCATACAGCTGTTTGGCCAAGTGCTTGAGCTGGGAGCCGTTACTGCTCATGCACAGTTCGTCCAGGCCTGGGATCGCTGCGATGCGCGCGCAAAGTTCCACGATACCCTGGCGAACTAACGGTTCACCGCCGGTAAGACGAATCTTTCGAGTTCCCAGTGCGACAAAGCGCTCTGCCACCTGAATAATTTCTTCCAGCGCCAGTATGTTCTGCCGAGGAAGAAATTTCATATTCTCCGACATGCAATAGACGCAGCGAAAGTCGCAACGATCGGTCACGGAAATGCGCAGATAGTCGATTCGTCTGTTGAACCCGTCGATGAGTTGTTTCGCTGGAAGATTCAATTCTCATGGCCCCTCCCGGCACTTATAACCTAACTATTCTCTGTGCACCGATGTACGGCATTTGGCGCTAGCCGGGGAAAGTTTTACATATTCCGCGATTCGCCCTTACGTCTGGGAACGATACTTTATGGCTGTCAATTATCGACTTATGTCTCCCCCGCCACTCGAGTGTGGCGGGGCGGCAAGCCGATCAATGATAACCATCACCCACTTTCACCTTACCGCGGAATACGTAGTAGCTCCAGGCGGTGTACACCAGGATGAACGGCAAGATGAACAGCGCGCCGATCAGCGCGAATAGTTGGCTGGACACGGGGGATGCGGCCTGCCACATGGTGATCGACGGGGGGATAATGTTCGGCCAGATGCTGATACCCAGGCCACTGTAGCCGAGGAAGATCACTACCAAGGTGAGTAGGAAGGGCGAAGCGGTGGCCCGGTGTGCCAGCGTGGTCAAGGTGGCGATGAAGCAGAACAGCAGAAGCAATGGCACCGGCAGGAAGTAGAACAGGTTGGGCAGGCTGAACCAACGCTGGGCAATTTCTGGGTGGATGAGCGGTGTCCACACGCTTATCACGGCAATGACACCCAGCAGGCCCCAGATGAAATAGGACGAGTAACGGTACATCTCTTCCTGTAGGCGGCCTTCGGTCTTCATGATCAGCCAGGTGCTACCCAGTTGCGCATAAGCCAGTAACAACGCAAAGCCGCAAAATAGAGGGAACGGCCGACACCAGTCGAGTGGGCCGCCAGCATACATGTTGTTCTCCACCGGAATACCATCGAGGAATGCACCCAGGGCAACGCCCTGGGTGAAGGTGGCGACGATCGACCCGCCAATGAAGGCCTTGTCCCACCAATGGCGGCTGCGCTCGCTGGCTTTGAAGCGGAACTCGAAGGCCACGCCGCGGAAGATCAGGCCCAACAGCATCAGTACCAGCGGCAAGTAGAGTGCGCTGAGTATCACTGAATAGGCCAGTGGGAAGGCGCCGAACAAGCCCGCACCGCCCAGCACCAGCCAAGTCTCGTTGCCGTCCCACACCGGCGCGACGGTATTCATCATGACGTCGCGCTCTTCCTTGTCCTTGATCGCCAGGAAGAGAATGCCGATGCCGAGGTCGAATCCGTCCATGATGACGTACATCATGACCCCAAAAATAATGATCAATGCCCAGATCAGCGTGATATCGACGCCCATAGCAGTCGCTCCTCAAGTTCCAATCGTATTCTGCACGCTCAATGATCGTCTGCTGCGGACATAGGGCGTGCCGGCGTATTCGACTGGCCGGCTGCGCCTTCGGTCGAGGGCGCAGCCTCGTGTGGATGAGGCCCTTTGTGCACCAGCTTGAGCATGTAGGTGATACCGGTACCGAACAGCACGAAGTACACCAGCACGAATAGGATCAGGCTAATGCTCATTTCTCCCACGGTCAGTGGTGATACCGCATCCTTTGTCCGCATGAGTCCGTACACGACCCAAGGCTGGCGGCCCATCTCGGTGGTCACCCAACCCGCCAGCAGAGCGATCAAACCGGACGGCCCCATGCATAGCATGAACTTCAGGAACAGCGGTGTGGTGTGCAGCCGGTCGCCACGGCGCAGCCACAGGCTCCAGAGCCCGGCGAGGATCATCAGCAGGCCCATGCTCACCATCAGCCGGAAGGTCCAGAAGATCACCGTGGAGTTCGGGCGATCCTCAGGCGGGAACGACTTCAGCGCCGGGATCTGGCGATCGAGGCTGTGGGTCAGGATCAGGCTGCCTAGGTAGGGCACCTCGATGGCGTAGTGGGTCTTCTCAGCTTTCATATCCGGCCAGCCGGCCAGAATAAGCGGCGACGGCTCACCGGGAATGTTTTCCCAGTGTCCTTCGATAGCGGCGATCTTCGCCGGTTGGTGCTCCAGGGTATTCAGGCCGTGGGCGTCACCGACTACGGCCTGGATCGGTGCCACCACCAGGGCCATCCAACAGGCCATCGACAACATGGTGCGGGCTGATTCGATGTTCTTGCCACGCAGCAGATGCCAAGCCCCGGAAGCGCCAACGAAGAACGCGGTAGCCAGGAACGCGGCGATTGCCATGTGCGCCAGGCGGAAGGGGAACGACGGGTTAAAAATGACCGCCAGCCAGTCCACTGGGACAGCACGGCCGTCGATGATTGCATGGCCCTGAGGTGTGTGCATCCAACTGTTGGAGGAGAGGATCCAGAACGTGGAGATCAATGTGCCTATCGCAACCATGGCGGTGGCGAACATGTGCAGCCCTCGCCCCACACGATCCCAGCCGAAAAGCATCACGCCGAGGAAGCCCGCTTCAAGGAAGAACGCGGTCAATACTTCATAAGTGAGTAGAGGGCCGGTAATGCCTCCAGCGAAGTAGGAAAATTGGGACCAGTTGGTGCCAAACTGGTAAGCCATCACCAGTCCGGAAACTACACCCATGCCGAAGTTCAAGGCAAAAATCTTTATCCAGAACGTATACAGCTCGCGATACACATCACGACCGGTCTTCAGCCAGAGCCCCTCTAATACGGTGAGGTAACTAGCAAGCCCTATTGTGATCGCAGGAAAAATTATATGAACAGCGACAGTGAAGGCAAACTGTAACCGTGCCAGATCGAGCGCCAACGTATTGTATGTGTCCATGCTTTCTCTGCCTCAGCTGGATTTGGGGCAAATTCGCAAATGCGAATCAGATGCATCATATTTGACTGGACATGACCAACTTTCCATCGAGCTCATGATGGGTAGCGTAGTGTGTGGAGGATAGATCATGCGCGAAAAAAGCCTGGAAGAATTTAGGATAAAATAGTGACCACATTGGATCCTGAAACTTAATTTGCCTTTCCTCAATGAAGCTGTATCTTTTTACTGTCCTAAATGATGCGTGTTCCTGTGGCCGAAATAGCGGAATCCTACTACTTGATACGGCTTTATATTAATTAAATATAAATCGTTTTCGGAGCAACCATGGCTAATCGACGCAAGGTACCAGGTGTTCGTAATTACGATGGCCCCGCAGGTGGCTGGGGTGCGCTGAAAGCGACCGCGACGGCAGTGCGAGAGCAGATGGACACGCTCAAAGCCCCCATCACCTTGATGCGCACCAACCAGCCCGACGGTTTCGATTGCCCGGGGTGCGCCTGGCCCGACAAGGAGCACAAGTCGACCTTCCAGTTCTGCGAGAACGGCGCCAAGGCGGTGACCTGGGAAGCGACCAACAAGCGCGTCCCACCCGAGTTCTTCGCCAATCATCCGGTGGCCACGCTGCTGCACCGCACCGACTACGAACTGGAAGACCTCGGCCGGCTGACCCATCCGATGGTCTACGACCACGCCAGCGACACCTATAAGCCGGTAGAGTGGGAACAGGCTTTCGCCCGCATTGGCGAGATCCTCCGAGGCCTGGAACCGAACCAGGTCGAGTTCTACACCTCTGGGCGTGCCTCCAACGAGGCAGCCTACCTGTACCAACTGTTCGCCCGGGCGCTGGGTACCAACAACTTCCCCGACTGTTCCAACATGTGCCACGAGCCGACCAGTGTCGGGCTACCGCGTTCCATTGGTATGGGTAAGGGCTCGGTGTCGCTGGACGACTTTGATACCTGCGAGCTGGTGATCTCCATCGGTCACAACCCCGGCACCAATCACCCGCGGATGATGGGCACGCTGCACGAGGTGTCGCGGCGCAAGGTACCGATCATGGTCCTGAACCCTCTGCGCGAACGGGCCCTGGAGCGCTTCGCCGACCCGCAGGACATGATTGAGATGGCCACCTACGGCTCCACCCGGATCGCCTCGACCTACCTGCAGGTCAAGGCCGGTGGCGATGCCGCCGCGATCAAGGGGGTGATGAAGTCGCTGCTGGAGATGGAGGACTCGCTCGGCCAGGTGCTCGATTACGAGTTTATCGAACAGCACACCAACGGTTTCGAGGCGCTCAAGGCCGACCTACTGGCGACCACGTGGCCCGACATCGAACACGCCAGTGGCCTGAGCAAGGCCGAAATGGAAAAGGTCGCGGCGGCCTACGCCAAGTCCAACGCCACCATCGTCACCTACGGCATGGGCATAACCCAGCACAACGAGGGCACGGCCAACGTCCGGCTGATCTGCGACCTGCTGATGTTGCGCGGCAACATCGGCAAGCCCGGTGCCGGCATCTGCCCGCTGCGTGGCCACTCCAATGTGCAGGGCAACCGTACGGTGGGTATTACAGAGAAGCCCCCGGCCGATTTCCTGAACAAGATTGAGCAGGTACTAGGTTTCAAGCCGCCGGCAGAACATGGGCATGACTCGGTACAGGCCATGCAGGCAATGATCGCCGGCACATCGAAGGCGCTGATCTGCCTGGGCGGCAACTTCGCCGTGGCGTTGCCCGACCCTGGCCAGTGCTTCCCTGCCATGGGCAAGCTGGATCTGAGCGTGCACATCGGTACCAAGCTCAACCGCACCCACTTGCTAGTAGGCAAGGAAACCTACTTGTTCCCCTGCCTTGGGCGTACCGAATTGGATGTGCAGAACGGTGAACGACAGTCGATCACCGTCGAGGACTCCATGTCGATGGTTCATGCCTCGGCGGGCAAGCTGAACCCCGCGTCGGAATTCCTGCGATCGGAGCCGGCCATCGTCGCCGGTATGGCCAACGCGACCCTTCCAGGCAGCCCAGTGCCTTGGCTGGAGCTGGCTGCCGACTACGACAAGATCCGCGACCTGATCGAGAAGACCTTACCAGGCTTCGACGACTACAACGCGCGTATCCGCGAACCGGGCGGCTTCCGCATGCCGCTGCCAGCCTGCGACCGTAAGTGGATGACCCCGTCGGGCAAGGCCGAATTCTTCGTATTCCCGGGCCTGCACGAAGACAAGGAAGTCGACGGTGACGATGTATTGCGGTTGATCACCCTGCGCAGCCACGACCAGTACAACACCACCATCTATGCGATGGACGACCGTTACCGTGGGGTGTTCGGTCGCCGCGACGTGCTGTTCATGAATCCCGTCGACCTGCAGGCGCGCGGCCTGGCTCACGGCGATCTGGTCGACATCGAGACCGTCAGCCATGGCCGCAAGATGCGCTACGAGCGGATCACCGCCATCGAGTACAAAATTTCCGCCGGCTCGGTGGGGGCATACTACCCCGAGGCTAACCAGCTGGTGCCGCTGGACTACATCGATGTTGACAGCGGAACGCCGTCGTACAAGTCGGTGCCGGTGCGAGTGATGCGTTCTGAGCTCAACTAAACAACGATCAAGATGGGCGCATGAGGCGCCCTTTCGTTGCGCTGCCCGGCATGTCATTCGTCGGTTAGATGTCGCGCCGTTCGGGCCTGAGTTGCGTTCGCAACTCAGGTGAACTGTTGCAGCGACAATACATCTGAAAATGCGCCTACCTACCCGTTGTGCGCCCCCAACATCCTACCTGGTGAGGCGTCGTCTTCCATCAGAGGTTGAACACGTCAGTCCGACCTGTCCGCCAACCATGGAGCTTTACGATCATGGCCACGCTCTGTGAGATCTGTAATGCACATCGCCAATGTGCTCAAGCCAGCGCTGGCTCGAGGCGAGCTGAGTCTGATCGGCGCCACCACCCTCAACGAGTACCAGAAGCACATCGAGAAGTTCTCTTGTCGTCAACATAGGGCTGGTTGCGCCCCTGGATGTTCCCGAGCTGCACCACGGGTCAATTTTCCGCCTCGGGCGCCCGAAATGCTTTGCTGTAGTAGCCGGACGAGTCGAAACAGCAAACCGCCTTCTTACCGGTCGCAAGCATATCGCAGGCATCACCTATTCGCTTTTCACGCGTCTTGAGTTGCTTCGCTGAAGTAATCCAGTGGATCCAGTCCACCCGCGCGAGGGTCGTCGTAGCGTTCCAAACCTTTTGAGCCTCAGGCATGGTTGCCAAGGCTTTCTCGAAATCCGCTGGGATATCAGGCTCGGGCTCCTTCTTCACAGGGACGAGTTCGAGGGTAACGATATCGCCGACGGCCACACCCGCCGCTTCGAGTAAATCGCTACTGACCTTCAGCCAATGGCTCAGCTGACCATCGGGCTCCAGGGTTGCCCGAAAAGGATGCCCATTGATCGTGCCTTCAACGCTCGTCCTTCCCCGCCTCGGAAGCCGTTCACTCGCGTCCCTTGGAAGAACTGCAAACGCCCACGACCTGTCATCACCGGGCTTTGCCGGACGAAGAAGCTTGGCCTCGAATCGGGACCTCGCATCGTCTGTTGCCATGGCAAGTTCTCCCACCGAGCGCCTAGTTCACCATCACCTCGTCCAGCGCCTGCTCAAGGGTGCTGACCGTACGCTCGATATTGTGCAGCTTTTCCAGCCCGAACAGGCCGATGCGAAAGGTCTGGAAGTCGGCCGGCTCGTCGCATTGCAACGGCACGCCGGCGGCAATCTGCAGGCCGTGGCTGACAAACTTCTTACCACTCTTGATATCGGCATCATCGGTGTAGCTCACCACCACGCCAGGTGCCTGAAAGCCTGCCGCAGCCACGCTCTTGATACCTTTGCGGGTCATCATTGCGCGCACCCGATCACCCAGGGCCTGTTGTTCGTCGCAGACCTTGTCGAAACCGTAGGCTTGCGTCTCTTTCATCACTTCGTTGAACCGCGCGAGGGCATCGCTGGGCATGGTCGCATGGTAGGCGTGGCCGCCCTGCTCATAGGCCTGCATGATCTGAAGCCACTTTTTCAAGTCGCAGGCGAAGCTGGTGCTTTGCGTCGATTCGATGCGCTCCAGGGCCAAAGCACTGAGCATCACCAGGGCGCAGCAAGGTGAGGCGCTCCAGCCTTTCTGCGGCGCGCTGATCAGCAGGTCGACCGCGCATTTGTGCATATCAACCCAGATCGCGCCTGAGGCGATGCAGTCCAGCACGAACAGGCCACCCACCGCATGCACGGCGTCACCCACGGCCCGCAGGTATTCATCGGGCAGGATGATCCCTGATGACGTTTCAACGTGGGGGGCGAAGACAATCTGCGGCTTCTGCGATGCAATGGCCGCCAACACTTCGTCCAGAGGGGCCGGGGCATAGGCAGCCTGGCGCCCCGCTTCAACCGGCCGGGCTTTCAGCACCGTTGTGGCCGCCGGGATGTTGCCCATCTCGAGGATCTGGCTCCAGCGATAACTGAACCAGCCGTTGCGTATCACCAGGCATTGCTGGCCGGTGGCAAACTGCCGTGCTACCGCTTCCATGCCGAACGTGCCACTGCCCGGAACCACTGCAACAGCCTGGGCGTTGTAGACCTGTTTCAGGGTGGTTGAGATGTTCTTCATCACACCTTGGAACGACTGGGACATATGGTTGAGCGAGCGGTCCGTGTAGACCACCGAATACTCGACCAGCCCTTCGGGATCGATACCGGGATAGATCTTCGACATGGTGCGGTTCCTTTGGCAGAGAGGTCCATGGCATCGACCCTGCCCTAAGCTATTGCAAATAACAAGATGCATCAGGCACACCGCATCGCCAGCCTGGCCCCCTGCCTGACTTAAATCAGGGAAGCGCCCACTGGTTGAAGTCCCAACAGCTTCCCCTGCATGAACATCAGAGATGTCCACTTCCTTGCCTCACACGCAAAACTCCTTGTCCCACCCACCACTTTTTCCCATCCCCACCGCCACCCAGAATCCGCCCCTGACATCACTTCCCGTTCAGGAGCCCAAGAATTGCGCTACTTCAAGCCCCTGCTACTCACCCTAGCCCTGGCCACCACCGCCCAATCCACCCTGGCCGCCGACTGGCAATCCTCCCCCTACGGCCCAAACGACGAAATCGGCGCCGCCAACCTCCTCACCCCCGAGGTGGTCAAGCAAGCCATCACCCTGGTCAAGACCGGCAAGGCCTACCCCCTCGCCGTCCCGGTCAGCAAGGACCTGCCCGCCTTCCGCCACCGCAGCTTCCACCTCTACAACATCCAGCCCGGCGAACAGGCCGGCCAGACCCTGGGCAAGAACAAGTTCAGCTTCAACGACGAGCTGGTCAACGGCTGGACCGGCGTCGGCACCCAGCTCAACGGCATCGGCCATATCGGTATCGACAACGTCTACTACAACGGCAACAAGGCCGCCGACTTCGTCACCGTCGAAGGCGTGACCAAGCTCGGCGTGGAAAAAGTGCCGCCAATGGTCACCCGCGGCGTGGTGCGCGACAAGGCCTTCGAGTTCCTGTTCGTGCTGGGCCAGCCGCTGTACAAGGGTTCGACGCAGGTCAATATCAACCCAGTGGCCATCTACTGATCGATCGGGTGCCACTCACCCCGTCACCACCTCATACCTCACCCGATGCGCCTCCGTCGGCAACGGCACCTCCCACTTGAACAGCATCCGCCGTATATCGTCATTGCGCAGCGACGTATCGCGTCGCTGGTTACGCCGCATGATCTCCTCCTCCGGCCGCTCCAGGTAGACGATATCCACCTGCGCCCCATAGCCATACAGCAAGTCCAGGGTACGGCTGCGCATCTGCGCCGACAGGTGCGTCGAGTTCCACACGAAGGGCCTGCGCTCGCGCAACAGCGCCTTGGCCCGGTCGATGGCGTAGTGGGCGGCGGCGCCTTCGTTCTGGCCGTGGCGCAGGCCCAGGGCATGGCGCGCGTCGTCGAACGACACCACCGGCAGGTCCGGGTGGTGTCGGGCGGTCCAGGTGTCCTTGCCGCTGGCTGGCAGGCCCGAGAGCATCACCACCTGGGAGCCCTGGGGTTCGTGCAGCGCATAGTCCGGATGCACGCGGGCACCACGCAGGTACTGAATGCGCGTGTAGTCGTCGGCAAACGCCCGTGGGCCGTACAAGCACCCCTCCTCTGCCGCCAGCTCGCGCCACAGTTCGATGGCGGTCAGCACATCGGCCTTGCCGGCATAGTGGCGGCCCTGCATGTCGGCCTCGGCCACCGCGCAGAGCATCCACACCGGCAGTTCCCAGGACAGCTTGTGCAGCAGGAACTCCGCGCTGCGCCCGCTGCGATCGCCCTGCAGGGCAAAGAACGGCAGTTGATGCACGGTGATGATCCGGCAGATCTGTTCGCGCAGTGCGAACGGCACGCCGGCGCGCCACAACAGCAGACGCGCATCCACCGCGCCTCGGCGCGAGTGGCCGGGTTGGCCGATACGCCCGGTCTGCGGGTCGATCACCGTGGTGTCGGGCTTGGCGATGTCATGCAGCAAGGCGGCGAAGAACAGCACGAAGCGCTGCTCGGCGCTGGCGTCGCGGTAGGCGATCTGTGCCAGCAACGCCTCGACCACCAGGCGGGTATGGACCCACACATCGCCCTCGGCGTGATAGGTCGGATCCTGCGGGGTGTCGGCCAGGCGTGCCAGGGCCGGGATGGCCGCCAGGCAAGCGGCGCTGTCCATATCCTGCCCGGGGTCGGGCACCAGTTGTTGCAGTTGTCGAATGTCCATTTCAGGAAGCTCCTTCAGTCGCCGCGGCGTGCGCCGTGCCAGTCCAGGGACAGGCGCGGTGCGTAGAGATCGACGCCGGCGGCCAGTTGATTGGGTATGTACGGTTGGTTGGCATGGTGCTGGTCGGCGTCGAGGATGGCCTGGACGAAGTCCTGGCGCACCCACTTGAGCCGGCCCAGGGTCTGGCGCTCGTCTTCGAGCTTCAGGTACAGCCCCTCCATGCGGCTCGAACGGTCGCACTGGCGCCAGGCACGGGCCAGGTCGAGGCCTTCGCGGCGCACCACCTGCTCGAACACTTCGCGCCATTGCGCGGTCTTGGCCAGCGAGTCGCCGAGCAACGCCATCAGCTCGGCGTAGCGGCGTGGTGCCGGGCCTTCGTACAGCACCGGCACCGACAGCACCGGTCCATCAGCGAGCAGGCGGCGGCGCGCCGCGGTGGACATGAACAGCCCCGTGGCGCGGTCCCACACGTCGAACTCGCAGAAGAAATGCGGCAGATGGTCGTAGAACACCGAGTGCTTCTTGTGCAGCCACTCGCCATACAGCACGAAGCGGTCTTCAAGACGCTCCAGTAACCAGTGCTCGTGGGCCACGGCCCATTGCTTGAACAGGTTGAACTGGCGCTCGCGGCCACCGCCGGTGAGGTAGTGGCCACGCGATTGCAGGCGGAGTTCGCCACCGTTGCTAAAGCTGATGCCGGCGTTGGCGCCGTCGAGTTTCTCTTCCACCACCAGCCATTGACCAGCCAACGAACCATAGGCCACCTGGCCGGCATCGCTGTCGCCGTCCTGCAGGCGCGAGCCTTGCAGATGGGGTGTGCGGGGGTATTTGAGCAGTTCGAGGGAATGTGCGTCGGCACGAAAATCCATGTTCATGGGTTTCTCCTTGGAAATAGGGAAAAACCGACGACAGGATCAGGCAGGTACGAGGATGAAGCGCCGCCGCGCGCAAGCACGGGCAGCCATCAGGCACGATGGACCGTCGTCGGTATCAGGCGTGTTTGATGGCGCAGGGCACTGGCTTCACCACTTGGCAAAAGGTTGCGGGGATTCGAGGGCGCATATTCAACAGCAGGTATCGGTAGCGGGTCAAGCCCTCGATGGCATCAATGTGATAGCATCCGCGTGCCCCTGGAGGGGCAATCTTTTGAAATCCCGCAAGGAACATGCTTCGTGAAAGACTTCGTCATCAGCGTCAACAACATCGTCCTCTACATCTCCCTGGCCGTTATCTGGCTCTTCGCCCTCATCACCCTGTTCACCGGCGGATTCCTGCCAGCCCTGGGTGTGTTCGTGGTTGGCAGCCTCGGCTGGTGCATCGTTTCCGGCTTCTGGTTCGTCCAGTCCGCCACCTACGATGAGCTGCGCAAGCTCAACGCCAGCAAAGACTGACGCGTCCGGGCGGCGCGGCATCGGGTCTTGCGACCGCCCTACCCTTGCTGCCGTGTCCCGCGCCGTGGCGCCGAGCGGCGACAGCGCTGCGAACAATACTTCACCTCCTCCCAGCACCGCACCCAACGCTTGCGCCAACTGAACGGCCGGCCGCATGCCGCGCAGATCTTGCTGCGCTCGACGGGTGTGTGCCGAGTCATGGAGCCCCCTCCGGCAGCCGGCGGAAGAACAGCGTGATCTGGCCGATCTCCACCCCCAGCTTGCTCATGCGCGAGCGGTTGATCAGGGTGTCCTCATCCATCAGGTACATCCAGTCGTCCAGCTCCACCTGCCAGTGCCGCCCGTCCACGGGCAGATCCAGCGTGTAGCGCCAGCGCAGTGCGTTACCGGCCACTTCACCGCGAGCCTCGCCGATCACATCACCCGCGGTGCCGCGCCAGTGGCCGGGACCGTCCGGCACCAGCGTCCAGGTGCGCCGCTGCCGTGTGCCGTCGCTATAAAGAAACTGCTCGTCGAGGATCAGCCGCTCGCCCTCCCGGCGGCTGTCGATGCGAACGTGAAAGCGCTTCACCACTTCCCCGGAGCGCTTCTGGAACATGCCCCAGGCCTGCACCGGGCGCGAGAAGAAGGCCGCCAGGTCGAAACGGGGTTGCTCGGCGGCGTAGCGCTCGACTTCGACATTGCCACAGCTGCCCAGCACCAGGCAGGCTGCCAGCAACAGCGTTCTGTGCATGTTCATGATCCTCCTCGGGGCTTGCCGGCCAGGCCGAGCAGTTCCAGGCGCAACTGGGCGTCCCGGGCCCGCGGGTCCAGCCAGATGGCGAAGAACGCCTGGGCAAAGGCCGGGTCGGCAAGGGTGCGGGTGGGCTGGTCATCGACATAGAAACGGCCGCCCTGCCCCGGCAGGTACAAGCCAGTGATGCGCATGCCGGGGCGCACGTCCACGAATGCCTCCTGCAGTACCTTGGCCCAGGCCTCGAGCTGTTGCGGCGTCACGCGACCGGCGCCGAGGCGGCGCATCTCTTCAAGGCTGGCTTGCACCAACGTGTCCCGGGACAATGAGCGGTGGTAGGTCAGTTCCAGGGCGAACGGCTGGTTCCAGTCATGGCGCGGCCCCTCGGTCCACAGGCGTGCGCTGTACAGCCGCAGGCCGAACCAGGTGAAGTCGCCACCGCCCAGTTGCTGGGCCGCCGGCAGCGCTGCACGCCAGTCCGCGATAGCTGCTGGCGTCGACGTCAGCAGCAGGCAGAGACAGGCCAAGCGCGCAAGGAATGCCATGACGAATCTGCAGGAAGACTTAACTTATACAAGACTAGTTTTCTGTACAGATTAATCAAATCATGTATAGATTTAAGGGTCACCTGCACATATCAGGTAGATCGCCCAATGAGCCTGATCCCCCATCTCCATGCACCCGCCAACGTGCTGGTCTGCGGCGCCAGTCAGGGCATCGGCCTTGCCCTGTGCTCGCAACTGCTGGCACGCGATGACGTTGGGCTGTTGCTCGCTGTTTCGCGGCAGGCAACCAGCAACCCTGAGCTGGATGTCCTGGCCCAGACGCATGGCCGCCGTTTGCTTCGCCTCGACTGCGACGCCCGGGACGAACAGGCGCTGCAAGCACTGACAGACCGGGCCCGTGGCTGCTGCGATCAGCTGAACCTGGTCATCAGTACCCTCGGAGTGCTGCAAGCGCCGCCGGCGCGGGCCGAGAAATCGCTGGCGCAACTGGATCTGGCGGGGTTGCAGGCCAGTTTCGCCACCAACTGCTTCGCCCCTGTCCTGCTGCTCAAGCACCTGTTGCCGTTGCTGCGCCGGCAGCCCGTCACCTTCGCCGCGCTGTCGGCGCGGGTCGGGTCGATCGAC
Organism: Pseudomonas carassii; assembly: GCF_036324045.1. NCBI lineage: Bacteria > Pseudomonadati > Pseudomonadota > Gammaproteobacteria > Pseudomonadales > Pseudomonadaceae > Pseudomonas > Pseudomonas carassii. Next base: position 175,051 of record NZ_JAZDCT010000002.1, on the reverse strand, counting down.
GACAACCACCTGGGCGGCTGGTACAGCTATCGCGCCAGCAAGGCCGCGCTCAACCAGTTGTTGCGCACGGCCAGCATCGAGCTCAAGCGGCTCAACCCCGCCTCGACAGTGCTTGCCTTGCACCCCGGGACCACCGATACCCGGCTGTCACGCCCCTTCCAGGGCAATGTGCCCCGCGACAAGCTGTTCGCGCCCGCGTTTGCCGCCAGCTGCATCCTCGAACTCGTCGGCCGGCACGGGCCGTCAGACACCGGTACGTTCTGGGCCTGGGATGGCAGCCCCGTTCCCTGGTGATTCGCAGGTGCTCGTCAGGGATGAGGTGCGACGGCAGTGGACACCGGATCGAGGAAGATCAGTTGCAGCGGCTCCGCCAACAACGAGTCGGCCTGCTCGGCAAAGCGCTGGAAGTGGGCAGTGGCCAGGTGCGTGTCCAGGGCCTGCTGGTTGTCGAACGCCTCGCGCATATAGAACGCCCCGGGCTCATCGCTGCGCTCGAACAGCATGTACTCGCGGTTGCCGGGTTCCGCCCGGGTCGGCTCGATCAAGGCCAGCAAGGCCGCTTTCAGCGACGCGGCCTGGCCTGGCTTGGCCTTGAGGATGGCAAGGGAAACGAGGGGATGGTCTTGTTGGTTCATATCAAGCTCCTGATCAGTTGCGGATACCTTGAAAAGACTGGCTTCAGAAGCCTTCCAGAACGATCTTGCCGCGAGACTTGCCACTCTCGACCAGCGCATGGGCACGGCGCATGTTGGCGGCATTGATGGCACCGAAATGCTCGCCCAGGGTGGTGCGCAGGATGCCCTGGTCGATCAGCCCGGCCACCCGTTCGAGCAGCTCGTGCTGGCGCAGCATGTCGTCGGTCTGGTACAGCGAGCGGGTGAACATCAACTCCCAGTGCAGCGACAGCGACTTGCGCTTGAGCGGCATGACATCCAGGGTCTGCGGGTCGTCGATCACCCCCAGGCGACCTTGTGGCCGCAGCACCTCGACCAGTTGCGCGAAGTGCTGCTCGGTATGGGTGAGGCTGGCGACATGGCTGACCGACTCGATCCCCTGGGCCTGCAGTTGCCCCTTCAGCGGCGCGCTGTGATCGATGACGTGATGGGCGCCCAGTTCGCGCACCCAGTCGGCGGTCTCGGCGCGGGAGGCCGTGCCGATGACCGTCAGGCGGGTCAGTTGCCGGGCCAGTTGCACCAGCATCGAACCGACACCGCCGGCGGCGCCGACGATCAGCAGGGCATCGCCCTCCCCGCCGCCTTCGACCAGACCTAGGCGGTCGAACAGCAACTCCCAGGCGGTAATGGCCGTCAGCGGCAGCGCTGCCGCCTGCGCCGCATCCAGGCTGCGCGGTTGGTGCCCGACGATGCGTTCGTCGACCAGGTGATATTCGCTGTAGCTGCCGGGCCTGGCGATGGAGCCGGCGTAGTACACCTGGTCGCCTGGCTTGAACAGGGTCACCTGGGGGCCGACTTCACGGACGATACCGGCCGCGTCCCAGCCGAGTATTTTCGGCTCAGACGTGAAAGTGCCGGCGCGCACCTTGGTGTCGACGGGGTTGACCGACACGGCCTTGACCTCCACCAGGATGTCCCTGGGCCCTGGACTAGGCCTGGGCATAAAGATGTCCTGAAGGGACGCAGGGTCTTCGATGGGCAGGCCGTTCTGGGTGTAACCGATCGCTTTCATAGGCACTCGCTGCTGGATATGGTTTGATTCGTAAATCCAGTCTGGCGTGTCCGGTACTTTGGAAAAACGGGCTGAGCCCGTGAACACTTTCATTTCAGGAGTGAAAATGATCCGTCTCGACGACCTGGGCATCTTTGTGCGTAGCGCCGCGTTGGGCAGCTTTACCGCAGCCGCCCACGAAGCCGACCTGCTGCCCGGCCAGGCGGCCGAGGCAGTCAAGCGCCTGGAGCGTGAGCTGGATGTACGGCTGTTTGCCCGCACCACGCGCAGCCTGCGCCTGACGGCCGAGGGCGAGCAGTACCTACCCTCGGCCCTGGCTGCCCTGGAAGCGCTCCGGCAAGGGCGGGACAACCTGCAACGGGAAAGCGCCCAGCTAAGCGGAACGTTGCAGGTGGCCGCGCCGTCTGACCTGGGGCGCAACGTGCTGTTGCCCTGGCTTACGGCGTTTCGCCGCGAGCACCCACAGTTGAACCTGCGCCTGTTTCTCTCCGACCAGATCGCCGACCTGTTCCGCGACCCGGTGGATATCGCCATCCGCTACGGCCTGAATGCCGACGCCAACTACATCGCCCTGCCACTGGCACCGTGGAACCGCAAGGTGCTGGTGGCCTCGCCCGAGTACCTGGCGCGGCAAGGCACGCTGCACACGCCCGAGGCGCTGCGCGAGCACCAGTGCCTGCTGTACATGCAACAGGGCCGGGTATACGACAAGTGGCAACTGGGGACGCAGACCGTGCAGGTGCGCGGCGCCCTGTTCTGCGACGATGCCGATATCGCCCGGCGCTGGGCCGTGGCGGGCGAAGGGATCACCTACAAGTCCTGGCTGGATGTGAGCGACGACGTATTGGCGGGGCGGCTCGTCGTGCTGTTGCAGGATCACCCCGGGCCGACCATGCCGCTGAGCCTGGTGTGCCCGCACCGCAAGCAGTTGTCGCCTGCGGTGAAACAGCTGCACGCCTGGTTGTCGAGCCGTTTCACCGCGCTCGAACGCTACTGATCAGCCTGCCGGCAGCACGCGTTGGATAGCCGATACCACCTGCTGTGTCGCCTCTTCCAGAGTGCCTTCATTACGGCACAAGACCCAACCATGATCAGTAACGGCTTGCTCGAAAGCTTGCGTGCAGGCCACGTGCTCCTGCAGTTCATGCATCACGGTACTGCCCAAGCCACGCGTGCGCGCCGCTGCCCTGTCCCAGGATATTTCAGCGTCGGTGACAACGCCCACATGCAAGTCCGGCACCCGCACACCACGTTCGATGTTCAGCCGTAGGATCTCGGTAAACGGCACCAGCCGGCGAAACGCGGCATCGGACGGGTACCAGCGATCGATCAGGATGATGCTGTCCTTGGGCTGCCGGGCCAGCACATGCTGGGAAATCCAGGCCCGGCTGTGCGCAAGACGCTCACAGACCTTCATCTCCAGGTCCCGGCAGGGGTCCCTGACGAACTGGTTGACCAGGACCATGGTTTCGCCCCGATAGGGATCGCTTTTCTTCTCGCTGATGCGGATCACCTTCCGGTTGTCCGCTCTCAGCGCCTGGGTGACGGACTCCAGCAGCGTGGTCTTGCCGGTGCCCTTGGGCCCGTCCAGGGAAATGAACAGCGAACGATTCATGCGTCACACAACGATTGGTTTCCTTCATCGACAGGCATTGGCTTACATCAGGCAGTAGAACTCGCTGACCTCTGCGACGATCTCCCGGGCGGCATTGTACAGCCTCGCCTCAGGTGTGAGGGCCATGGAGCGGGCTTCAAGCAGATAGCGCTGACCGGCCTGGAAATGGGCGTAGTCGAGGGTCAGATAGCATTGGCGGACGGTGGTGCCGCCCATCATGCTCAACCCGCCTCCGCCACTGGTTTCGTAGTCGAACCTGACGACCAGCTCATGGCTGCCGGGAGTGACCTGGAAGAAACGGCCCTCCTCCAGGCGCTGCTTGTCCAGGCGTTCGGCCAGCAGGACGCGGTCGTTGGGGAATGGTAGCGAGAGATCGACCCAGGCCATCTCGGGGTTGGCGGCTGGCATGGGGGCCTGGCAGCCGGGGATGACGGTGATCAGCAACAGCAGTAGCAGCCGGCGCATGGTGAGTGGTCCTTGGGGCATGATTCAAGGATAGCGCCGGGGCGTCGGGCTGTTAATCGCCAGGTTCGGGATCAGGGACTAGCGGTAACTGCGTGGGAGCGGGCTTGCAACCAGGCGGGGAATAAAACTCAGGCCCGCCGGGCAACGCCCGCACAGGCCTGAGGAAGGGAAAACTGTCGGATGTTACGGGCTACAGGCTCTCGTCGAGGAACTTCACCACCGTCCCCATGCACGCCACCCGCTCTTCCACATGGGGCATGTGGCTCGAATTCTCGAACAACGCCCAACGGATGCCCGGGATCAGGTCAAGGTACGGCTTGACCACCAGCGGCGTTGCCTCGTCATAGCGCCCGGAGATCAGCAGGCTCGGCACGTTGATCTGCGGCAGGCGGTCGACGATGGTCCAGTCCTTGGTGCTGCCGATGATATGGAACTCGTTCGGCCCGGTCATGGCGTGGTACACGGTCGGGTCGGCCTCCACCTGGGCGAAGGTGCGTGCCACCTCTTCCGGCCAGGGCTTGAGCCGGCACACGTGGCGATCGTAGAACACCCGGGTGGCGGCGATGTAGTCGGCCGCGGTGTAGTCGCCCACGGCCTCGTGGCGCAACAGGGTGTCCTGGACCTCCTTGGGCAGCTCTTCGCGCAGGCGGTTGGCCTCGCGCACCCAGGTGCGCATGTCCGCCGGCGAGTTGGCGATCACCAGGCAACGCAGGCCCCGTGGCCGGCGCACCGCGTGCTCGCTGGCAAGCATGCCGCCCCAGGATTGGCCCAGCAGCGCGTAGCGCTCGCTGATGCCCAGATGCTCCAGCAGGTTGTCGAGTTCCTCGAGGAACAACTTGACCGTCCAGAACGACGCCGGCTTCTGCGGCAGGTGGGTCGAGCGGCCATTGCCCAACTGGTCGTAGTGAATGACCGGATAGCCCCCGGCCGCGACGTCCTTGTAGGCGTCGACATAATCAAAGGTGCAACCCGGGCCACCGTGCAGGATGACCAGCGGGGTGCGGCCGCAATCCAGGTCACCGGTGACGCGGTACCAGGTCTGGTAGTCGCCGAAAGGGGCAAAACCTTCACGCGATTGGGTGAGTTCCATGTCATCCGGCTCCGTGCGAATCATGGAGCACACAATAACCCTACGCGTGGCGCGGCATAACTAGAGAGTTCTCTAGGTTTTCGACCTTTTTTGTTTCTTCATTGATCCAACAGCCGGTAATGCACGGCCCGTGCGACTGCCTGGACACGGTTTTTCGCCCCCAGCTTGTGCATGGCCGAGGTCAGGTGCAGGGAAATCGTCGCCAGCGAACGGTTGAGCTTTTCTGCGATCTCACCCGCCGTCAGGCCTTCGGCGGCCCAGCGCAGGCACTCGACCTCGCGGCGGGTGAGGCGGATGGCGCGGGTGGCGGACGCCTTGGCCAGCAAGGGATAGGCCGCCTCCTGCAGGGCATGGGCGATCAGGCTGAAATCGCCCAGGTGTTCCCGGGCGTCGTCCAGGTCGCGTTGGCTGGCCTGGGGGCGCAGGCCGGTCAGGGTCGCCAGCCCGCCGCGGGGCAGGTGGATGGGCACGGTCACGCCGCAGGTCAGCTGCGCGTCGTGCAGGTAGCCGACCACCGGGGCGTGGCGCTGGTCGATGTGGCGCTGCAGGACGGTCTCGCCCTTGGGCAGGTAGGACCAGACGAAGGGCGCGATAGAGGACACGGCCACCTGCTGTACCGGGTCGATCTGGTAGAAACCCTCGGAGCACCACAGGTCCTGCCAGTCCTTCGGGGTCTGGCGCAGCCGGACCACGCTCGGGGTGATCAGCTCGCCGACATGATCCAGCGGCACCGGGCTGTAGTCGTACACCAGGGCATCGAAGCCCAGTTGCGCCGCCAGCTCGGCAACGCTGTCCATCTGTTCGTCGAGGCTGTTGTCCGACGCCAGACGGGCATTGAGTTCAGCCATCTTGGCCTGCATACCTGACACTCCCTGTGATTCCTTTTGGATTTCCATCTCGAAGTCCGGCACGTAGAATGCCACGGCTTGGCGCGGGACTGCCATACGAAACCTATAGGAAACACTAGCTTGTAGGCGACGAAAACTCCTGCGCTAGTTACAGCTGCAAGCCATGGCCAACAGGAGAGTAGCGATGTGGCGTGAGGTACAACCTGACCAGCAGTTCAACGTATCGGTCGATGGCCACAATCTCGTGGTGTACAGCTTTGGTGAAGGGGACGAGGTGCTGCTGTGCCTCAATGGCGGTCCGGGGCTGCCCTGCGACTACCTGCGCGACGCCCATGCCTGGCTCAAGGACAAGGGTATCCGCGTGGTCGCCTTCGACCAGCTGGGCACCGGCGCCTCCGATCGTCCCGATGACGACAGCCTGTGGAACATCACCCGCTATGTGGCCGAGGTCGAGCAGGTGCGCCAAGCCCTGGACCTGGGCCGTGTGCACATGCTGGGGCATTCCTGGGGCGGTTGGCTGGCGATCGAGTACGCCATTCATCACCCGCAGTCGCTGAAAAGTCTGATTCTCGAGAATACCGTCGGCGACATTCCGCACCTGATCACCGAGCTGGAACGCCTGCGCGGCGCCCTGGGCAGCGAAACGGTGGCGATGATGCAGCGCCACGAGGCCATGGGTACCCTCAACCACCCGCAGTACCAGGCCGCCATCACCCTGCTCAACTACCGCCACGTCTGCCGGCTCGATGAATGGCCGGCGCCGATCCAGCGTTCGCTGGGCGACTGGAACATGGGCCCCTACACCACCATGCAGGGCCCCAACGAGTTCCTCTATATCGGCAACCTCAAGGACTGGAACCGCCTCGAACAGATGGGCGCGTTCCGCATGCCGGTGCTGATCACCACCGGCCAGCACGACGAACTGACCCCGGCCTGCGCCATGCGCATGAAACTGGCACTGCACGGGCGTGCCGAGCTGCACGTGTTCCCCAACAGCAGCCATATGCCGTTCTACGAAGAGCCCCAGGCCTATTTCCCGGTGTTGCTGGACTTCCTGCAACGCAACCGGGGCTGATCGATGAGCCTGGCCCGCTACCGGTTCGTCCTCATCCGTCCATTGCAACTGCTGCCGGTGCTGCTGGGCATCAGCATCATCACCTTCGTGCTGGTGCGCTCGATCCCGGGCGATCCGGCGCGGGTGCTGCTGGGCGCGCGCAGCACCCCGGACGCGATCCAGAAGATCCGCGCCCAGTTCGGCCTGGACGAGCCGATCTGGGTGCAGTACCTGTACTTCCTGAAGAACCTGCTCAATGGCGATCTGGGCAAGTCGCTGCTGTACAAGGTCGACGCCCTGCCGCTGATCGCCAGTCGCATCGAGCCGACCCTGATGCTGGTGCTGGGCAGCGTCGCCCTGGCGCTGTTGATCGCCGTGCCGCTGGCCATTCTCGCCGCCCGCAGCAAGGGCGGCTGGGCCGACAACCTGATCCGCCTGTTCACCACTGCCGGCCTCGGCTTGCCTGCCTTCTGGCTGGGCTTGATGCTGATCCTGCTGTTCAGCGTGCACTGGGGGCTGTTCCCGGTGTCCGGCTATGGCCGCACCTGGGCCGAGAAGCTGCATCATCTGGTGCTGCCCTGCCTGACCATCGCCCTGGCGCTGTCGGCGGTGCTGGTGCGCAACCTGCGCGCCAGTATCCTGCTGGAAATGCAGGCCGACCATGTCACCGCCGCCCGTGCTCGGGGGCTGGGCGAAGGGGCGATCCTGCACCGGCATGTCCTGCCCAACTCCATGGTGCCGACCATCAACCTGCTGGCGGTCAACATCGGCTGGCTGATCAGCGGCACGGTGGTGATCGAGAGCCTGTTCTCGCTGCCGGGCGTCGGCCAGCTGCTGGTGCGCGGCATCTTCACCCGCGATTACATGGTGGTCCAGGGCGTGGCCATGGTGCTGGCCTGCGCCACGGTGGCGGTGAACTTCCTCGCCGACGTGGCGACCACCGTCCTCGATCCACGGGTGAAGATCCAATGAGCGCCACCTTCGCCCTGCGCGCGCGCCTGTCCTGGAACCTCGGCGATGGCCGCCTGACCCTGTACTTCGGCCTGGCCATCGTCCTCGGCTGGTGCCTGCTGGCGCTGTTCGCGCCGTGGGTTGCGCCGTTCGATCCGTTGCTGCAGAACGGCGACCTGCGCCTGGCCGCGCCCAGCCTGGCGCACCCCTTCGGCACCGACAACTTTGGCCGTGACGTGCTCTCGCGGGTGATCTGGGGCGCCCGTGTCGACCTGCAGATGGCCTTGATCGGCGTGATCTTCCCGTTCCTGCTCGGCACCTGCATCGGCGCGGTGTCCGGTTACGTCGGCGGGTGGCTGGACAACGCCTGCATGCGCCTGATCGACATCGTCCTGGCCTTTCCGTTCCTGGTGCTGATGCTATCGATCATGGCCATTCTCGGCCCGGGCCTGGGCAGCTTCTACATCGCCATGGCGCTGGTCGGCTGGGTGTCCTATGCACGGCTGATCCGCTCGCAGATCCTCGTGCTCAAGCAGAGCGACTTCGCCCTGGCTGCCAGGAGCCTGGGTTTCAGTCACCGACGCACATTGTTCGGCCACCTGCTGCCCAACGCGCTGTTCGGCTCGGTGGTGTTCTGCATGTCGGATGCCGTGCTGGTGCTGCTCAACGGCGCCGCTGTCAGCTACCTGGGCCTCGGCGTGCAACCGCCGACCCCGGAATGGGGCACCATGGTCGCCGAAGGGCAGAGCTTCATCACCAGCGCCTGGTGGATCTGCACCTTCCCGGGCCTGGCAGTGGTGACCCTGGCCATGGGCTTCAGCCTGCTGGCCGACGGTGTCGCCGAACGCCTGGGAGACCGCTCATGACCCAGCCCCTGCTCCAGGTTCGCGGCCTGAGCGTCATCGCCCGCGCCGGCCAACGGGATATCACCCTGGTCGATCGACTGTCCTTCGACCTTGGCGAAGGCGAGATCCTCGGCCTGGTGGGCGAAAGCGGCTCGGGTAAGACCCTGGCCTGCCGGGGCCTGATGCGCCTGCTGCCGGCGCCGAACCTGCGGGTCGAGGGCCAGGCCGTGCGCCTGGCGGGCCATGACCTGCTGCAGTTGGACGAAGCCGGCATGCGCCGCCTGCGTGGCCGTGAGCTGGGGATGATCTTCCAGAACCCCAGCAGCCACCTGGACCCGCTGATGCGCATCGGCGAGCAGATCGCCGAGGGCATCCGCCTGCACCAGGGTGCTTCGCGTCGCGAGGCCCGGGCCGAGGCCATCGAGGTGCTGCGCCAGGTCGGTATCCCCGACCCGAAGTCCAGGGTCGACAACTACCCCCACGAGTTTTCCGGCGGCATGCGCCAACGGGCGATGATCGCCGTGGCCCTGGGCTGCAACCCCAAGGTGCTGATCGCTGACGAGCCGACCACGGCCCTGGATGTCACCGTGCAGGCGCAGATCCTGCGCCTGCTGCTGGAGCTGCGCGACCGCCGCAGCCTGTCGATGATTCTGATCAGCCACGACCTGGGCGTGGTGGCGCAGACCTGCGACAGCATTGCCGTGATGTACGCCGGGCGCCTCTGTGAGCACGGCGCCAAGCACGAGATGCTGGCCCGGCCCCAGCATCCCTACAGCGCCGGGCTGCTGGCTTGCCATCCTGCGGCGCAGCCCGAGGCATTACGCATGACCACCATCGCCGGGCAGCCTCCGCTGCTTGATGACCTGCCGCCAGGCTGTCGTTTCGAATCGCGTTGCCCACAGGCCATGCCGCTCTGCCGACAACAATTGCCCGAACTGCTGGAGGCAAGCCCCGGCCACCGCCTGGCCTGCCATACCCCGCTGCTGGCCGGAGGCCTGTCATGACCCCGTTGTTGCAGGTCAAGGACCTGCAGGTGCAGTTTCCCGCCGCCGGCAGCGGCCTGCTCAACCTGCGCCCACGCAAGGTCAGCGCGGTCAACGGTGCCTCGCTGAACCTCGCCGCTGGCGAAACCCTGGGCCTGGTGGGCGAGTCGGGCTGCGGCAAGAGCACCCTGGCCCGGGCCATCCTCCAGCTCACCCCGAGCTGCGGCGGCCAGGTGCTGTTCGACGGCACCGACATGAACCAGGGCAACCCGGCGGATATCGCCCGCCTGCGCCGCGAGACCGCGATGATCTTCCAGGACCCGTACAGCGCGCTCAATCCACGCCAGCGCATCGGCCAGATCCTCGCCGAGGTGCTACAGGTGCAGCGCAAGGTGCCTACCGCGCAGATTCCGGCCCGGGTCGGCGAACTGCTCGAGCTGGTCGGCCTGCGCGCCGAGCTGGCCGAGCGGCGTCCCGGTTCGCTGAGCGGTGGCCAGTGCCAGCGGGTCGGCATCGCCCGGGCCCTGGCCGTCGACCCCCGGCTGATCGTCGCTGACGAATGCGTCGCCGCGCTGGACGTGTCGATCCAGGGGCAGATCATCAACCTGCTGCTGGAGCTGCGCGAGCGCATGGGCCTGGCGCTGCTGTTCATCACCCACGACCTGGGCGTGGTTCGCCGCCTGTGCGACCGGGTGGCGGTGATGTACCTGGGGCAGATCGTCGAGGAAGGCCCGGTGCACGAGGTCTTTACCGCCCCGCGCCACCCCTACACCGCCGCGCTGATCCAGTCCATCGCCGACATCGACCCGGCCCGACGCCTGCCGCAGGACCCGCTGGCCGGCGAGCCGCCGAGCCCGCTGAACCTGCCCTCCGGCTGCGCCTTCCATCCGCGTTGCCGGCATGCGCTGCCCGGTTGCAGCGACACCGCGCCACCCGAGCATATCCAGGGCGCCCGGCGCCACGCCTGCGTGCATCCGCAACTGCCCTGCTGACTTCACCACCATGACCATCAAACGGAGCTTGAGCATGAAACCCGCCGCATTGAAACTTCTCACCGCCGCCATACTGGCCGCCAGCACCCTGGCCAGCGGCATGGCCCAGGCAGCCGGCGTGCTGACCATCGGCTGCCGTGAGGAAAGCACCACCTTCGACCCGATCAAGAGCGCGCAGAACCGCGACAGCTGGGTGTTCGCCAACGTCTACGACGTACTGATCCGCGTCGACAACAGCGGCACCCGGCTGGTGCCGGGCCTGGCCGAAAGCTGGAAGGTCTCCGACGACGGCCTGACCTACACCTTCAAGATGCGCAACGCCAAGTTCTCCGACGGCTCGCCGATCACCGCCGAGGACGCCGCCTTCTCCCTGCTGCGTATCCGCGACAACCCGGGTTCGCTCTGGGCCGACTCGTACAAGATCATCGACACCGCCAAGGCCGCCGACCCGCATACCCTCGTGGTGACCCTGCACAGCAAGTCGGTGCCGTTCCTGGCCCAGCTCGCCACCGCCAATATCTCGATCCTGTCGAAAAAGGCCATGGACAAGCTCGGCGAGGAGGAATACGCACAGAACCCGGTAGTGTCCGGGGCCTTCAAACTCAAGGAATGGTTACGGGGCGACCGGGTGATCCTGGAGAAGAACCCGGAGTTCTGGCAGGCCGACAAGGTCAGCCTGGATGGCGTGGAGTGGATCTCCATCCCGGATGACCGCACGCGCATGATGAAGGTCCAGGCCGGCGAACTGGACTCGGCGATCTTTGTGCCGTTCACCCAGGTGGACGAGCTGCAGAAGGACAAGAAGATCACCATCCATATCGACCCCTCGACCCGTGAAGACCACCTGCTGATCAACCACTCCAAGGGCCTACTGGGCAAACAGGAAGTGCGCGAGGCGATCGACCTGGCGATCGACAAGAAGGCACTGGTGGACACCGTGACCTTCGGCCACGGCGAAATGGCCTACTCGTATATTCCCAAGGGCGCGCTCTACCACAACGCCAACAACCCGCAACGCCCGTTCGACCCGGCCAAGGCCCGCGAGCTGCTGAAAAAAGCCGGCGCCGAGGGACTGAAGGTCAACTACGTGGTCAACGCCGGCAACGAGGCCGACGAGCAGATCGCCGTGCTGGTGCAGAAGCAACTGGCCGACGTCGGCATCACCGCCAACCTGCAGAAGGTCGACCCGACCCAGAGCTGGCAGATGCTGGTCGACGGCGACTACGACCTGTCGGTGATGTACTGGACCAACGACGTGCTCGACCCGGACCAGAAGACCACCTTCGTGCTGGGCCACGACACCAACATGAACTACATGACCCGCTACCACAACGACAAGGTCAAGGACCTGGTGGCCGCGGCCCGGGTGGAAACCGACCCGATCAAGCGCAAGCAGATGTATGAGGATCTGCAGAAGCTGGCCAAGCAGGACGTGCACTGGATCGACCTGTACTACAGCCCGTACATCAACATCTCGCGCAGCAATATCCAGAACTTCCTGCAGAACCCGCTGGGGCGTTTCACCCTGGAGGAGACGGTGAAGCTGGAGCCCGGCCAGAAGACCGCGCAGAACTGACGGCGGTTAATCGAGCGCCGCCCTCGCGGCGCTCGATCTCATTTCAAGCCTTTGCCTTGCGCCGCCGCATCCAAGCCCAGGCAACCCCCGCCAGCACCACCAACCCCACCGGCAGCACCTGCGCCTTGTACGGCCGCAACGCCGTGCGCACGCTGTCCAGCTTCTCGGTCAGGTAGCGTTTGTTGGCCTGGTCGAACCGGGGCTCTTCGCATTGCTTGCCGAAATCCTCCGCCCACTGCACGAACGGCCCTTGCTGCACGTAGCGCCTGTACAGCGCGCTTTCCTGTTCGCTGCCGGGCACCCATCCGGCCGCCGTGCACAGCACCGCGGCAAAGGCCTGGCTGCTGTGTGGCAACTGGTCAGCGGCCTGGTTGGCCAGGTCGGCGGCGACATAGCGGTAGTGGAATCGCTGATCGGGCTTGGCCTCGGTCGCCCGTTGGCGCTGCACCTCGCCAGCGGCCAGGAAAGGCCCTGGCTTCACCTCGGCATTACCGAGGCTGTAGCCACCGCCCAGCCAGGCATAGTCGGGGGCCATTTCATAACCGAGAATCTCCATGCCCGCGCTGCGCGCCAGGCTTGCCGCAGCGTACAGAGCCTCGGCGCGGCCGGTGGGGGTCCAGCGCGAGACGGCATCCTGGCGGTGCTGGCCGTAGGCCTTGGCGTCGGCCTGCAACTGTGGCGTGGCGAAGTAGCCGGGTGCTTCGTCATAGCGCCCCTCGCGCAGCAGGCGTCGACCCAGCAGCTCGCGCAGCTGTGTCGCCACTGGGCGCGGCACGTAACCGCCCTCTTCCACCTTGGGCGCTGGCGGTGCCGGCACATGGGCATCGACATAGCCTTTGAGCTCATCCAGGGTCAGCACGCGGTCGGCCACGCTGGCCGTGTCCTGCCAGTAGATCTCCTGGCTGCGGTACAGCAGGTCGAAGGCTTGCAGGTAGTCTCCACGCTCAAGGGCCAGGATCGCGCCCTCGCCCTCTACCCGGCAGCCGGGCTTCACGCTTTCGTAGTCCCAATCGGGTGTCTGTCGAGAACCCCACGACTCTTCGCGGGGGAATGCGGCGGCGGCCTTGGCATAGGCAGCCGCAGCCTGGGTCTTGTCGCCGTCGCGCAAGGCCAGCTTGGCGCGCAGCCACCAGGCAAGTCCGGTGTCGCCTGCCTGCTGCAGATAGCTTCTGGTCGCGGCATAGTTGCCTTGCTGGTAGGTCAACGCAGCCAGGCGGTCGGCGTCTTCCAGCTTGCCGCCGACACTGGCCTGCAGCAACGCGGGCAGGCGCCGGGCCTGGGTTGGCGGCTGACCGTCGTAGTCCCAGCCGACATGGCTGAGCAGGTAGGCGGTGAGCAGCTTGCGCGGCATTGGCTGCGCCAGCAGCGCCTTCAGTTGCTCATCCGGCAGGCTCACCAGTTCGTCGGCAAGCTGCCTGAGCGAGCTGTAGCCGCTGCCCGAGCCCAGACGGCTCTGGCTGGCATACAGCTGGATGGCGCTGTTCCAGTCGCCGGCGAGCTTGGCCAGACGGGCCTCCTCACCAAGGCTGGCCACCCCGAGCTCTAACGGGTCGCTGAAGCCTTCGGCGCTGAGCGTGCGGGCCTGGTGGAAAGCTTCGCGCGCCTGGGCTTGCAGGGCCTGCGGTGTCTGTTGCGGATCATCGCTGGCCTCGAAGCTGCGGGCCATCAAGGCCCGCCCCAACGAGTAGGCCGCCCAGGTGCTGCGCAGCTTGCGCTGTTCAGCAGGCAGGGCCAGCACCTTGGCGAAGTAGCCCGCCGCCAGGGCGTGATCGTCGCTGTCGAAAGCCACCGCGCCGGCAATGTACAGGCGCAGTTCATCCGGCAGTTCGGCGCCCTGCTCCAGCACTTGTTGTGGATCCTCCAGGGCACGCAGTTGCGCGACCTTCTCGCGCAGCGATTCCGGTAGTTCGCTGGCCTCGATACGGCTGCGCTGCTCACGATAAGGCCGGTCGTTGTCGTCACTGTCCCAGTAAGGGGTCAGGGTCATCTCGGTGGTGGGCTTGAGGCCTGCCAGCTGCTCGCCGAGGCGATTCACCTCGAAGCCGAAATTGCCCTCCGGCAGCTCGGCCAGGGTCTGCGCCCGGTCGTCCAGCAGGCGCATCGGGAAGTCCGGGCCACAGGCCAGCGCCGTGCCGACCGGCACGCTCAGGGACAGGCACAGCAGGCGTCGGGGCCAGTCAGGGGTAGACATTCCATGCTCCTTGTTCGATTCCATGGCAGCGCGCCCAACCGAGGACGCGCTGGCCGCCAGCGGCCACACGCACGCTGGACTGGCGGTTGAAGACGAGGTGTTGCGGGGATTGCTGCAGGCGGTAGCCGTTGAGCCCATCCGCGGCGTCGCAGGATTCGACGTTCAGTTCCACCCGCGCGGGTACCGGCAGGTCGAGATTGCCGGCGTTGACCAGGCTGATGTCATAAAGCCCGGGCTGCCCGGACAGCTCGACACGCCACTGACTGGCGAGCGCGTCGCCGCGCGCCACCGCCTTCAGGGTGGTCAGGCTCCAGGCCCGGCGGTCGCCGGGCAACGGCAGGCGGAACCAGATAAGCCCGGCCAAGTGCGCGGGCGGCTTGTCCCGCAGTTGCCTGCCCAGGTCCGCCAGTTGCTGCGGATCGGCCAGCAGCTCGCGGCGCTCGCCGGCACGGTTAAGCGGGGTTTCGCTTTCCACCACCGGCGTACCGCCGGTGTCCGGCAGCAGCGCGACGCCGTAGGCGGGCAAGGCCAGGTAGAACGGTCTGTCGCTGACGCGACTCCAGCGCTCGGCCCAGCTCTTTGCTTGGTTCGGATCGAACAGACCCCGCCGTGGATCGCTCACCGCATGCACCTGCAGCACGCTGCTGTCCACCGCCTGCAACAGCGCCGGCAGGTGCGGGCTGTCGAGCCAGGCCGGCAGCGCGGTGATGCTCAGTTTCACGCCCGGCGGCAGTTGCTCGCGCAGTTTCAGGAGGAATTCTGTGTAGCCCGGCAGGCGGGCGCTGCCGCTGTCGTGGTCGATTTCGAGCCCGCTTGGGGCCAAGCCAGCAGCCTGCCAGTCGGCCAGCAATTGGGCGATCTGGGTGCCGGCCTGCTGCAGGTCGAGCGCGGGTAGCTGACCGTCAAGACGCACCACGGCGATCACCGGGCGACCATCGGTCCTGAGCTTGGGCAGGCCGACCAGCGCCCTGCTCCAGCCGGCCTTGGGCTGGGCCTGCAAGGCCAGCACTCGCAGGGTGGAGAAGTCGGCGCGACTTTCGGCCAGGGCCTGTTCATGGGCCGGTCGCCACTGGCGTTGCCAGATGTAGAGCTGCTGGTCGAGAGGCGGTGCAGGTTCGGGCTGGCAGCCGGTTAGCGTTGCGAGAGCGAAACCGGCGAAAAGGCGGCGCAGGAGCGAGATGGCGGGCATACAGTCCTTTGTTCAGCACTACGGGGTGCCCTTGCAAAGGGCAGATTCTACCTGAGTAGAGTACCTCGACGACACATTCCCGCAGAGGAAAACCACCGCTCAAGCGAATGGAGCGAAGTCATGGCGGATACATGGATATCAACGGGTACCAGAGAGTCCTGCCTGGACAAGGTAATCATGCGTTACTAGCGTTATGCCATGCATCGTACCTCTACGCCGACTGATCAGCCGAGGGCGCACCATACATGCACGCCCTACCGAGATGCATCGCCCGTCAATGTTATCCACTCATTGAGGAAAGGACTCATGGCGAACTCATGGCCAAGCCAGATCAAGCACATCGTTGTGCTGATGATGGAGAACCGCTCGTTCGATCATCTGCTGGGGGATTTCAAGTCCATCAATCCGCTTTGCGAAGGCGTGGACCGCAAGGCTTTGCGAAGCAATGAGCTGCTGCCGGCGAGCGGTGGGGCTCCGATGACCATTACCCAGGCCGCAGAACAGCCCAATGACTTCAGTCTTTGGGCACCGCCGCCCTATCTACCTGTCGCTGAAGGTGCGAAACGCGAAGGTGTGGACCTCGGCCATGAATACGAGGATGTGGTCAAACAACTCACCGACGGGTACTCACTCGATCTTTCAGCTCCGGCCATGCATGGTTTTGCCCAGAACGCCTATGAGAAGGCCAGGAAAGATCTCAAGGTTTACAAAGTCCATGCACATTCCATGGCCGAGCGGGCGATGAACTTCATACCCTTCGCTACCAATCCAATCAACGATCCGCTGCCTGCCATTCAGGGACTGGCCCGGAACTTCACCGTATGTGACCGCTGGTTCTGCTCCGTACCGGGGCCGACCTGGCCCAATCGCTTTTTTGCCATGCTCGGCAGTTGCCATGGACGCGTCCTCATGCCCGGCGAGGGAACCATGCTTGCCGGCATCAAGAGCCTGATCGCCCAGTTTGGCGAGGACAGCATCTTTTCCCTGCTCAAGGAGCATGGTCACGATGCACGCATCTACTCGAACGGCAAGGTTCCACTCGCGACCCTGGTCAAGGAGGGACTGCGCCACGCCTCTATTACACGTTTCAAGCAAGAGATCGAGGCAGACGATCTGCCAGCACTGGCATGGATCGAGCCAAGCTACGGGCTCCTTTACGACACTTTGGGACCGAACAACTCGCATCACCCTTCCGAAGACTTGCGTATTGGCGATCAGTTCATTGCAGAGGTGTTCAACGCATTGCTGGACAAGCCGAAAGTCTGGGAAAAGACCCTGTTCGTGCTGCTTTATGACGAGCACGGTGGATTCTACGATCATGTGATACCGCCTCAGACGCTCGCTCCGGATGACCAGCCTGCGGATGTATCCTGGACTGGCATGTCTCCATTCACTCGACTGGGTGTACGCGTGCCAGCGATTCTGGCCTCTCCCTGGCTGCAGCCCGGACTGGTGCCTTGGAGTGCCGGCATCCAGGATGAACACTACGACCACACCAGTTTGCTGGCCTTCCTGTGTGATCATTTCAAGTTGCCGCGCCAGAGATTGGGTGCCCGCGTCACCCAGGCGAAGCATTTTGGTCAGGCGCCAATCTGGCGAAAGGCGCCAGTGGTCAACAAGTCGTTCAAGCTCGCCATAACCCCCGACCCTACCTACACCGTTCCCCCCAAGGTGGAGACCGGCCTTGCCACCAGCATCCGTCAAGTGCTGGATACCACCCTGGCCTATTTCGATGGCCAAAATCTGGAGCAGACCTGGAAAGACAGCGCCAAGCCAGCCAGGCCAACCCTTGCCCGTGGCGAGCGGGCATTGTCGAGCCCGGACCGGCTGGAGGCCAAGCTTCGTCGCTTGCAGGACCTGATGCTCAACGCGAGCCATCCGCCTTTCATGTCGACCGGACGCAGAGACACTCGGGATGGGCAGTTCAGGGGCGAGAGCGGGCGATTGCGAGTGCTTTGCCTGCATGGGGTCGGCCATGGTGACGCCACCCAGGACGAGTGGACTTCCGAGCCCGGTTGGCAAGGGCAGTGGCGCTCCGCGATCAGTGTCAACCTTGAGCGTAATGGCCGTGGCATCGCAGCTGAAGACATTGTGTTCATGCGTTACGACGACCTGTTTGGAAAAGGGCCGGACAGCGCCCAGATTGCTCGCGGACTGGCCATGCTGCTGGACGAGACCAGTGAATGGAGAGGTGCGCAAACGCGTTCTTGGGGTATCTCCGTCAACAACATACTGCGCTGGACTGTCGGTATGACGGTCCAGTGGCTGGAGGATGCGACATTACGCACACAACTGTGTGAACGCTTGCTGGACTGCATAGAGCAGGTCCAGCCCCAGATCATTCTTGCCCATAGCCTGGGCAGTCTGATCTGCTATGACGCTTTTCGACGTGCCGTCGCCAAGCCTGGCGCCAAGCTGGATACCATCGATGGTCGGGTTTTCGTGAGTTTCGGCTCGCAGATCGCTCATCCGATCGTCATGCGCGAAGTCTGGGGCGGCCGTGTCATGCGTTTGCATGAGAACGGTCGAGGCATCCGCCGCTGGTACCATCTGTACAACCCCAATGATCGTGTTTTCACTCGTCGTGTCACTTCGCCGGACTCCGCGCGGATAGATCTGACCACGGAGTTCGAAATTCCACTGCGCAGCGACTTGCTTGATCTCGATCATGCTGGCGCTGCTTATCTTGCCGATGACACCAGCCAGAAAGACTTGTGGCCTCAGCTTGCTCGTGGATCCGTGGCGACCAGGGCTCTGGAAATGCCGGTGTTCCTTTCCCGTAGTGGCCAGCGCAAACGTCGGGCGTTGATCGTCGGGATCAATGAATATCCAGACCCTGAGATGCGACTCAACGGCTGCATCAACGATACGTATCTGATCAGCAGCATGCTCCAGGAGAGCGGTTATGACGCCGCCGATATTCGTCTGCTGCATGACAACCGCGCCACTCGCGCCAATTTCGAGGAGCGCCTCGAGTGGCTGGTTGAAGGCACTCGCTCCGGTGATGAACGCCTCATCTTCTACTCCGGTCATGGCGCTCGTCTGCCGGCTAGCAACACCAGCCGCGAAGCGGACCGCATGGATGAAACATTGGTCCTGTACGATTTCGACTGGAATGATCCTTCCAGCTACTTCACCGACAAACGCTTCCGTCAGTTCTACAGCCACTTGCCCTTCTCGCCTGATGGCAATGGGGCTCGACTTAGCGTGATTTTCGACTGCTGCTACGCCAGTGGTATGACCCGTGGCAATGGCCGCGTGCGCGGCATCACGGCGCCCAACGATATCCGCCATCGCGCACTGCAATGGGACGAGGGATCCAGGGAATGGGATGAACGTCCCTACGCCTGGGATGAAGGTTATCGGGACTTCACTCAGCAGACCGACAAGGCGGGGCATCTGCTTCAGCGCCAGCGACGCTCCCAAGGCAGCGCCATCGATCTGCGCTCTGATGATGTAAGGCTGCTCCAGCGTCAAGGGCGTCTCTATGGTCATCATGGTCCGTACCTGCCCTTGCTGCTCTTTGCCGCGATGGAAAATCAGAAGGCGAGTGAGTACGAAGCCGGTGCGGCCAGCTATGGTGCCTTTACCTATTCTCTTGTCGAGCAGTTGCGTAGGGTCAGGGGTTCTGCACACCCCCCTACTTTTGACAAGTTGCTCGATAGCGTCAGCGTGGCACTGGCAGCGCGATCCCCCGGTCAGACTCCCGAACTTGTGGGGCCAAAGAGTATTCGCAGCTTGCCCTGTCCATGGCTGAGAGCCTAGCGCTGTTGGCTTTCACCAACGCAGGAGTACCTATGCATCAAGAAACGCGAGAGATTCCCGCACCTTTCGAGGGATGGCGCCTGTGTGGGCACTGTATGGGGCATGGCACCTGCAGCGCAGGGAGGAATGGTAATAGTTGCTATAGCTGCAATAAACATGCAGATGAGGAGGATTCACAGAGCGAGAGATATGGTCTTCCGTGCTCGATATGCTCTGGCCATGGATGCAGTGCCCCCAATGAGGTGAAGACCAACAAGCTGATGGGCGCCTGGGTGACGATCATATGTTCAGGCGGCGCATTTCTTGCTGTGTTGCTATCAGGATTTTTCTTTCCCGAGCACTTGGACAAGATATTGACCTTTGCTGGGACGATCATCGGAAGCATTACCGGTTTTTACTTTGGTGGGCGGAGCAAGCAACCTAAAGGGGAACTCTGAGCGTGATACAGCAAGGGCTGTAAATCAGTCCCTTGCCCCCGTTTCACTGTGCCTGCAATGTGTTGCCAATAAACATGCTGCCGTGCATTTCCCGGACTGCAGTCACCGCTGGTACCTGGCCCAGGTTCGAGGACACGCCGACATTCAGGCCGCCTGAACCAATACCCGGGGTGAACTGCATGCCGCCTCCGAGCTTGAGGTAGTAAGCCTGGCCGTTGCGCAGGTCCAGGGTCCCTTCGGCATTCAACGGGTACAGATCCAGAGCCCAGCGGGTGGCGATCTTGTGCTGCCCCTGGGGCAGGTAGAAGTAAGTGAAGGAACTGTTCTTTACTTCGCTGACGTCATTACCGTCGATGACCAGTGTCGGGCTGCGCCAGTACGGGGGGATGCCGGAGCGGTACAGGTAGACAAGCGCGGCGTCCTGCCTGATGGGCGCGACCTGGGCGAACTCGGCACCGCTGTGCAAGGTCGTGCAGGCCCCCAGCAACAGGGTGGCAGCGGCAAGGGTGATGGTTGGCAGGCGGGACATGGGGCTCCTGGGCGATCTGGCGGTCCTTCGAAGGGGTGGCAATCTAACATTAGTCATCCATCGCCACAAATCAGGCTGCCTTGGCAGAACATGGATCAGCACCTTTCAATATGCCAACCAGGGGATATCCGCCATTGACTCGCACTCGACCTGCCGGCCTTGATTTTATATAAATCAAGTCGACGCACCCATGGGCAAAGTTGATTTACGCGAAACATGCCATCAATAGCGAAGCAAGCATCTTGTTATTTCAATTATGGATATTCGGAAATTAAATAGAAGACCTCAAATCTTATTAATTTTCATTTACCCTGAGCCGCCATTCTGAGCCATAGACAATTTGACTATTTATAAAGTTCTAACCTTATTTAATAATTCATATTCATTCTAATGACAACGCGAGACACATGCGTTTCATCTAATGATTCAAGGGGGCTCACCCTTGCAAAAGCGAAGCAACCGACTAGTTTTGTGATTGTCTTTGCCGACACTATAACTACAACACGACCTCCCCTCAGAGCAGGAGGCTTTATTCTTCCGGGTGACGCCCGCCGCTGCGTGTCACTGCTGAAACGGAACTCAGTCATAACAACAAGAGGGACGCTTGATGAAGCGCAGCCATGGCTATCGCGCGCTCTTTGAAAAAGGGCCGGCCGCACATTTCTGGTTGTCACTGCTGTGTTTCTCTGGCCTGGTAATTGCCAGCTTCCTGTTGTTCGAACAGCAGATCCAGGGTTTCCTCACCCACCTTGACCTGTACCGCCCTTCGACGCCTGTCCAGATGCTCAACCTGGCGCTGCTGCTGGTCGTGTTGCTGGCCCTGGACGTGGTACTGCCCGTGCCGTCGAGCATGGTGGCGCTGCTGGCCGTGGCCACCCTGGGCAGCGTCGGCGGCTACCTGACGATTTTCATCGGCCTGTGCCTGGGCGCCGGGCTGGGCTACGCGCTGGGTGCCGGGTATCTGCGGGTGCTGTCCAGTCGACTTGGCCTGCACCAACGCCAGCCGGGGCAACTGGGGTACCGCCTGGGCACGCTGTCGCTGGTCTGCCTGCGCGGCGTGCCGGTGCTGGCGGAGACCTCGGTGGTGGCCGCCGGCATGCAGCGCTATCCGTTGCGCGCCTTCGTGCTGGTCACCACCTTGGCCAACGCGGGCCTGGCGTTGGCCTACAGCGCCATCGGCAGCTTCCTCGTCGAGCAGAACGCACTGCTGGTGACGATTCTCGCCAGCATGATCCTGCCCGGCCTGTTCATCGCCGGGTACAGCCTGGTCAAGGCCTTGCGCAGGCGCGAACCCTCACGGCCACTGCGCGGGCGCTTCACGGTCAGCTACGACTATCCGGTGCTGTTCACCGACCACCTGTTCGACCCGCTCAATCCCTGCCTGCATCACCAGCTCACCGTCCAGCGCAATGGCCGGGTGACGGTGCTGATTTTCGCCGATGAGCAACTGCTGCGTTGCGCACCGCACCTGCCGGGCCAGATCGACGCGTACTTCGCCGCCCATGGTGACGACCTGCACCTGAAGGCGGCGCCGATCGCCGTGCCGGCCGGCGAGCTGAGCAAGGACGCCCAGGTGCTGCAACAGCTGTATGCAGACATGCTGGCCCATGGGCTGGACCGCCACTGCTGCGTCATCGCCCTGGGCGGTGGCGCGGTGCTGGACTCGGTGGGCTATGCCTGCGCCACCTTCCATCGCGGCATGCGTCTGATTCGCCTGCCGAGCACGGTGCTGGCGCAGAACGACGCCGGTATCGGGGTGAAGAACGGCATCAATGCCTTCGGCCAGAAGAACCTGCTGGGCGCCTTCTACCCCGCCTCCGCGGTGATCAACGACTTCCAGTTGCTGACCACCCTGGGCCATCGCGACCAGATCGCCGGGCTGGCCGAGGCGGTCAAGGTGGCGCTGATCAAGGACCGCGCCTTCTTCGAGTGGATGGAGCGCCAGGCCGACGCCCTCGCCCGCTTCGACCACCCGGCCAGCCGTCATGCCATCCGCCGCTGCGCCGAGCTGCACCTGGGGCATATCACCGGCGCCGGCGACCCTTTCGAACGCGGCAATGGCCGCCCGCTGGACTACGGCCACTGGGCCGCCCACCGGCTGGAGAACCTCAGCCAGCATCGGCTGCGCCATGGCGAGGCCGTGGCGGTGGGCATGGCCCTGGACGGGTTGTATGCCAATGCCCTGGGGCTGCTGAGCGATGCTGACAGCGAGCGGATCTTGAGCCTGTTGCTCAGGCTCGGCTTCAATCTGTGCCCGCCGGAGCTGGACCTGAAGGATGGCCAGGGACGCTCGCGGGTGCTGCTCGGGCTTGAAGAGTTTCGCCAGCACCTGGGCGGTCAGCTGTCCATCCCCATGCTCAGCGGCATCGGCGCGTCGGTCGACCTGCATGAGATCGATGATGGACTGATGGAACAGGCGCTGCTGCGCCTCGGCAGCTATCGCGGCAACCCGCTCGCCCTCGGCGAAGGCTTCGCGCAATGAGCCAGATGAAGACCTGGATGACCGTCGGCCGCGTCTCCAACCTGCCCACGGTATGGACCAACACCCTGGCCGCCTCACTGTTGGCCAGCAGCGCCGGGGCCCTGGCACCGCCCTCGTCACTGGTGTGGGTCCTGCTGCTGGCCATGCTGTCGCTGCTGTACCTGGCCGGCATGCTGCTCAACGACCTGCTGGATGCCGACTGGGACCAGCAGCATCACAACCCTCGGCCCATCACCCTGGGCCTGGTCAGCCGCCGGCAGGTACGCCTGGCGACCTGGCTGGCGTTACTGCTGGCGGCCGCCGCGGCCCTTGGGCTGAGCCGGCTGATCGAGCAGCCGCATTGGCTGCTGGCCAGCGTCACCCTGCTGGTGGGCTGCATCCTCGGCTACAACCTGCTGCACAAGAAATACGCCCACAGCGTCTGGTTGATGGGCGCCTGCCGCTCTGCACTCTACCTCACCGCGGCGGCCAGCCTGGCGATGCCGGCCCAGCCCATCTGGCTGTGCGCCTTGCTGCTTGGCGTGTACATCAGCGGCCTGACCTACCTGGCGCGCCAGGAGCACCTCAACCTGCTGCTCAGCCGCCTGCCCCTGGTGCTGATGCTGAGTCCGCTGGCCCTGGCGGCCTACGCCGACACCCTGTGGTTCTGGCCGGTGCTGCTGCTGTGGCTGGGCTGGCTGGGCTGGCATTACTGGCTGCACCTGGCCGACCCGAGCCGGCGGCAGGTGCGCGCTTTCATCGGCGCGGGGCTGGCGGCCCTGCCGCTGTTCGATGCCCTGGTGCTGGCGGTCGCCGACCAGCCCATGGGCAGCCTGCTGTGCGTCCTGGTGTTCTTCCTGCTTCCACATCTACAGCGCTGGATCAAACCGACATGAACAGTGATATCGCTACGTCGACAACGGCGGCGCTTAAGATGCGCCACGATTGCCTGGCCGCACGTCACCAGGCCCTGGCCGCGCAGCTCGAACCGGCCGAGTTGCAATGGTGGAATGAGGCTCAAGATCACCTCGGACAGTCGCCAAATGCCAACACTGCGGCACTGCTGAGCAGCCAGTGCAAGCGGCGTATTCACGAGCGGGCCATGCTCGACGATGAGGGGTGGAGTCAGCTGCAACTGGCGCGCGCCCTGCTGCTGGCCCAGGTCCTTGGGGAGCAGCCCCAGGCCGCTCAGTTGCCCTTGCTGCGCCAACTGTTCCTGTGGGGCGACGACCAGGAAAAGGTCGCCCTGCTCAAGGCCCTCGACTGGATCGACAGCTCGGGGCTGTGCGTCCCGCTGGCCTTGCAGGCCGGGCGGACCAGCAACAGCGAAGTGTTTGCCGCCCTCGCCCTCGACACCCCCTACCCGTCCCGCCACTACCCGGAGCGGGCCTTCCATCAGTTGGTGCTGAAGGCGCTCGGCATGGGGCTGGACGTGCGGCGGCTGGAAGGCCTGGTGCAGCGTCACGGCGTCTCTTTGAACCAGCTGGCCCTCGACCTGCTGGACGAACAGCTTGCGGCCGCACGCACGGTATCGCCCGGTTTGCACTTGGCCATCGCCTTCGACCTGCTGAGCCCGGCGCAACGCCAGCGCCTGCTCGGCCTTCACCAGCAAAAACGCCTGCCGCCGGCGTGGCATGACCACCTGACCGAGCGCCGCGAGACCTGATGCCTTCCCCTGACGAGGATTCACCATGCCCAAGTATTTCGACCCGCATATCCATATGGTCAGCCGCACCACCGACGACTACCAGAACATGGCCGCCGCCGGTATCACCGGGGTGATCGAGCCGGCGTTCTGGCAAGGCCAGGCGCGTACCAGCGTTGGCAGTTTCGTCGACTACTTCGATATCCTGCTGGGCTGGGAGCGTTTTCGCGCCAGCATGTTCGGCATCCATCATTTCTGCACCATCGGCCTGAATCCCAAGGAAGCCAACGACCTGTCGGTGGCCAACGAAGTGCTGGAGATTCTGCCGCGCTACCTGGTCAAGGACGGCGTGGTCGCCGTCGGCGAGATCGGCTACGACGACATCACACCGGAAGAAGACCGCTTTCTCGCCCTGCAACTGGAACTGGCCCGCCAGTTCAACCTGCCGGTGCTGGTGCACACCCCGCACCGCGACAAGATCGGTGGTACCAAGCGCACCTTGGCGGTGATTCGCGAAGTGGGGATCGCCGAGCATCTGGTGATCATCGACCACCTCAACGAACTGACCCTGCCGCTGGTGCTGGACAGCGACTGCTGGCGCGGCCACTCCATCTACCCCAACACAAAGATGTCGGAGCAGCGCATGGTGGCCCTGCTCAAGGAGTACGGCACCGAAAAAATGGTGGTCAACAGCGCCGCCGACTGGGGCATCAGCGATCCGCTGAAGGTGCCCAAGACCGGCCAGGCCATGCTGGCCGCCGGTTTCAGCGAGGCCCAGGTGGAGCAGGTGCTGTTCCACAACCCGGTGGACTTCTTCGCCCAGAGCGGCCAGCTGGACAAGGCCCAGGTCGCCACGCCGTTGCCCATCGACCAGCGCCGCCGCTGGCAGGAGAACTCGGCCCTGCGTGGCCAGGATCCGGTGATCAAATGACCTTGGGCCTTGGTTGGACCGCCGCGCAGCTCGGCTACTGCGCCAATGTGCACCCGGCCCGCGACCTGGCCGCGCTGCGTGTCGCCATCGACCGGCACTTCCAGGGCGTGCGCAGGCTGCGCGGGCTCGACCAGCAGGACAGCGGGCTGTGGATCAGCGCCGCAGCCGCAACCGAACTGCGGGAGCCGCCGAAACGCCGGGCGTTTTTCGATCTGCTGCGGCGCAGCGGGCTGCGCCTGACCTCGCTCAACGGCTTTCCCTATGGGCAGTTCCATGAGGGCACGGTAAAAGCCGCCGTCTACCTGCCCAGCTGGGCCGAGCCGCAACGGCTGGCGTACAGCCTGGACCTGGCGCGGCTGCTGGCCGAGGCCCTGCCGCCGGAGTGCCCGCAGGGGGCGATCTCCAGCGTGCCGCTGGGCTACGCCGCCCACTGGAACCCGACGCTGCAGCAACAGGCCGAGGAACACCTGCGCCAGCTCACGGCGGCACTGGCCCGGCTGCACCAGGAGACCGGCAAGAAGATCGGGATATGCCTGGAAATGGAGCCGGACTGCGTGCTGCAGAGCACCGACCAGGCCATCGCCTTCTTCCGCCACTGGCAGGCCAGCGACCCGCATCATGACTACCTGGCGCTGTGTTTCGACGTCTGCCACCAGGCGGTAATGTTCGAGGACTGCCGGCAGTCCCTGGAAAGCCTGCGCCAGGCCGGGGTGCCCATCGGCAAGATCCAGCTGTCCAACGCGATGATCTGCCGCCTGCCGACCCGGGATCCGAGCCGCTACGCGCAGGTCCTGGAGGTGCTGGGCAGCTTCGCCGAAGCCACCTACCTGCACCAGGTGCAGGCGCGCGATGTGCAGGGCCGCATCCAGTGCTGGGCGGACCTGCCGGCCGCGCTCGTCGCCTGTGCGGCGCAGCCTGCGCGCTACCTGGAGCTGCGGGTGCATTTCCACATTCCGCTGTTCAGCGAACACCTGCTGCTACCCGAGCTCGGCGGCAGCCAGATGGCCCTGGCGCAGACCTTCGATTTCCTGGCCGCGCACGAGGATGTGCGACCAGTGCTGGAGGTGGAGACCTACAGCTGGGGCGTACTGCCCGCGCCACTGCGACCCTGCGACGAAGAGGCCCAGCACCGGGGCATCCGCGACGAGCTGCGTTGGGTCGAGGAGCAGCTGCGCCAGCGCCGCCTCCTGCAACCCCAGGCGCGGGAGGTGCATGCCGATGCCCTCTGACTCGCCACGTCAACCGTTGCTGCTGATCAACGTGGTCGGCCTGACGCCCGCGCTGCTCGGCGCGGCAACGCCGCACATCAACCGGTTACTGCAATCGGCCAGGATGGCCAGCCTGCAACCGACGTTTCCCGCCGTCACCTCCACCGTGCAGGCCTCGATCCTCACCGGCCTGTCACCGGCCGAGCACGGCATCGTCGGCAACGGCTGGTATTTTCGCGACCAGGCCGAGGTGCGCTTCTGGCTACAACCCAATGCCCTGATCCAGGGCGAGAAGGTCTGGCAGACGCTCAAGCGCGAGCTGCCGGGCTTTCGCTGCAGCCAGTTGTTCTGGTGGTACAACATGTACGCGGACGTGGACGCCGCCATCACCCCGCGCCCGCACTACCCGGCCGATGGCCGCAAGCTTTTCGGGCTGTACTCGTCACCGGCAACCTTGCATGCGCGGATCGAGGCGCAGATCGGCGAGTTTCCGTTCCCTGCGTTCTGGGGGCCGGCCGCCGGCATTGCCTCCAGCCGCTGGATCGTCGACTGCGCCATCGCCGAGTTCCAACTCGATCACCCGGACCTGCAGCTGGTCTACCTGCCGCACCTGGACTACTGCCTGCAACGGCTGGGGCCGGGTCATCCGTCGATCGCCGACGAGGTGCGGGCCATCGACCACGAAGTCGGGCGCCTGCTGCGCTTTGCCGAGGAACAAGGCGCGGCGGTGATGCTGCTGTCCGAGTACGGCATCGAGGCGGTCAGCCAATCGGTGTCCATCAATCGCCTGCTGCGCGCCGAAGGGCTGCTGCAGGTGCGTCAGTCGTTGACCTGGGAACTGCTCGACCCGGGTGCCAGCGATGCCTTCGCCGTCGTCGATCACCAGATCGCCCACATCTATGTGCGCCAGCCCGTGGACATCGCCAGGGTCAAGGCCCTGTTGCAACGCCAACCCGGCATCGAGCGGGTACTGGACAAGACCGAGCAGCGGGCCTGGCAGCTGGACCATCCGCGCAGCGGCGAGCTGGTGGCCGTGGCCGCCGCCGGCCACTGGTTCGACTATCACTACTGGTTCGACGCGCGCAAGGCACCGGACTTCGCCCGCACCGTGGACATCCATCGCAAGCCCGGTTACGACCCGCTGGAGCTGTTCATCGACCCGGCCATCCGTTTCCCCCGCTTGAGGGTGGCGCGCCGCCTGCTGCAGAAAAAACTCGGCTTTCGCTACTACATGGACCTCATCCCGCTGGATACCTCGCTGGTGCGCGGCAGCCATGGCCGGCTGCCCGCCAGCGACCGGGAGGGTCCGCTGCTCATCACCAATTGTGACCTGCCGTTGCCGCAGCGCCTTGCGGCAACGGCGGTGAAACAACTGCTCCTGCAGCATTTCCTGGGGCACCCCTACACCGACCTGGCCAATGCCAAGGAGCATACATGCGGCGAGCCATCTCAATAACCGTCCTCAGCGCACTGGCCGGACTGGCCCAGGCCGAGGGCACCAACAGCTTCGATTGCAACCAGTTCATGCAGTTCGGCGGCAACGTCGACCAGGCCCGCCAGGCGTTCGCCCAGGGGCCCGAATCCATGAGCTGGAACTGGTTCGTCTGTCTGAACCAGCCGGTCGAGTCCAACAGCCCCAACCGGGTCTGGGAAACCCTCAAGCCTTCGGATCAGGTCTACCTGAGCAATGGCGCCGCGCCGCTGCCCTGGGGCCAGAGCCAGCCGGTGCCGGCTCCGGTGTTGCTGGCGGCCCAGGCACAGGGCCTGGACCTCAGCCGCACGCTCCACAACCTGAACGCCGTCCAGCAGGTGGATGGCCTGATCCTCGAGATGGGCGGCGCGGTACCGACCGCGCAACAGGGCCAGCCGGTGCGCTTCCAGCTGTTGATGGGCGAGGACACCTTCGACTACATCGTGCAGAAACAGGTGTACAACGTGAACGGCCAGGCCGCCTTGACCAGCAACCTGGACTTTCCCTCCACCGCCTGGGAGCTCAAGGCCGCCTGGCTGTGGATCGGCAACGACCCGAGCTACCAGCAGCAACTGCAAGACGATGGTTACTACATCGCCCAGGCCTACTACCAGCAGGACAACGGCCAGTACCAGGTCGGCTATGCCGCGCTCAGCGGCCTGCACGTGGTCAACAAGCTGAATCCGCAATGGGTCTGGACCACCTTCGAGAATCGCAACAACGGCAAGTACACCGTGACCAATGCGATTCCGCCCACCCCGATGAGCAACAGCACCGGGCCGACCCCGGCGGCGCAGACGGCCAACACCACCTTCCAGGCCATGTACCCGAACCTGGCGCAATACGAGCTGATCGGCACCCAGTCCGAGACCAATCCGACCCTGCTCGCCAACTCCCAGCTCGAGTCGGCCTTCCAGAGCCAGTCGTCCTGCTTCGCCTGTCACGGCACGGCGGCGTACTCCAAGACCAAGGGCTACTTCAATTTCGCCCAGAAGCAGCAGGACGGCATCGTCTACCCAACCGCCCCGGTGCCGGCGTCCGAATTCGCCGGGTACAACAAACTGGACTTTGTCTGGTCGCTGAAACGCGCCCAGTGGCAACGCTAAGGAGCATGACATGAGCGTACTGAACTTTCCGCGCATCTACCTGGGCGGCCACATGTACTGGAGCCCGCCGACCGCCAACAACAACGACATGTTCCCACTCTACGATGCCTCGAAGATGCGCCTGAACTGGCGTTTCCTCGAGTACTACGGGATCAACCCGGCGAATGCCACCAGCAAGCTTATGCCCTGGGTGATCGCCCCGCAGGTGCTGCTCGAGGCGCCGACCTATGTCACCCAGGTGCCGGGCAACGTTGCGCAGAACCCCAGCGTGATGATCCCCGGTGAGTGGAACCTGTTCGGTGACAACGCCTGTGGCACCGTCAACTACACACCGACAGACTCCAGCATCCCGGCGACGGCCTCGGTCATCACCGGTGGCGAACTGCCCGGTGGGGGTTACGTCAGCCAGGACCCGCTGATCAACCAGACCTATAATCTGTTCGGCAACCCGTTCGGTAGCGACGCCCCCACCCCGGCGCGCTTCGTCGACGTCAGTCCCTGGCAGAACACCTTCACGGCGCTGTATTTCGACCGGCTGGTGCTCGGGGACGCCCAGTGCGGTCTGACCCTCAAGCGCCAGCACCGCATGCTCGACCGCTTCCTGAACTTCAACTGGGCCAACCTCGGTGGGCTGATCTACGTGACCACCACTTGGCAGACCTGTTTCCCGAAGGAGAACCTGAGCTGGGCAATCGGCAACTCGCAACTGCTGCAGAACCTGCAGCAACAGATGGAACAGCAAAACGCCAAAGGGCTGATGTTCCGCTTCTCCACCTACCTGACTTGCTACGACAAGAACGGCATCTTCAACGACCAACCCCCCATCAACACCCACTCCACCGAAGCGGCGGATCTGGCCAATGTGCAGGCGATGTACCAGAAAGGCCTGGACAATGTCGGCAGCATCTTCTTCAACCCCGCCTACAGTCGCACCGCCGGCACCCTGGGCCTGTGGTTCGACGACGAGTTTCCCACGGCGCCGGCCGGGCGGCGGCTGGTCCCTTGCAAGGCAGTGCAGCTGAAAAAGAACGGGGCAGACGCAGGCCCGATGACGCTGGGGGTCATCTCGGCGCAGGTGCATGACAACACCCTGTCACTGGACCTGCTCAACGGGTTCCCCAGTTATGCGCCCGACGCGAAAGCCCAGATACCGGTGGCGGCGAAGTTCGACGCCGGCAGCTACCAGCTGGGGGTACGCCAGGGCGAGCAATTCACGCCATTGGCCAGTTTCGGCTATGACGACTACCAGCAGGCGGCCTTCGACCAACGCTCGGGGATCCTCGACCTGCCGCTGAGCGCCGAGGCGCAGAAACAGCTGCAAAGCGGATCGCTGGAGCTGCAGCAACAAGGCACGACGCCTGTGCTGGCGGCGACCCAGCAGATGTGGACCGCCGAGGTGGTCGAGAGCGCCAGCTTCATCGACGTCGGTGACAGCAAGACCTTGCAGATCATGGTGCAGTACGACGGTCTACCCGCGCCGGCCGGCACCGTGCTGACGGTGGCCGAGTACAACAACGCCTACATGATGTGCACCACCGACTACTACCTGGCGTTCAGCAACCCGGCTGACTTCACGCTGTTTCTCGACGATCCGGACAACCGCGCCAACAACACCCCCAACCTGCCGCAGTTCGTCGGTACCCCTTCGCTCACCCGCCAGGTGAGCGAAGGCACGGGCCGCCGGCTCACGGCAACCCACCTCGCCGGCTCGACCGCCGGCATGAGCCCGGTGAGCTACCAGCAGTACCTGCCCACACCAGGCTCGGTGGCCCTGAGCCCCAGCCTGGCGTTCGCCAACCCCATCCAGGGCCAGGGCACACTGAAGGATGAGCCGAAGGGCAACGTGCAGTACAGCACCACGCAGATCACCACCGACGCCAACGGGGTTGCCCTGCTAACCGTCAAGGCCGTGGCGCCGGGCTTCCCGACCCTGCGCTTCTTCGTCCATGAGGCCGGACAGGCGCCGCAGGTTCCGTTCAGCTTCAAGTTGTCGCAGGCCTATACCGACTTCCTGGCGCCACTGCGCGTGCTGCCGCAGGAGCCGGACCTGCAGCAGGCGTTTGTCGACGCCTGGAACCTGGTCTACCAGCAGCAGGACGCCGGCCAGCAGATCTGGCAGCGCTTCATCTACCCGCTCATCCTGCAGCCGTTCTTCTACATGTACCCGATCATGAACAAGTACATGCCGTTGAACTCGCTGGCACGCATAGAGGGCGCCGTGGACCAGCTCATCGTGCTGATCAGCAAGCAGTACCAGGAGGAAAGCACCCTGGCGATGCCGATCACCCGGGACATGCCGCAAAGCCGCCGGGCGGTGCTGGAGCTCTGGGCGCAGGCCTTGGTGAAACGCAACTACCCACCGATCCAGCTAAGCATGAGCGACTACCCGCAGGGCTGACCGGCAGGAGCGCCGGGTGACGAGACTGTCACCCGGCACACTTCACAGGAGTGTCCAATGAACAAGCGCATCCTCGACCGACTGTTACTGCTGATCCTGCTGCTGTGCCCCTCACTCTACGCCCAGGCGGACGACAGCGCCGTCTACTTCACGATGGGGGTGCACAACACCCAGGGATGCGACGCGAGCAACGGCAACTGCA
Source organism: Pseudomonas carassii (assembly GCF_036324045.1). Lineage (NCBI taxonomy): Bacteria > Pseudomonadati > Pseudomonadota > Gammaproteobacteria > Pseudomonadales > Pseudomonadaceae > Pseudomonas > Pseudomonas carassii. Next base: position 143,413 of record NZ_JAZDCT010000002.1, on the reverse strand, counting down.
TCGCCAAGCGCGCGGCGAGCGACCCGTCCGATCCGTTCTTTCCAGCTTATTGGATCAGCGACTGGACCATGTACCGGGTCATGCGCAACTACCAGAAGAACCCGCCACCCTACAGCAACCCGCCCGCCACCCTGAGCCCGGCGGACTACACGGTCTCTCGCGGTACCAGCTACTACGACACCACCTACATCCCGCCGGACGGCGACGGCTTCGGCGCCATGATGGAGCACTACGAGAAGTACTGCCTGCCGATCTTCCCGATTCGCAACAACAACTACACCTGCTCGTTCGTCTCGCTGGGCAACAAAGCGTACTTCCTCACCTACCCGCAGGACCGCCCCAAGGACATGCCGGCCTGCTGCCTGTTCTCGCCGATGAACCATCCGCCGCGCCAGGATTTCATCAAGCACCTGCCCTACAGCGCCGCACGCAGTCAGCACCTGGACGCCAGTGTGCAGGCCTACGCCCTGGACCTGGACTCGCCCCAGGGCCCGATCCTGTTCGGTTACGCCTTCTACCGCAAAGCCTCGGGCCAACCGCCCTACCGGCTACCGCAGTCATTCTACTTTTCCGGAGACGCCAGCGTCGCCAATGCGCCGATCGTCAGCCAGAACTACACCGGTTTTCGCATGGTCAAGCCCGACCCGGCCCAGACCTGGGCGCGGGTCGCCGCCATGTGCCCGGCAAACCCGCCGCCCTGCCAGCTGTTCGAGCCACCCGCCGCGCAAAGCAACGGCCACAAGGCGCAATGGAACCAGCTGATGCAACGCAAACCTTGAGTCCTGCGAGGGATCGCCATGAAACCGATAATGCGTTTTTCCGTGATGTTGCTGGGCATGGCCTGCCTGCCGGCGCTGGCCAGGGAACAGGCCCTGCCAGCGCCCCTGGCCACCCAGCTCAACTGCCAGCCACCTGCCAGTGCGCCGGCCCCAACAGCCGGCCAGGCGCAGTTCGACCAGTACAGCTGGCAGCTGTTCATTGCCCTGAACTGGCCCGCCCAGGACCGTAGGCGCGGCAATCCGGACTGCACCCGGCAGCCCGGGGACGGCGGCTACACCGTCTGGCAGACCTACAAGACCGTCGATGAGATCTTCCTGCCGGGCGGCGCCAATCCAGGCCCCTGGAACAGTCCGCTGGGCCCTCGAAGCCTGGGCATCATCAACATCGCCGCGCTGAAGAACAGCTCGCTGGTCAACGCCATCGACCAGGCCGTCGGCGGCTGGCTGATCGACCAGGCCGGCAACCCGACCTACTACGACATCTCGGCCAACGAGGCGTCCTACAACTACATCGTCGGCAACCGTTTCTACAATGCCGATATTGTCTCCAGGGCCCGCAACATCCAGTTCCCCTACGGGGTCATCGAGATCAAGTCGAGCTGGCGCATTCTCGGCCCTCGGGACAACGCCAGCCGCTACCTGACCATGCTGGCGCGGATCGCCACGTTCGACGACCAGGGCCGGCGCAACGGGGTCACCGAAGCCTTCCTCGGGCTGGTGGGCCTGCATGTCATCACCAAGGCCAACGGTTATCCGCAATGGATCTGGTCGACCTTCGAGCAGGTCGACAACGTGCCGCCCAAGGCGCTGGTGAACGGCCAGTGGGTCGACCAGCCGGTCCCTGGCACCGCCTACGCCTACTTCAACCCCGCAGCGCCCGCCGCCAGCCTCAACCAGTCGCCCTGCAACTGGCAGACCCAGGGCACGCAACTGGTCTGCGTGCCCCGGCCCGGGACCACCTTCAAGACCCCGAACCCGCTGAACCGGGTCACCCCGATCGCCGACGTCACCCAGCAGGTCAATGCCAGCTACCGCGCCGCCCCGGGCCTGCAACGCAGCGTGCTGAAGTACTACCAGCTGATCACCACCCAGCGTCCGCTGATGCCCGACAACCCCGGCAACCCGCTGGGCCAGCCGACGCCCGCGTTGTCGGCCAACGTCACCATGGAAAGCTACATCCAGCCCAACAGCAGCTGCATGAACTGCCATTCCATGGCGACGCCAGTGAAGAGCCCCTACAAGTCCGACTACTCCTACCTGTTCAAATTCGCCCATTCGCCCCTGGGCAAACCCATCAAGGACGAGGATTGAACCATGAGCATCCTGAATGGCCCGCGCCTGAACTTCTGGGGTGGCATCCGCACCGATGTCAGCCTGCCGAACAACTCGCCCACCATCCCCTACGAGAACAACAAGGCGTGGCCGATATTTGACCTGACCACATCGACCCTGGCCCCGGGGGCCCAGTCCTTCACCGACGACCAGTTGAACGCGATGCTCAATGCGCCGACAGGTGACTACTACACCGCTGGCGGCTGGAACCACTACGGGCAACATGTCGTCGACCTGCAGAACGCCGTGATCAGTTCCCAGGGTAGTCCGGGCAACGTCGGCACCACCGGTGACCTGGTGGGGCAACCGGTCTACCTGCTCGGCTCGGTTGACCCGGTGACCAGGCAGGCGCCGGTGTCCGGGCCGATGATGGTGGACCTGGACCCGACCTCGACCACCACCACGCAGATCTTCGTCGGTGGCCTGCAGATCGGCGGCAACAGCAATATCCAGCTGCTGATCCACGGCAACACCGTCTGCAGCAGCCTGGACGTGAAAAAACGTGTGCTGCTGCCCGCGAAGATGGACGCACCAGGCTCGTTCCGCCTGAGCGGCACCTTCCAGCTGACCTTCCCGCTCAGCAGCATCGTCAGCTGGAACCGCAACAGCCCCGGCTTGCGCGCGATCATCCAGGCGCCCGGGGCGACCGGGATCGTGCTGCGTTTCGTGATGTTCGAGATGTGCCCGGCCATGACCACCGAGCAACTGGACGCCGACTACGCCGCGGGCCGCTATACCCCCAACCCGAGCATCGGCCGGGTCATTGGCACCCTGGCCCCGGCCTTCGCCAACGAGCCGCTGAACTGCCAGCCCGGTCGCCAGCTGGTCAACCAGAGCACCGGCAGTACGGCCTATGCCGAGCTGGGCGGCAACGGCATGCTGAGCATCGACATGGTCAACCTGATTCCGAAGCAGACCTTCAGGGCCGTGCGCGATGACATCAAAAGCCCCATCGGACCCAACGCCAACTACGGACCGGTCACCCTCACCGCCGGCTCCGTTCCCCTGGCCACCCTCGACCCGAACAGCAACCCACTGTTCAATTACTACGTGTATGGCGGTATCGTCGACCTGCCGCTCAATCCCAGCCAGCAGCAGGCAGCGAAATCCTCGGTCCTGCACGTCGACGCGCCCGGCGCGGTCGCCGGCACCCTGCTGCATGCGTGCGAGTCGGTCTATCGGGTCTACGCCGACCAGCGCAACGTCTACACCGAGGACTACCCCAACGGCCTGACGATCACGCTGCAGGTCCGTTACCTGGGTGGCCCGGTGACCACCCCCACCACGATCTACCTGGACACCGGCCCCTCAGGACCGGTATATGGCTCACCAGAAAACTGGGACTTCATCGAGGTACCCAAACCGCTGGACGTCAACCCCGGCCAGCTGGCGGTCAGCGTACCCATCACGTTCAGACCCACAATAGCCCCGCAGGCCGGTTTCGTCGCCCTGAGCTACAGCGTCAACGGCCTGGCCGCTGGCAGCTACTTCACCAATTTCCGCAAGTTCGCCCAGACCGACTTCGGCATCCCCAGGGGCAGCCGTGTCACCTGGCAGCAGGTGTACCCGAACGTGCTGCGGTTCCACTACCTGGCCTTCCCCGCCATGTCCCGCTACGTCCCGCTGAACCAGCCCGACGCGATCATGGCCACCAAGGCGCCGATCCTCGCCCGCACCGCGGATGCCTACAAGAACACCACGCTGTTCATGCCGGTGGTGCGCTCGATGTCGCCCAGCCAGCGGGCGCTGCTGCGTGCCTATCTCACCGGCGAGCCCTGGCAGCCGCCACAGTAGCGCCGATCCCTTGTTCACGGAGAGTTCCCATGCCTGTGCTTGTTCCGACACACCCTGACGAAAACCTTCGTCCAAGTACCTTCATCGCCGAAGGACTGCTCAACCCCCGGGGCGTCTGCCTGCAGGACGATGGCAGCCTGCTGCTGGCCGAGGCCGGCTCAGGCCTGGTCGAGCAGGCCTTCAGCGGCCGCATCAGCCGACTGCGACCGGACCCGCGCGTCCCCGGCGCCTACCTGTCCCGGGAATCCGTGGCCCAGGGCTTTCGCGCCATGAACATGCAGGTACGCATGTGGCGCGACGAGATCATGGGCCTGTCGGACATCGCCTGCGGTGATGGCCGTTGCCTGGCCAGCCAGACCGACTACGTCGGCGGTTCGCGCTTGCTGGACCTGCAGTTCACGCCGCCCGAGCCGGTGTTTCACAGCCACGGCAACCTCAATGCGTTGTGCTATCACCCGACCCGCCGCAGCTGGCTGGCGGTGAAGCCCGATAGCAACCAGCTGGTGGAATTCGCCGACGGCCAGCAGGAGCGTGTACTGGTGGCGTTGCCCGAACTGGCCCAAGGTCAGGAAGCCGTGCCTGTCACGCTGGTGTACGAGCCGGCCACGGACGCGGTGCTGATCAGCCTGTTCTCCGGCGAGCTGCACGGTGACCCGGGTCGCCGGGGCATCGACTTCGCCGACAAGGCCGGCCGGGTGATCCGGGTTTGGCCGGACAGTGGCCGGATCGAAATCGTGATCGCTGGGCTGCAGTTGCCCACCGGCCTGGCACTGGACCGGCAAGGCAATCTACTGGTGCTGGAACTCTGCGACAGCCTGCAGCAACCCTTGACGCCTGACTGGCAAGGCGAGCCGCGGCATGGCGGGTTCACCCGCTTCAGCGGACGGCTCCTGCATTGCAACCTGCAAACGCAGCAGGTGACGGTGCTCGCCCGTGGCCTGGACACTCCTTCCAACCTGTGCCTGGTAGAGGATGCGGTATTGGTGAGCGAAGGCATGGGGCTGGTGGGGCGGGCACTGCCGACGCCAGGGGGCGAGATGGTGCCGTTGACTGGCAAGCTTCGGCGGGTGCAGTTGTGAGTGACTGCAGGCTTGAACATCCCGGCAACCCGGCGTACAAATCCTCCAGCCCTCCCAATCCCGCAAGGAGCACCGGATGCTGGAGCTGCACACTGATCGGTTGTACCTGCGCACCCTGACCGAAGCCGACTGGCCGCTGTTCCTCAGGCTCCACCGCGAGCCAGACACCATGCGCCATGTGTTCGACGAGCTGCCGGAAAGTGAAGTGCGCCGGGGGTTCGAGCATCGCCTGCCGGATTGGTCACCCGACGCGGAACACTGGCTGTGCCTGGTGATGACCGACAAGGCCAACGGCCGGGACGTCGGTGTCACCGGCCTGCGCGTGCTGCGCCCAGGGCATGCCGAGTGCGGCTATCTGCTGCTGCCCGAGTGGCACGGCCTGGGCCTGGGCAGTGAATCGCTGCGGGTTGTCATGGATTTCGCCAGCGCCACCGGCCTCACCTCGCTCGAGGCCACCGTCACCGACGGCAACACGGCCTCCTGCCGTGTCCTGGAAAAGTGCGGTTTCACCCTCGCCCGCCGTGAGCCGGAAGCCTACCGGCTCGGTGGCCGCTGGCACGACGACCTCATCTACGGCCTCGAGCTGCACGGATAGCCCATGAACCCCTACCAATGCCTGCCGCCCCGCGCCTTCTGGCGCACGGCGATCGCCGAGCGGCCCGTCGAGCAAATCGCTGAGCTGTGGTCGCCCGCCTTCGAGATCGGCGCCAAGGACGCCATCGTCACCGCCGGTTCCTGCTTCGCCCAACATATCGGCCGGGCCCTGGTGGCACGTGGGATGAACTGGCTCGACGCGGAGCCGGCGCCGGCCGCCATGGCCGAGCAGGCACGCACGGCACAACAGTACGGCGTATTTTCGTTCCGCACCGGCAACCTTTATACCCCGGCGATGCTGCACCAGTGGCTGAAGTGGGCGCTGGGCCGACAGCCACAGTCAGGCGAAACCTGGCAGCACGACGGGCGCTTCTTCGACCCGTTCCGACCGGCGCTGGACCCGACCGGATTTGCCAGCGAGCAGGCCCTGTTCGACTCCCGGGAGCAGACCCTGGCGGCCATTCGCCTGGCGCTGCACCGCGCCAAGGTGTTCGTCTTCACCCTGGGCCTGACCGAGTCCTGGGCCAACCGCGACACGGGCGTGCTGTACCCGGTGTGCCCAGGCACCGTCCGCGGTGAATTCAACCCTCGCGTTCACGAGTTCCGCAACTTCGGCTTCAACGACAGCTGCCAGGCCATGGCCGACGCCATCACGCTGATGCGCACGGTGAACCCGGACCTGAAGTTGCTGCTCACCGTCTCGCCGGTGCCGTTGACCGCCAGCGCCACTGGCGAACATGTGCTCAGTGCCACCACCTATTCCAAGTCGGTGCTGCGCGCCGTGGCCGGCCAGCTGTGCCAGGACCTCCCCGGGGTGGACTACTTCCCCTCCTACGAAATCATCACCGGCACGCCGTTCAAGGGCGCGTTCTACCACCCCAACCAGCGCGAGGTGACGCCAGAGGGCGTGGCCTTCGTGATGCGCCAGTTCTTTGCCGGCCTGGATGGCGAGACCCTATCGGCAGCACCCGCCGCCACTCCATCCCTGGCCAGCGAGGACCTTGTCTGTGAAGACGCCAGACTCGACTACTACGCCTAGCTTCCTGCTGCTGGGCGACTCCCATGTCGGTGTCGTCGGCCTGGCCGCCAGGGCGCGAGGACTGGCGTTCGGTGGTGGGCCGCTGGGTGCCGGACGCGATTTCGGCGTCGACTTCTTCCACCTGACGGTGGACGACGTGGCAATGCGCGACCCCGAGCTCGAGCACCTGTACCGCCAGGCCCTCGCCCAGCTCGACGCCCCCAACCTCGGGCGGATTCCCGGGCCGCTGGTGTCCAGCATCGGCCTGAGCGTGCATTACCTGGCCACCACCCAGAACTGGTTGTGCTACCAGGGACCGGACGGCGAGTTCGACCCCGGTTTTCTCGAAGGCCCGTTGTTCGCCACGATCATCGACACCCTGTCGCGCCCTGCCCTGGCGTTCTACGAGCAGGCGCTAGTCCTGGGCTTGAAGGTATACGCCGTGCTGCCGCCGCAACGGGTGCCGCCGATGTCCGACGCGCGGGTGTTCATGGCCGCCCAGGCCCGGCTGGTCGAGCGCCTGCGCGGTCTGGGCGTCGAGCTGGTCGATGTGCGGCAGGCTGCCAATGACGACAGGGGACTGCAGCGGATCGAGTTCTGTGAAGTCGACGACCCGCTGCATGGCAACCTGGCCTTTGGCGAGCTGGTGCTCGACCAGTTGTTGCGGCAGATGGTTTAGGCCTGCGGCCGCCCGCCAAGAATCGTCACCCGCTCGCCATACCGCGAATGCGGGAAGTAGTCCCACACCGCATGGTGCTGGGTACAGCGGTTGTCCCAGAACACCAGGGTGCCGGGTGCCCAGCGTACCCGGCAACTGAGCACCGGCTCGCGGGCCACCAGGTCGAACAACATCCCCAGCAGCACCTGGCTCTCGCTGGCGGACAACTGCACGATATGCGAGGTGAAACCCGAGTTGATGAACAGCGAAGGTCGTCCGGTCTCGGGGTGACGCACCACCACCGGGTGTTCGGTCTTGGGCAGGCCCGGCGGCGGCGTGTAGCCCTTCCAGGGGATCTCGCCGTCATGAATGGCCGTCAAGGTGCCGAGAAACTCCTGCATCGCCGGCGACAGCATCTCCAGCGCCAGGTGCATGTTGGCGAACAGGGTGTCGCCGCCCGTGCCGATGGCCGGTGTTTCCTTCACATACAGCATCGAGCCCATGGACGGTTCCGGGTCGGCGGTGCCGTCGGTGTGCCAGGTTTCACCGGCGACGAAGCGCGACTGGGCGTTGGCGCGGATCACCACCAGTTCCGGGTCGTCGCCGTCGATGTCCTCCAGCGGCAAGGCACGCAGCTGGCCGAACAAGCGACCGAAGGCCTTGTGCTGTTCGACGCTCAGTTGCTGGTCACGGAACACCAGCACGTGATTTTCCAGGAACGCCCGACGGATTTCCGCCAGCTGCTCCGGCGGCAAGCTGCGCGACAGGTCGACCCCGCCGATCTCGGCGCCGATGATCGGCGTCAGTCGTTCCACGTTGATACTGCGGTACGGCGCGCGTTGGGCGCCGGCAATCCGCTCGATGGCGTTCAATCCCTGTTGATCCATGCTTCCGTCCCTGATGTGTGTTGATTGAGTTGGCTGGCCAGGCGCTGAAGCCCCGCCGCCAGTTGTGTCACTAGCGTCATGCGTTGCTCGGTCGAGCTCGCGCAGGCCCAACTGCAGACCCGCGCCAAGGCGCCGACGACACTGGCGCACGCCTGTTCGTCAGCGTTGGCATAGGCGCGGGCAGCGACCTCACTGCTGGCCGCCGCGTTGGCCGTGGCAAATGCCTGGGCGTTGGCCTCGGTACTCAGCTGTGCATAGTGTCGGGCGAATGCCTCGGCGTCGCCGAACTGCCCGGCGATCATGGCCTGGTTGGACGGCGCCTGGCCGTAGGCCAGGGCGCTGTCATAGGCCTGGGCATGGGCGCTCTCGAAGTCGTAGGTCCGACGAAACGTCGGCAACAGCACCGGCCTGAGCGCAGCCCGCCACTCACCGGTGCGCCCACGCAGGCCCAGGCTCGCACGTTGGTGCAGGCGTTGCAGCGTGAGCACTGCCGGGGCGTGTTCAGGGAGCGCCTCGGCGAGCCGTGGCAGCACCACCTCGGCCTGCCACAAGTGCAGCAGGCGCCAGTAAGCCTCACGGTCCTGCGGCTGTGGCAAGGGCTCGGCCCCCAATACCCGCAGCAGCAGGCTCAGCCACGCTGGTGGCGTGGCGTGTTCAGGCACCATGGACACCCTCCTCCTGCCGGAGCAGGTCGGCATTGATCGCCTCGGCAATCTGCCGCGCCCAGGGGCCGGTGACGATGCCATAGTGGTCGGTATCCAGCGCCGCCCAGCTGTCCAGGTCCGGCAGCAAGGCCTGCCAGGCCTGGCGCAAGTCCTGGGTCTGCCAGCCACTGCCGATGCCATAGGGATTGGGGTGCATGGCGATGAACAGGCGCCCGGTCGGGCCCGCCAGCGTTGCCGGTACATGCCCCAGCATGCTTGCCAGGTTGTTGCGACAGCAGCTCACCAGGCGCTCCAGATAGCGCGCGCCGTCCGACTCGCCGTTGCGCAGGGCGAACTCCCGTTCGAACACCTGCTGGATCTGCTCTTCGTCGATCTGCTGCAACTCCGTCCCGGCGTCCGGCGCGGGTGGATCGACCAGGTAAAGCATCGCTGGCTCGTGCCCGGCTTCGCGGGCCAAGGCGCACATGGCCTGGGCCACCCAGGCGCCGAAGGACCAGCCGAGCAGCCCCCAGCTTGCGCCATCGGGCAGATCGGCCTGTATCGCCTCCAGGTACAGCTGCGCCCGTGCTGTCAGTGAAAGGTTGGCCAATTCGGGCTGGCGCAGCACCGGGTCGGCGATCACCCGCACGCCCAGGTCCGGGTGCAGCGTAGCGGCCAGCTCGCGGTAGGCCTGGACATCGCCACCGACCGGATGGATCAGGTACAGGTATTGGCGACCATCGCCCTGTTGCCACGGATCGATGCGCAGCGCCTCGCGCCACGGGTCGCTGCCGCACTCGGCCTGGCCTGGGTCGGCGTGAACCAGGGCCAGCACCTCGCGCAGGCTCACATGAGGGCTGAACTGCGACAGCTGCACGACCACGCCAGTGGCGCGCTGCAGTTCGTCGATCAGGTCCAGCAGGGTCAGGGAATCGGCGCCGAGGTCATACAAGGAGGCATCCTCCTCCAGCGAGTCCACGCCCAGCCACTGACACAGGCAGTCGCGCAGGCGTTTCGCCAGATCGTCCTGGCTCGGCTGCACGTCGACCGGTGTGGCCACGGCACCATGACGGCGCGGATAGAAACGCCGGGCGCTGTGCAGTGCCGTGGTCGAGACCAGCACCTGGGGCAATTGCGCCGCCATGGCGCGCTCGAACACTTCGCAGCCCTCCTGCGCCGACAGGCCGACCTTCAGGTGCTGCTGGTGCGCCGCATCGTTGCCGTTGCCGCGCGTGGCCATCCCGGTATCTCGCCAGATATCCCAGTTGATGCCCAGCCGCAGGCAGCCTTCGTCGCCCGGTGCGCGGTAATGGCTGAAGCCATCGAGCACGGCGTTGGCGGCGGCGTAGTCGAGATGACCGGCACCGCCGAACAGCGCAGACATCGACGAGCAGTACAGCACGAAATCCGGTGCCATCCGTGCGATCAGCGCCTCCACGGCAAGCAAGCCGTGGGTCTTGGCGGCCATGGTGATCGCCATCTGCCGAGCATCGCGCTGCCGAATCAGGCTGCCAGCGCCGATGCCGGCGGCGTGGATCACCCCGTCGAAACGCCCGTAGCGTTGGGCCAGTGCCTCGAGGACCTGGGGCCAGCGCTGCAGATCGGCAAGATCAGCCTGCACCCAATCGACCCGCTCGTGGTCCAGGTCCGGCACCGGCGAACGCGACAGCAGCACCACGCGCCGGTCCGCAGCGCGCAGCAGGTGCTGGCACAGGGTGCGACCGATGCCGCCAGCCCCCAGGATCAGGTACGTGCCGCGCTCGGCCAGGCCTGGCGCTGTGGGCGACGGCAGCGGGCTTGGCACCAGGCGCGGCTGCCACAGGTAGCCTTCGCGCAGCGCCATGCGCCGGGGCAACGCCTCGGGCTCGGCCAACAACGTGGCCAGGGCGTTGGCATGCTCACCCAGCGATGGGCTTGGGCAATCCAGCCAGTGGCAGCGCAGCGGGTACTCCTGCGGCGCCACTTCGGTCACCCCGGCCAGGGCCGCCAGCTCCGGACGCGCCACCGCGCCCTGCACCGGGCACGCTTGCCAGGACAGCAGCCACAGGCGCAGGTCGGCGTCTCGCGGTGCCTGACCCCAGGCCTGCAACAGGCTGCTGGGCGTGTCGAGGCAGGCCCACTGGGCCACCGCCAGGCTCTGTTCCTCGACTGCGCCGGTCACCGACAAAGGCAAGGCGTGCAGCCAATCCAGTTCACCCGGCAGTGCTTCGAGCAACCGCCCCAGCGCCTGGACGTCGAGCACATCGAGCTCAAACCGGTCCGTGGCGAGCTGGCGGTAACCCTGGCCTGCCTGCACCTGCACGACCCGCCGGTAGGCACGGCCCAGGGTTGCGAGCAATGCGTCATCGACGGCCTCGCGGACGCACACCACCAGGGTCTGCCGGGCACCCTGCGCCATGGATGTACCCAAGCGTCGCACCCGTTGCCATTGTCGTTGATGGAACCAGTCGGCCAGTGGCTGGCGTTCTGCTGCCGCTTGACCTTGGAAGCGGAAGGTCTGCAGATCGAATGACGCAGGCGGCAGGTTCCAGGGCGGCGGCGCCGAATGACCCGGCCATTCGATCTGCGCGCCCTCGTACCAAGCCTTCAGCAGGTCATCAGGTACGTGTTCGCTGGCCTTGAGCCGCGCCTGCGTTGGCGTGACCTCGCGGATTGCCGACAACGGCAAGGCATCCCCCGCCCGGTACGGCGTCGCAAAGCGCCAACGCCCCTGCCGGCGACCGGCCTGCAGGTGGCGCAGCACCGCATGTGCCTGCCCGGGGTTAGCGCGCAACCAGGTGCCGGTGGCGGCGATGTCGCGTTCCAGTGCCTCACGGCTATGGGCGGACAGCAGCAACAACGGTGTTGCATCTTCAGGGTCCTGTGGCTCCGCCTGCACGGCACCGACGATCACATGGGCATTGGTACCGCCGATGCCGAAGCTGCTGACCCCGGCCATGCGTCGCCGCCCCGCCGGCCAGGGACGTGCCGTGGTCGGGATATGGAACGGCGAACGCGTCAGGTCGATCTGCGGATTGATCCGGGAAAAGCCCAGGTTCGGCGGGATCACCCCGTGGTACACCGCCAGCGTGGCGCGGATCAGCCCGACCACGCCGGCCGCCGCGCCCAGGTGGCCGATCTGGCTCTTCACCGAGGCCAGGGCGCAACTGCCCGCCGGCGCCTCGCCGAAGGCCTGGGCCAACGCGGCGACCTCGACCGGATCGCCGAGCAAGGTGCCGGTGCCGTGGGCCTCGACATAGCCGATGTCGGCACCTGCGACCCCGGCCCTTTCCAGGGCCTGGGCAATCACCGCGCCCTGCCCGGCTACCGACGGCGCGGTGTAGCTCATCTTGCCGCGGCCATCGTTGTTCAGCGCCGAGCCCTCCACCAGCGCGTAGATGCGGTCGCCGTCGGCACGGGCGCGGGCCAGGGGCTTGAGCACCACCACCCCGTAGCCACTGGCGCCGAGGGTGCCGCTGGCATCCTCGCTGAACGGCCGGCACAGCCCGTCGCGGGAGAAGATGTGCTGCGAACGGTGGCGGTAGCCGTCGCTGAGGGTCGGGTCGATCAGCACGCCGGCCGCCAGCATCACGTCGCTGTCGCCCTGGCGCAGCAGGTTGCAGGCCAGGTGCACGCCGATCAGCGAACTGCCGCAGGCGGCCTGCACGCTCAGCGCCGGCCCGGTGAGGTCCAGGTGGTAGGCGGCCTTGGTGGCGAGGAAGTCCTTGTCGTGGTGCAGGGCCAGCTGGAAGCCATCCGGCAGCTCGCCCTCGCCGTTGTCGCGCAGCAGCTGCTGGAAGTAGGTGGTCTCGCCGCAACTGGCCACCAGGCCGATGCGCGGACCACCTGCCGCCGGCACGATGGCGGCGTGCTGCAGGGCCTGCACACAGGCCATCAGCAGGTGGCGTTGCTGCGGGTCCATCAGCCGCGCTTCCTGGCGGTTGATGCCGAAGTACTCAGGGTCGAAGTCGAGCATGCCCTGCAGTTGGCTGCGTGCGCCAACCAGGCCTTCGCCGGCCTGGAAGTGCTCGATGCCCAGCGCGTTGGCCTGGACCATCGTCCAGAACTCGCCCAGATCGCGGGCACCGGCCACGTTGACCGCCATGCCGATGATCGCCATCGGCTGTTCGCCTGGGGTGGAGGCGCGCTCACGGCATTCCGGTGCGGTCTCGGCACGGGTCAGGTGCGCAGCCAGGCGACGGATCGTCACGTGCTCGAACAGCTCGGCCATGCTCGGCGCGCCGGGCAAGGCCTGGGCGTAGCGCGCCTGCAGGCGCATCAGGCCGAGGCTGGTGGCGCCGGCCTCGAAGAAGGTCTGCGTCGGCTCGATGTCGTGGCCGATCACCTCACGGAACAGCGCGGCCAGCTGGCTTTCCAGCGGGGTCAAGATGGCTGCCTGCACGCGCCGCCGCTCCAGGGCCTCGCCCTGCCCGGCCAGCGCCTTGCGGTCGACCTTGTTGCTGGGCGTGCGCGGCCAGCTGTCGAGGCGCCGGTACTGGTCGATGCGCACATGGGCCGGCAAGTGCCGCGCCACCTGGCGATCGAGGTCCTGCGCCGAGGGCGGCATGCCGGTCAGTTGCAGATAGGCGGTGAGGCGTGCTGGCTCGGCCTGCACCGTCACCACCGCGTTGGCCACCCCGGCCACCGCCATCAGTGCCGCCTCGACCTGCCCCAGTTCCAGGCGATGGCCACTGAGCTTGACCTGCTGATCGTCGCGACCCACGTAGTGCAGGCAGCCCTGGGCATCGACCCAGGCCAGGTCGCCGGTGCGGTAATACAGGCAGCATTTGCCGTCGGCCTGGGGCAGTTCGACGAAACGCTCGGCGTTGAGCGCCGCATCTGCCAGGTAGCAGCGGGCGACCATCGCCCCTGCCACCAGCAGGTAGCCCTGGTTGCCAGGGGGTACGGGACGGTCATAGGCGTCTACCAGCAGCAGCCGGGCATTGTCGACCGCCTGCCCGATTGGCGCGCGCAGCGGCCAGTCGCTCACCTGCGCTGGCAAGCGGTAGGCGCTGACCACATGGGTTTCGGTGGGGCCATAGTGGTTGAACAGGCGGGCCTTCGGCATGCCGCCGAACCAACTGCGCAACGCTTCGCTGCACAGCAACTGCTCGCCGGCCGTCACCACCTCGCGCAGGGCCGCAGGGTAGATGCCCTGGGCGACGGCGGTCTGCGCCAGGTGCTGCAAGGCCACGCAGGGCAGGAACAGCCGCTCGATGCGTGCCTGCTGCAGGTACGCCAGCAGCGCCTGGGCGTCCTGGCGCCAGTGGGGCTCGATCAGGTGGTAGCAACCGCCGCCACACAGGGTGCCGAACAGCTCCTGGAACGCCACGTCGAACGACAGCATGGAGAATTGCAAGGTTACCGAGCGGGCCGGCAACTGGCCGGTGTGGCGCTGCCAGTGCAGCAGGTTGCACAGGGTACGGTCGGCCACCTGCACCCCCTTCGGCGTGCCGGTCGAGCCCGAGGTGAACAAGGTGTATAGCGGCCGCTCGCCGTTGTGGCGCAGGCGCTCCAGGGCCTGTGCCGGCGCCTCGAGGTCCACCCGGTGACGACTGAGGAACTCGACGTCCAGCGCGGCCAGGGCCGTTTCGGTGGCGCTGCTGAACAGCACGCAGTCCGGGCGCGCCTGGGCCAGCACCTGGCGCTGCACCGCCACAGGGTAGTTCGGGTCCAGCGGCACGGCGGTGATATTGAGCTTGGCCAGGGCCAGCAAGGCCACCACATGCTCCAGCGACGGCGCCAGGAACAGCACCATGGTCGCCGACTCGTCGCGTGGGTGCTGGCTGGACAAGGTCGTCGCCAGGGTGTCGGCCAGCGCATTCAGTTGCGCGTAGCTCAACTGCCGCTGTCCGGCCACCAGCGCGGTGACCTCGGGGGTCTGCTGCGCCTGATGCTCGAACCAGTCGGCCAGCGTGGCGAACGGCAGCGTGGCGGCCAGGCCTTCGCTGGTCGGCGGCAGGCTTTGCCGATAAGGCGCCACCAGGCTGTCGAGGGTAGCCCGAGGGTCTTCCAGCAGCAAATCCAGCCCCCGCTGCAGCAGTTGGTCCAGCGCGGCCACCTCATGAGCGTCGAAATGGCTGCGCTGGTATTCCCACCAGCACTCCAGCGGCCCCTCGCCGCCCACCACCAGCAAGGTCAGCGGACACTTGGCCTGGGGTGTCGGGTACGGTTCCAGGCTGGCGCGCAGGGGGGCGGCAGCGAGCTTGGCGTAGTCGGTGTTCTCCAGTACGAACAGATAGTCGAACAGGGCCTGGTCGGAGGACAACCGCAGGTCCTCGACCAGATCGGCCAGGGCCACATCCTGCAAGGCCAGCACGTCACGCACGGTGGCGGTCTGTCGGCGCAGCTGCTCGCCCAGCGCTTGCGTGCCTTGCAGATCGGTCGGGATCAGCACCGTGTTGGCGAACATGCCCACGCTGGCCTCGAACTCGGCCAGCGGGCGGTTGGCCACCGGGCTGGCGATCCGTGGGCGCTCGCAGCCGACCACGGCGTGCAGGCTCCAGGTAAAGACGCTGAACAGCACGTCGAAGCGGGTCAGGCGCTGCTCGCTGCAAAAACGATCAAGCGCGGCGCTGCGCCGTTCGCCCAGGGGCTGGCGATACAGTTGACCTCCTGTTTGTCCGGGGTACCTCGCTGGCCGCGGCGGGGTCGCCTCGCCGTGACGGGCGTGCAGCGTGGCCAAGGCGCGGCGCTGCTCCCGGTAGTGCGGGCTGACGCTCCACTGCCGCTGCCACAAGGCGAAGTCCAGGGTGTCCAGTGCCGGCGTGGCTGCTGTGGTTTCCCGCCCCTGTTGGACATCCTGATACAGGCTGGCCAGGTCGTCGAACAGCAGGTTCATCGACCAGCCGTCGGTGACGATATGGTGCAGGTTCAACAGCAGGCGGCAGCTGCCGTCGGCGTGTGGCGCCACCCAGGCATGCAGCAGTGTGGGGCTTGCCAGCTCGAACGGGGTGTCGAACACCAGGCTGGCGAAGGCTGGCCAGGTGCTGTCGTCCAGCGCGCCCGCTGCCAGCACCCGGCACACCGCCGCCTGCTCGGCGACGACCTGCTCCGGACCGTCGGCGCCCGCCACGAAAGCCGTGCGCAGCGCGGGGTGCCTGGCCACCAGTCGCCTCACCGCCTCGGCCAGGGCCTGCGGATCAGCGCCTGCGGCCAGGTGCAGGACCATGGGCACGTTGTACGCGGTCGAGTCGGGCACGCGCTGCTGCTCCAGCCACAGCCGGCGCTGCTCGGCGCTGGCCGGACCGCGACGGGCGCCTTGCGCGGCCGGCGCGGGGGGATAGGCCGACGCCCTGCCCTGCCCGCTCTGCAGACGCTCGGCCAAGGCCGCGAACGGCTCGCCGAGCAACGTCGCCATGCTGATTTCCTGCTGCCAGCGGTCACGGATCGCCGACCTCAGGCGCATGGCCCTGAGCGAATCGCCGCCGCTGCCGAGCCAGTCGTCCTGGCCACCCAGGGCGGGTTGTCCGAGCAGCGTGCGCGCCTGTTGCAACAGCCAGTCCAGTGCCGGCGAGTGCTCGCCTGCCTCGACAGGCGGTCGCCAGGGCGTGTCGGCCTGGGCAAGCAGGCTCTCCTGGTCGATCTTGCCATTGGCAGTCAACGGCAGGCCTGGCACCCGGAACAACTGGTGCGGGCGCATCCAGGACGCCAGGTGGGCACGCAGGTAGGCGTCGAACCCGCGATAGTCCAGTTCCCCGCACGGCACCAGGAACGCCAGCAGTTGATGGTCCTCAGCGGCCTGCCGGCGGCTGCAGACGTAGGCCTGGGCCACCTGGGGGTGTTCGAGCAGGCGCTGCTCCACCTCGCCCGGCTCGATGCGAAAACCGCGAACCTTGATCTGCCGGTCGACCCGCCCCAGGCATTCGACCCGCCCCTGGGCATTGACCCGCACCAGGTCGCCGGTGCGGTAGTGCACCTGCCGCCCGCCATCCAGCGCCGGCAGGCGCACGAAAGCGCGCGCGGTCTCCTCGGGGCGGTTGCGGTAGCCACGGGCCACGCCGCTGCCGCTGAGGTACAGCTCGCCGACTTCTCCCGGCGCCACCGGCTGCTGCCGTGGGTCGAGCACCAACATGCCGGTGTCCGGCAGCGGCAGGCCGATGGGCACGCTGTCGCCGCTGAAGTCGCGCGGGATGGGGTGACAGAGGGCGAAGGTGGTGCACTCGGTGGGGCCATAGACGTTGAACAGGCGGCAGGCGCTGTCCGGGTTGGCCTGGTACCAGGCACGCACCGCCACCGGGCTGACCTGCTCGCCACCGGTCAGCACCTGGCGCAAGCTGGCAAAGCACGCCGGGTACTGCGCGTTCAGGGTGTTGAACAGCGACACCGTGATGAACAGGGTATCGACTTGCTGTACCTGCAGCAGCCGGGCCAGCCGGCGGGCGTCGAGCACGTCCTCGTCGGCGACCATCACGACGCAACCACCATTGAGCAAGGGTACCCACAACTCGAAGCTGCAGGCATCGAAAGCCGGGTTGGACAGGCAGGCGAAGCGCTGGCCGGGGCGGATGTCGATATAGCTGCCGGCCTGCGCCAGGCGCAGCAGCCCGCGCTCGCCGACCTCCACGCCCTTGGGTACCCCGGTGGTGCCGGAGGTGTAGAACAGCCACATGACCTCGGCAAAGCGCTCCGGCAACGGCTGGGCCGGTTGGTCCGGGTGGTCCAGCAACGCCTCGACACTGGCCTCCCACGATCCCGGCAGGCCCTGGGGCGCATCGGCGAGGCTGAGCACGCCCACGCAGTCGGCATCGGCCAGCATCAGCCCGCGGCGCTCGGCGGGGCTGGCCCGGTCCAGCGGCATCACCACGGCCCCGGCCTTGAGCGCGCCAAGCAGTGCCGCCAGCCATTGCCAGCCGCGCGGCAGGTACAACGCCAGGGCCTGGCCCGGCAATACGCCCCGCGCCTGCAGCCCCCGGGCGATACGCTCACTGGCACTGGCCAGCTCGGCGTAAGTCATGTGCATCTGCTGATCGATCACCGCCAGGGCCTGCGGATCTCGTTGCACCTGGGCGGCAAAACGCGCGAGCACGGTTTCCTGGAGCACGCTCATTATTTCCCCTCCTGGGCATCGAAACGTTGCAGTTCGCGCTGGATCGTCCGTGAGACCCGATGAATCTCGGCGCTTTCGAGCATGTCCCAATGACCGCCCTGCACCAGGGTGGCCAGGTAGCCGTCGGCGGCGCGACGCCGCCAGAACCCGCGCAAGGCGCGCAGCTGGCCACGCGGCAGGTCTTCACGGGCCTGCACCAGCACCACCCGCCCGGCCTGCGGCGGACAGGTGTAGGCGGCCATGGCCAGGCGATTGTGGTTGTACAGGTGGAAATAGCGCTCGACCTGGGCGTCCTCGATACCGGGGTACATGCCGTTGAAGCGCACCAGCTTGTCGCGGAACTCGGCCATGTCGACGGTGCTGATCTGCTCGCGGAACGCCGGATCGTCCGAGCCCTGGGTATCGAGCAGCACCACGCTGACCGACGCCCGCCCGACCTCGCGCAGGCGCCGGGCCATCTCGTAGGCCACCAGGCCGCCGAACGACAGCCCGGTGAGCACCAGCGGCCGCTCCAGCAATGGCTCGATCTGGCGCAGGTAGGCCTCGGCCATCGCCTCGACCGTGGGTTCGGTGGCCTCCCCGGGGTTGAGCCCTGGCGACTGCACGCCGTACACGCCGACCGCCTCGGGCAGCACCTTGGCCAGGGACAAGTAGCAGAACGCGGTGCCGCCGGCCGGGTGGATGCACACCACGTTGCGCTCCCCGTCTCCACTGCGGAAGGTAATCAGGTTGCCATTGTCCACCTGGATACTGGACCCGGCCCGCAGCCAACCGCCCAGGGCTTCGATGGTAGGATGGCCGAGTACCACCCGGGCCGGTACCTCGACATTGAACGCCTGGCCGATCTGGTAGGCCATCTTGATCGCCGCGATGGAGGTGCCGCCGACGGCGAAGAAGTTGTCGCGGATGCCGATCTGCGGCGCCAGCAGCAGGCTTTTCCAGATCTGGTAGAGGGCCAGCTCGATAGGGTCGCGGGGACTGCTCAGGTTGACCTGGCGCGCCGCCAGGTCAAGGTCCGCGCGCTCGGCCAGGGCCTGGCGGTCGACCTTGCCGTTGGCGGTGAGCGGCATGCCGTCGAGCCACAGGTAGGCACTGGGCAGCACGGCACTGGGCAGGGTTTCGGCCAGGTGCGCGCGTACCGCCTGCTCGTCCAGCGCGGCGCTCGTCACGCAGCAGGCCACCAGGCGCTGGTGCTGGGCCTGCTCGCCGAGCATCAGCACCACACTGGAGGCGATGCCGGGAAAGGCCTGCAGCCGCGTCTCGATCTCGCCCAGTTCCAGGCGCACGCCACGCAGCTTGACCTGAAAGTCGTCGCGGCCGAGGAACTCCAGTTGGCCGTCGGCGCGGTAGCGCGCCAGGTCACCACTGCGGTACAGGCGCTCGCCCGCCACGAACGGGCTGTCGATAAAGCGCTCGGCGGTCAGCGCCGGCAGCCCCAGGTAGCCGCGGGCCACACCCACACCGCCGATATGCAGGTGGCCGGTGACACCGGCCGGCACCGGCGCATCGAAGGCGTCGAGCACATGGAAACGGTTGTTGGCGATGGGCCTGCCGATCGGCAGGCGCAACGCCGGGATTTCATCGCCCGGCGCCAGGGTCCAGATGCTGTTGATCACCGTGGTCTCGGTGGGACCATAGACATTGTGCAGCCGCGCCTGCGGCAGGCGAGCGCGCAGCAGCCGCGCCAGGGCCGGCGTCAGCTCGCCGCCGCCGCAGAACACGTCGGTCAGGCTGTGGCACTGGCTGGCCGCCTCCACCTCCAGGAACAGCTGCAGCATTGCCGGCACGAAGACCATCGCCGTGACCTGCTGCTCGCGGACCAGCCGCGCCAGGTAGCCCGGTTCGAAATGCCCGCCGGGCCGGGCGATCACCAGCCGGCCACCGCTGGCCAGCGGCCAGAAGGTCTCCCAAGCCGAGGCGTCGAAGCCGAACGGGATCTTGTGCAGCATCGTCCCGGCCTCGCCACAGACGCCCAGGCACCAGACCAGCAAGTTGGCCAGCCCACGGTGCGCAACCATCACGCCCTTGGGCAGGCCGGTAGTGCCAGAGGTGTAGATCACGTAGGCCAGGTGCTCGGGCGTCACGCCCACCTCATGGGGCGCCAGGTTGTCGCCGGCCAGCTCAGCCCAGCCGGGCGCGTCGGCCTGCAGGTCGATCATCGGCGCCTCCCAGCCACAGGCCTGCATGGCCTGGTGCAGGGTCGCCCGGGCCGCCCCCAGGGTCAGCAGCGCCACGGGGGTGCTGTCGCCGAGCATGTGAGCCAGGCGCCCGACCGGATAGTCCGGATCCAGCGGCACATAGGCGCCACCGGCCTTGAGCACCGCCAGCAGTGCCACCGGCAGTTCCAGCGAGCGCTCCATGCACACGGCCACGCGAACATCCGGGCCAACGCCCAGGGTGCGCAGGTGGCGGGCCAGGCGGTTGGCCTGGGCATTGAGCTCGGCATAGCTGAGGGTTTGGCCCTCGAAATCCACCGCGCAGGCTTGCGGTTGCCGCGCCGCCTGCGTCTCGACCAGGCGATGCACGCAGTCGATCGGTGCCTGCAGGGCGGGCGCCTGGTTCCAGGCATGCAGCACCGTTTCACGCTCGCCGGCATCCATCAGCGACAGCGCATGCAGCGGCTGCTTGGGTTCGGCGGCCACCTGGGCGAGCAACTGACGATAGTGGCGGCTGAGGCGCTCGATGGTGGTTTGGTCGAACAGGTCGGTGTTGTACTCGACCAGCAGGTGCAAGGCACCGTCGCGCACCACCCACTCGATGGCCAGGTCGAACTTGGCCGTGGCGCTGCCGGTGCCATGAGGCGACAGTTCCAGGCCGGGCATGGCCAGCGTGGAACCGGGTGTGTTCTGCAACACCATCATCACCTGGAACAGCGGCGAATAGCCCGGGTCGCGGGGCGGGTTGAGCGCCTCGACCACCCGGTCGAACGGCGCATCGTGGTGCCCATGGACCTCCAGCATGTTCGCCCGCACCTCGCGCAGCAGCTCGGCGAAGGTCTGTTGCGGGTCGAGTCGCTGACGGATCACCAGGGTGTTGACGAAGTGTCCGATCAGCGGCTCCAGCTCCGCCCTGCCCCGGTTGGCGAACGGCGTGCCCACGCACAGGTCGCGTTGGCCGCTGTAGCGCCACAGCAGCACGTCCAGGGCGGCGAGCAACACATTGAACAGCGTACCCTGGGTATGCCGGGCCAGCGCCTCCAGCTCGACCAGGGTGTCGCCGTCCACCGTCGAACTGAAAGTGGCACCGACAAAACGCTGTACCCGTGGACGCGGGCGATCGCTGGGCAGATCCAGCAGCGTCGGCGCATCGGCCAGGGCACGGCGCCAGTAGTCGAGCTGGCCCTGCAGCGCCTCGCCGTCCAGGCGTTGCCGCTGCCAGCAGGCGTAGTCGGCGTACTGCACCGGCAGCGGTACCAGGCTCGGCGGCTGGCCGCGCAGGAAGTCGCTGTAAAGGCTGGCGATCTCGTGCTGGATCACTCCCATCGACCAGCCATCGGCGACGATATGGTGCACGCTGTACAGCCACACATGGTCCTCGTCGGCCAGCCGCACCAGCCGTGCCCGCAGTAGCGGGCCACTTGCCAGGTCGAACGGGGCGCGGGCCTCGGCATCGACCGCTTCGGCCAGGCGGGCCTGACGCTCGGGCTCGGGCAACTCGCGCAGGTCGAGCACGGCCAGGCTCAGCGGCCTGCTGGCGTGCACCACCTGCTGCGGTTCGCCATCGACGCTGGCGAAGGTGGTGCGCAACATCGCGTGGCGCTCGATCAGCGCGTTCAGGGCACGTTCCAGCGCGGCCACGTCCAGCCGACCCTTGAGGCGTACCGCCGTGGGCACGTTATAGAACGGATTGCCCGGTTCCAGCTGGTCGAGGAACCACAGCTGTCGTTGCGAGAACGACAACGGGCAACGGGCCTGGTCATCGGGGCGACGCGGGATCGGCGCGTTGTCGTCGGATCCGGCGAGCAAGGTGATCAGTGCTTGCTTGTGGGTCTTCAACGCCTGCATCAGGGTTTCGTCGAGGAACCCCTTGGGCGCCTTGCAGCGCAGTTTGTCGCCCTCCACCTCGAGGGCCACGCCATGACGATCGAACAACGCCAGCAGTTGATGGGCGTTCATACTTCGAATTCCTCCATGTCGTTGTCGTCCTGCGCCGGGAAGGCGAGCACTTCAGTTTGCGTGCGATGGGGCGCATGCCCCCCGCGCAGGCCGCCGACCATCGAGTAGACCAGCGCATGGCTGCTCCCCAGGCCGAACAGCGAGGCCAGCTGGCGCTCCTCCACCGCCCCCACGCCGCACAGGCCCAGTTCAAGGTCGGCAGCGGCCATGGTCAGCAATTGCGCCATGGCACCGGTCTCGATCAGGCAGAAGTCATGGCTGCCCTCGCCGTACAGCGGACGGATCGCCGCCAGGTCGGCGACGAAGAACAGCGCAAACGCTGCGCCCTCGTAGACCGGGCGGTTGACGAAGAAGTCGTAGATGTCCGGATCGAGCTCGCCCGCGCCCGTGGCCACCAGGCGGTGCCCGAGCGGATCGTGGTAGTAGGCGCCGCCCGGCACGCCCAGCACCCGGCCGTGTTTGATGTAGAGGTAGGTCTGGATCGGGTACGCGCCGCCCGCCGACGGGAACAGGTACTTCGCCTCACCGTCCAGCTGCCCCTGGGCCAGCACCGCCAGCAGTTCGGCGAACGCCTGCTCGGCAATGGGCTGTTCCAGGTACTGACGCACCGAGCGATAGTCGCGGTAGCGCCGGGCGAAAGCAGGATCGGCCGGCAGCGCCAGGGCCACCTGCGGCGTGTCGCTGGCAAAGTGTCGCCGTGCGCGCTGCTCGGCCTTGAACGCCGCCCGCTGCTGCGGATCGTCCAGCACGGCGTCGACACTGATACTCGGTGACTCGCTCTGCTCCTGGCGCTGGCGGTACAGCGCCAACAGGTTTAGCAAGGTCGGCTGCGCCAGCAGGTTCGCCACATGGGGGCGGAAGCGCAGCTCGCTCGACAGCGCGTTGCTGATGCGCACGATGTCGATGGAGGTGGCGCCCAGGCTCAGCAGGTTGGCGTCGGCGGCAATATCCACCCTGCCCAGCACCTGCTCGACGATGGCCACCAGGCGCTGCTCCTGCGGCCCTTCGAGTTCCAGCGCTAGGCCGCCGGCCTGGACCTGTTCGGGTTCGGGCAGGCGGCCCTTGTCGACCTTGCCATTGGCCGACAGCGGCCAGGCCTCCACGAAGGTGAAGGACGACGGCACCATGTACGCCGGCAGTTTGTCGGCCAGGTAGCCAGCAAAGTCGCCGGCCTGCAGCGCCGGGTCGGCCTTGAGCACGTAGCCGGCCAAGCGCTTCTGCGCCTGGGCCTCGCCGAGGATGCGCACCACCGCGCTGTGCACGCCGGGGTGACGGTTGAGCACCGCCTCGATCTCGCCCAGCTCGATCCGATAACCCTGGACCTTGACCTGGTTGTCGTCACGACCGAGGAACTCGATGTTGCCATCCGGCAGCAGGCGCCCCAGGTCACCGGTGCGGTACAGGCGCTCACCGGTCAGCGGATGGTCGAAGAAGCTCCTGGCGCTCAGCGTCTCGTCGCGCCAGTAGCCCTTGGCCAGGCCGATGCCACCGATGTACAGGTGGCCGGTGACCCAGGTCGGGCGCACTTGCAGCGCCTCGTCCAGTACATGGAAACGCTGGTGATCCAGCGCCTGGCCATAGGGAATGCTGCGCCAGGCCGGATCGACCTGGTCGATCGGGTAGCCGATCGACCAGATCGACGCTTCGGTGGCCCCACCCAGGCTCATCATTTGCAAGCCTGGACGCAACACCCGCGCGCGCTCGGGCAGTGCCAGCGGGATCCAGTCGCCGGAGAGCATGGCCAGGCGCAGGCTCGCCGGCATCGCCCTGCCCTCGCCCTCCAGGTATTCCACCAGCATGCCCAGCAGCGCCGGCACCGAGTTCCACAGGCTGACCCGGTGCTGTTCGACCAACGCGGTCCAGTGCGCGGGATCCAGGCTCAGTTGCGGTTCGAGCATGACCACCGCTGCGCCCGCCGCCAGGGTGCCGAAGAAGTCATACACCGACAGGTCGAAACTCAGCGACGAGATGGCCAGCACCCGGTCCTGCGGGCCCACGGCGAAGCGGCGGTTGATGTCGAGCAAGGTGTTCACCGCGCCCTGGTGGTCGATCACCACGCCCTTGGGCGTGCCGGTGGAGCCGGAGGTGTAGATCACGTAGGCCAGGTCGTCGGGGCGCACCTGCACGTCGCGCAGTGGTTCACCCGGGCTGTCTATCTGGTCGCTGACCGGCAGTACGGTGACCTGCGTCGGCCACGCCACCCGCTCCAGCAGGCACGGCTGGGTCAGCGCCAGGCTGGCCTCGGCGCGTTCGAGGATATGGCGCAGGCGCGCGCCGGGCAGGCTCGGGTCGATGGGCAGGTAAGCACCGCCGGCATAGAGGATCGCCAGCGTCGCCACCACCTGCTCCCAGCCGCGCTCCATCACCACGGCAACCAGCCGGTTGGGCTGAACGCCACGGGATTGCAACTGCACGGCCAGCTGACGGGCCTCCTGGCGCAACTGACCGTAGCTCAGTTCACGGGCACCCAGCACCGCGACGGCCTCTGGCGTGGCCAGGGCCTGGCGCTCGAACAGCGCGTGCAGCAACGGCAGATCATGTGGCGCTGGCGGCGCCTGCGGCAGGCGCGCTTGAGGCAGCAACTGCGGCGTGCTGGCGGCCCAGGCTTCAGGGGCGAGCAGGCGGTCGAGCAGCGCGTTGTAGGCGGCGAACATCTGCCCGATCATGCCCTCGGGGAACAGCGCGTCGATGCTGTCCCAGTTGAACAGCAGGCGGCCTTCGAGTTCGAGCAGGGTGTGGTCGAGCCACACATGCGGGGTCTGGGTGATGCTGTGTTCCAGCGTCGCGCCAAGAGCGTCGCCCAGGTTGAACTCGGCCAGCTCCGGCGCCGCTTCCGACAGGGTGCTGTTGAACACGATCGGCATCGCCGTCTGCTGCACGCCGCGGGCCTGGGACAGCTCGCGCAGCACACGCACGCCACTGACCAGCGAGTGGTCGATGTCCTGCCACAGGCGCGCCTGCACGGCGCGGGCCTTGTCGGTGAAGCTGGCGTTGCCGTCGATGGCCACTTCCAGCAGCACCAGGGAGGTGAAGTCGCCGATGATCGCATCCACCTGCGGGTGCAGCGGCAAGCGGTTGAACAGGGGCAGGCTGAGGGTGAAGCGCGGCTGTCGGCTCCACAGCGCCAGCACTTCGCTGAACGCGGTCAGTAGCATTACCGACGGGGTGACGCCGAACTGTCGGGCCATGGCCTTGAGCCGGCCCCACTGCGCCGCCGGCATGTCGCGGTCGCGGCGGGTGAAGTGCGGGTTGGCGATGCTTTCTGGCTGGCACACCCGTGGCAGGTCCGGGGCCGGAGCCAAGGTCTCGATCCGCCCGCGCCAGTAGTCCAGGGCGCGTTCATAGGAGGAGTCGGCGCGCAAGCGGCGCTCGGCCAGCACATAGTCACGGAAGGTCACGCCCGGCTCGGGCCGTTCCAGCTCGGGCTCGTGGTAGTACCCCATCAGCTCACGGGCCAGGATCTGCGTGCTGGCGGCATCGACCACCAGGGCGTCGAGGCTGATGTGCAGGTGGCTGATGCCGTCGTCGAGCAGCGACACGCTGAAGTCGAACAACGGCCAGCGGCTGGCGTCGAGGACCTGGTGCGACTGGCGCTCGCGGATGGCCCTCAGGGCACTTTGGGCATCCTCGCCGCTCATGCCGCGCAGGTCGTGGCGGGCCAGCTGGTAAACCGGCACCTGTTCCAGCACCTGCTGGGTACCGTCGCCGAGGAACACCACGCGCAGCATGTCGTGACGCTGGATCATCCGGTTCAGCGCCGCCTCGAAGCGCGGCACATCGAAATCGGGAATGCGCCACTCCTCGTAACCATGGGCGCTGACCCCGCCGAGGCTGACGCTGGCCTCACGGCCGAACCAGTAGGCCTGCTGGATGTCGGTGAGCGGGAACGGCGCATGGCGCCCGGCCGGGTCGGCTTGCAGAGCCTGCCCCTGGGATTCGCCATGTGCCTCTTGCGTCACCCCGACCTGCGCGGCCAGATCCATTAGTACCGGTGCCTGGAACAGGCTGCTCAGCGACAGCTGCGCGCCCAGGCGCTGGTTGATCGCGTAGACCAGGCGCGTGGCCAGCAGCGAATGGCCGCCCAGGTCGAAGAAGTTGTCATGGATGCCGACCCGCTCGCACTTGAGCACCTCGGCCCACACCTGGGCCATGCGCCGTTCGGTCTCGTTGCGTGGTGGCTCAAAATGCGCCGCACCACCACGCTCGGGCGCCGGCAGCGCCTGGCGGTCGAGCTTGCCGTTGCGGGTCAGCGGCAGCTGCGCGAGGCTGACCCAGGCGCTGGGCAGCATGTGCTCGGGCAGTTGCCGTTGCAAGGTGGCGCGCAGGGTCTGCGGATCGCCGCTGCCCACCACGTAGGCGACCAGGCGCGGGTCGCCGGGGATGTCTTCGCGCAGCAGCACGGCGACATCCTGCACGCCCGGCTGCTGGCGCAACAGGCTGTCGATCTCGCCCAGCTCGATACGGAAACCGCGCAGCTTGACCTGCTGGTCCACGCGCCCGAGGTACTGCACATTGCCATCGGCCTGCAGCCGGGCCAGGTCGCCGCTGCGATACATGCGTGCGCCGGGCTGTGGGTTGAACGGGTCGGGCAGGAAGCGCTCGGCGCTCAGGAGTGGGCGGTTAAGGTAGCCACGCGCCAGGCAGTCGCCCGCAATGTACAGCTCGCCCGGTACACCCATCGGCAATGGATTCAGGTCGCCGTCCAGCACGTAGAGCCGGGCATTGGCAATCGGCTTGCCGATGGCCGGCAACTCCGGCCAATGCTCGGCATCGGCGCAATCGAGGCTGAACTGGCTGACCACATGGGTCTCGGTCGGCCCGTACTGGTTGCGCAGGCGCGCACCGCCCAAGCCACGGACGAAGGCGCGCAGCGCGTCATTGACCTGCAGCGCCTCGCCGGCGGTAACGATCTCGCAGCCGCCGGACGGCATCGGCGCGTCGGCCTCGGTCAAGGCGGCCAGTTGTTGCAGCACGGCGAACGGCAGGAACGCACGCCCCACCTTCTCGGCCACCAGGGTCGGACGCAAGGTGGCCAGATCCTTGCGTTCGGCCTCGCTCATCAACTGCAAGGTGCCGCCCTGGCACAGGGTGCTGCAGATCTCCTGGAACGACACGTCGAAGTTCAGCGAGGCGAACTGCAGTACGCGACAAGGCGTTGGTGCGTCCTCCAGTTGCCAGGCAATCAGGTTGTCCAGGGCCCGACGGCTGTGGGCCACGCCCTTGGGGCGGCCGGTCGAGCCGGAGGTGTAGAGCACATAGCCGAGGTGCTCGGGATGGACCGTCACCTGCGGTTCGCTGTCCGGGCAGTCGGCCCAGCGCGCGGCGTCGGCGTCCAGGCACAGCAGCTCGACCGCCTGCGGCAGGCTCGGACGCAGCGAGGCCTGGGTCAGCACCAGGCTGGGCGCTGCGTCGGCGAGCATGAAGGCCAGCCGCTCGGCCGGATACGCCGGGTCGAACGGCACATAGGCGGCGCCGGCCTTGAGGATCGCCAGCAGGCCGACGACCATCTGCGCCGAACGCTCCAGGCACAGGCCCACCCGCTGCTCGGGGCCGATGCCCAGGGCGACCAGGTGCTGGGCCAGGCGGTTGGCGGCGCGGTCCAGCTCGGCATAACTCAGCGACTGCCCGTCGGCGACCAGCGCCAAGGCATCCGGCCTCTGACGGGCGATGGCCGCCAGGCGCGCCATGCAATTCGGCTGACTGGCGGTGTCGAGGACTGTGCGGTTGAAGCGGTCCAACACTTGCTCGCGCTGCGCGGCATCGAGCAGCTCTAGGGTGGCAATGGACTGTCCGGGGTTGTCGACCATGCCTTCCAGCAAGCGGCGCAGGTACTCGCCGATACGCGCCACGGTGGCGCGTTCGAACAACCCACTGGCGTACTCCAGCCCACCGACAATCTGGCCATCACATTCGCTCAGGGCCAGTTGCAGGTCGAATTTCGCCACCGGCTGGCTGCACGGCAAGGGGCTGATGTCCAGCCCGGGCAAGGCCAGGGTCTGGCCCTGGTCCTGCTCCCAGGCGAACAGCACCTGGAACACCGGGCTGTAGGCCAGGCTGCGCGGCGGATTGAGCAACTCCACCAGTTGCTCGAACGGCAGGTCCTGGTGAGCCTGGGCCTGCACGGTCACCTCGCGGGCCTGGCGCAGCCACTGCTCCAAGGTCGGCGCCCCCCTGCGGGTCATGCGCAGCGCCAGGGTGTTGACGAAGAAACCGACCAGCCCGTCCAGCGCCGGGTCCGGACGGTTGGCCGTGGGCACGCCGACCACCACGTCGTCCTGCCCGGACAGGCGCATCAGCAGCAGCGACCAGGCGCTCAGCAAGCCCATGAACAGCGTGCCGCCATGGACGCCACACAGCGCCTTCAGGCGCGTGGTCAGATCGCGATCCAGCATCAGCGGCACAAATCCACCACGGTAATCCTGCACCGTCGGGCGCGGGTGGTCGGTCGCCAGCGTCAGCAGCGGCGGCGCGCCTTCCAGCGCCTGTTGCCAGTATCGGCGCTGGCCCTCCAGCCGCTCACCCGCCAGCCAGCGCGGGTGCCAGGCGGCGTAGTCCACGTACTGCACCGGCAACGCCGGCAGTGTCGCTTCGATACCTTGCACGACAGCGCCATACAGGGCCTCCAGGTCACGGGTAAGCACGCCCACCGACCAGCCGTCGGAGATGATGTGGTGCTGGGTCAGCAGCAGCGCGTGTTCGTCCGGCGCCAGGCGTACCAGGCAGGCGCGCATCAGCGGCCCCCTGGCCAGATCGAACGGTCTTGCGCCCTCCTCTTCGATCAACGCGTCCAGGCGTGCCGAGGCATCGGCCAGGCCCTGCAGGTCGACCTGGACCAGTGTCATGCCCTGGTCTACAGCGCCGACACATTGCCGGCCCTCGCCCTCGACGCTGACGAAAGTGGTGCGCAGCGCCTCATGGCGCGCTACCAGCTTGTCCAGGCTGTCCGCCAGTCCCTGCACCTTCAAGGCGCCCTTGAGACGCAGGTTCAGCGGCATGTGGTAGGCGGCGTTGCCACCCTCCATCTGCGCCAGGAACCACAACCGGTGCTGAGCGGACGACAACGTTTGCGCGCCTGTGCGTTCGATTGCCTCGATCGGCAGCCGCGCCTCGTCCCGGCTGGCCTGCAGCCGTTGAGCGAAGTCCACGAGCCGCGGGCTTTCGAACAGCGCCACCGGCGCCGCTTCGCGCCCCAGGTCCTGGCGCACGCGGGCCAGCACGCGCATGACCAGCAGCGAGTGGCCGCCCAGGGCGAAGAAGTGATCGTCACGACCGATACGCGCAACCCCCAGCACCTCGCCCCAGATCGCCGCCAGGCTGGTTTCCAGCGCCCCCTGCGGCGCCTGGTAGTCACGTTGCTCGAAGGCAGCAGCGTCTGGCGCGGGCAGGCCGACGCGGTCGAACTTGCCGTTGGCGGTCAGCGGCAAGGCTGGCAACTGCACGTAGGCGCTCGGCAGCATGTACTCCGGCAGGTGTTCGCCCAACTGTTCGCGCAGGGCCGCCGGGGTCAACCCGGCCCCCAGCTGCTCGGCAAAGTAGGCCACCAGGCGGGGCTCGCCGGGCGTATCCTGGCGCAGCAGCACCAGGCTTTGCCGCACGCCGGGCACCTGCGCCAGACGCGCCTCGATCTCGCCCAGTTCCAGGCGCAGGCCGCGCAGCTTGGCCTGCTGGTCGCCGCGCCCAAGGAATTCGAGCTGGCCATCGCCGCGCAGGCGCGCCAGGTCGCCGGTGCGGTACAGGCGCTCACCGGCCACGAAGGGGTTGTCACTGAAACGCTCGGCTGTCAGTTGCGGCAGGTTCAGGTAGCCGCGCGCGACCCCGACGCCGCCGAGGTACAACTCACCCTCCTCGCTCGCCTGCCCTTGCGCATCGAGCAGATAGACGCGGCAGTTCGCCAGCGGTCGACCGATGGGCAGCACAGCGTCAGCCACCTCTCGCGTCGGCAGTTCGTGGCAGGTGCTGTCGATGCTTGCCTCGGTGACTCCGTACGCCTGCACCAGCTGCACCCGCTCACCGCACAGCCTGCGCAGCCGGCGGGCGCTGTGGGCGGTCCAGATATCCGAGCCACAGACCACCGTGCGCAGAAAGGCCAGGTCGTGGCCGTTCGCCTCGACCCAGTCCAGCAGCGGGTCGAGCACCGCCGGCACGAAGTCGCCGAAGCCCACCTGCGCCTCGCGTAGCAGCCGGTACAACGCGGGCGGGTCCATCAGCGTGTCGCGTGGGCACAGCACCAGGGTGCCGCCAAAACCCAGGGCGCGGATCAGGTCAGCGCTGAACACGTCGAAGGAGAAACCAGCCATCTGCAGGTGATTGAGCGGCGCCCGCAGTGGATACAGCTGAGTCCAGGCCGCGCTCAGGGCGACCAGGCCACGGTGCTCGACCATCACCCCCTTGGGCGTGCCGGTGGAACCGGAGGTGTAGATCACATAGGCCAGGTGGCTGGGGGTCAGCCTGATCGCTCGCGGGTCCGGGTCATGGGACGGGAGCTCGGCCCAGGCTGCGCTGTCATCGAGATCGAGCAGCGTCAAGGCCGCTGCCAGGCCCTCGAGTGCCGCCCGGGCCGGGCCATGGCTGAGCAACACAACCGGGGCACTGTCGGCCAGCATGTGCGCCAGACGCGCCCGTGGATAGCCAGGGTCCAGCGGCACGTAGGCGCCACCGGCCTTGAGCACGGCGAGCACGGCCACCAGCATGGCTGGCGAACGCGCCAGGCACAGGCCGACCCGCACATCCGGCCCGACCCCCAGGGTCCGCAGGTGGTGGGCCAGGCGGTTGGCCTGGGCGTTGAGCTCGGCGTAGGTCAGTGCCTGTTCGCCAAAGCGCACGGCAATGGCCTGCGGCGTGCGCCGCACCTGGGCCTCGAACAGGCCGTGGATGCACTGGTCGGCGTCGAACGGGGCATCGTGGTGCCAGTTCTCGGGTAAAACGTCGGGCTGCGCGCCGGCCGTGCCGCGCGAGGAGGTGGTGTCGAACATCGAGGCTGCCATCCATGAGTATTGTTCTTATGGGACGTGCAGGACGACGGGCGTCCTGCCTGTCGGGCCCGGCCATCGGGCCGGGGCGGTCATGCGTCGGCGATCAGGGGCCGAGCGCTACACCGTTGCGTGCGGGAGTGGTGGGCGGGACGCCGTGCGGCCGGGCGGCAGCGCACGTGCTGGGAAGAGCAGCGACTACGGGCGCACGGCCCGTCATATCGACGATTCCAAACTGCGTGACCAATTGAAACCTCACCATC
This sequence comes from Pseudomonas carassii, assembly GCF_036324045.1. Classification (NCBI taxonomy): domain Bacteria; kingdom Pseudomonadati; phylum Pseudomonadota; class Gammaproteobacteria; order Pseudomonadales; family Pseudomonadaceae; genus Pseudomonas; species Pseudomonas carassii. Next base: position 112,253 of record NZ_JAZDCT010000002.1, on the reverse strand, counting down.
CTTATGGGGGGCGTGGAAGGGCCACGAGCGTTGAGCCTGGGTGGTCCCTTCGGCTGCGGTGCCGGTGACCTGTGGGTCAGCGGCAATCCATTGGCGCCGGGCTCCTGGCCTTGGGCGCTGGCGGATGATAACCACGAGGATTGGCGCCAAGGCAACAAAAAGAAATGTTTTCTCGTTGTTGAATGACGTCAGGAGGAGTAGGCATGTACTCCTCCTGACGTCATCAGCCCGTACCAGGCGCTTCTCACTGCGCCGGCGCCACGGCCGGCGGCGCCTCGTTGGTCACCCGCAGGATCCCCCACAGCCCCGAGGCATTGCCGTACGCGGCATAGTCGCGGAACAGGTAGTCCCCCGGCACCGCGTTGGCGCCCCCGGCGCTGGGCAGCATGAAGCTGAAGTGCGCCGCCGGCAGCACGCTTTCCTGCGCGCCCACGTACATCGCCATCGGGTTGTAGCCGTAGCGCACCGAACCGATGCCCGGCAGGCCCATGGGGTAGCCGTTCACATCGTTCTTCTCGGCCTGGTAGTTGTGCAGTGGCCACAGGTGTCCGTCGAGCTGGTAGGTGATGCCGCGGCTACCGCCGCTGGGCATCAGCACATGGCTGCGCGCAGGTTGACCCGGCTTGGCCCAGAGCACCGGGGTCTGCGGGTCGCCGCCGACCAGGGCGTTGCTGTAGGCCATGTGGGCGTTCGGCACATCGGCGAAGCCGAAGCCGTCGGCATGGCCGAACGGTGCGTCCGGCGCCAGGCCGAAGCGCAGCCACAGCGGCTCGGTCTTGTAGTTCATCGCCATGTTGCCGTTGTCCTTCGGATCACCCGGCACGCCATTACCCTCGGTGGCGATGCCCTCCACTGGCCGGCCATCGGCCCAGCGCATGTTCAGCGAGCGCTGCCACACAGTGATGAAGTCGCGGTAGTCGGGCTGGCCGCTGACCTTCACCGTAGCCTGGGCGCGGCTGGCGTTGTCCTCGGTCCAGGTCGCGCTTTGCGGCAGCACGCTCATGGCGCCCACCAGGCCCTTCTGCGGCTGCTTGATGACATCCGCCGGGGTCAGGTTGAGGCCGCCGAACTCGATGGCCGTGGTGTTGATGTTGTCCACCGTGCGGCCCAGTTGCAGCACCGGCTTGCCTTCACGCTCCAGGTGCCCGGCATAGTACTGGTACACCCGGCTCGGGTAGGCGCCGCTGCCGCCGGCGCGCGGCGGCACGGTCTGCACCGGGTTGAGGCCGACGTTGACGCCGTCCGACTTGGTGATGTCGTAGGCCAGCAGCTGCGCATGCAGGCCGACGTGGCTGGACGGGCGCATCAGGTTATTGTTGAACGCCGTGGAGCCCTCGCCGCCGGCCCGGTCGCGCTTGACCACGTTCTGCATCACCGCGGTGCTGGGCAGATCCGGCATCATCAGCGGCAGGCGGTTCTCCAGGGTGATGCTGATGCAGTCGCCGGCATTGGCACGCAGTACCAGGGGCTCGACCGGCACGCCTGCCTTGAGCTTGCCAGTGCCCGTATCGAGGTCGGCCTTGCGCACGTAGAGCACCGCGGTCGGGTCGTGCAACGGCGAGCTGTGGCCACCGACGGTGAAGGTCGCGCCGTCCTCCTCGTCGGTGACCGTGGCCATGGGGATATCGACCTTGCGGCTGTTGAACACCAGGGTGCCGCCATTGGCCTTGAGCGCGCCGCCCACGTGCTGGCCAATACCGGCCGGATCGCTGATGCTGACCCCGTGGCGATTCTCGAGGATGTCGTTGGCCAGGGCCGCGACAATCTCGTAGCTGCGCTTGACCGTCGGCCGGGTGCCAATGCCATTGGCGTTGGCCGTGGTTTTCGGGCAGATGCCGTCGAAATTGACGGTGTTGCGCATGGCCACCGGTTGCGGGTTGTTCGGCAGGGCGAACAGGTCGGCGCGCTGGGCGGTGTAGTTGCGCATGATGCCCCAGATGCCGTTCCAGTAGCCTTCCAGCGCGGCGTCCAACGAGTACAGGTAGTCGCCGTTGGTGGCGGCGGAGCTCGAGATCATCGACACCGGCGCCATGAACCCGAGCTGCTCGGAGATGCCTACCATCTGCGACGACTTCCACCCCGAGTTGGAGCTGTTGCCGAAGCCCGAGCCGTTCTGCAGCCACTTCACGCCGTGCAGGGTGACGTTGTGCTCCTCCTCGTGGCCACCAGCGTGCATGCGCAGGCGCACGTTGTCGCCGGAATAGGTGCGCAGCAACGGGGTGAACGGGTCGCCCGGCTCGCTGCCCTTGTTGACGTGGGGCGGGAACAGCGTGGTGCCGCCGGTGGGGCCGGTGGCCTGGGTGATCGCCGAAGGCGCCAGGTTCATCGCCGGGATGGCGCGGTCGGTGCGGCTCTGCATGGCATAGGCCAGGTCGCCGCCCAGGCCGTCGGCCTGCATGCCGCGCTTGCCGTCCGGGCCGACCTTGTTCGGGTCGAACACGCGCAGGGCCAACGGCTCGTTGCGGTAGTTGACGACGAACATGCCCGGGTCATCCACCGAGATCGCCTGCGGGCACGGCCGGGTCGGACAGCCTGGGCTCAGCCCGCCACGGGACTCGACTACCGACTCGAGCAGCGTCGAGGCTTTCTGCCGCACCGGCGGGTTGATCGCGTAGCGGAAGCTGTCGGCGGTGGCCGGGTAAGCCTGGCCATCAGGTATGCCGTTGGGGCCGGCGCCCACATACACACCGGCCTCGTAGGCATGCTGGAAGTCGCTGTACTCGAGGAAGAACTCGCGGTAACTGTCGTTTTTGCCGTCGCCGTCATGGTCGCCGGTCTGGATCACCGCCTGCCACGAGGTCGGGCCGCCGTCCTGGCGGGTGGCCGGGTTGTACAGCTGCTCGCCGGTCTCGGCGTGGTACCAGGTGGAACCGGCGGGCTCGGCCAGCACGGTCGCGTACAGCCCCAGTTGCTGGTGGGTCGATGGGCCAAGGTGGTCATGGGTGAAGATGGTGCCCAGGCCACGGTCGACGTTGTGCACGTTCACCAGCGGGTCGGCGAACCAGCGTTGCATGGCAGTGCGCGCGCCGAGCCAGTCGGCCCGGCCGAAGCGCCCGAAGTACGGATGCTGTTTGGCTTTCGGGCACGCGGCGGTGCCGTCGCGGGTGTCGCCCTCGGTGCAGTTGTTGAAGCTGCGGATGGCATGCACGCGCTCGACCACACTACCGGGCGAGAGGATGCCGTCCTCGTAGTTCCAGCCGTTGGCCGAGCCGTCGGCGGCGGTCAGGTCCCACTTGGGCAGGTGGATATGCTGGCCGATCACGTCGGTCGGCGTGCGCACTTGATAGTCGTCCATCTCGTAGAACGACGGGATCAGGTTGGTGTGCACGTACTGGGTGCAGTCGAAGGTGTTCATGCGCATCACCAGCGGCTCCGGCGGGCGCTGCTTGGTGATCACCGGCCAGGCGTCCTCCCAGAGTGCGAGGATGCGCGCCTGCGGGAAGTGGTAGCCGACCTTGTTGTACACCGCGTCGAACTGGATGTTGGCGGCCTTGTAGATGCGCGGGCGGTCGGCGGTGAAGGTGGACGAACCGCGGAAACTCATGCCGGTGAGGTTTTCGCCACTGAAGAACTCGCCGACGCCCGAGGTCTGGGTCAGGCGTTTGCCACGGTCGTCCATGCAGGGTTCGTAGAACGGCGCCCCCGCCGTGGGCAGGGCGCCGTTGGTGCGGAAGGCCTTGGCCACCGGTGCGCTGCCGGGGATCAGGGCAAAGCTCGGGTGCTCGGCCTTGGCGTGGAACTGCATGGCGGCCTGTTCGACCTCGGTGCCCTCCTCGGGCAGGTAGATCGGCTTGGCCTTGTGCACCACCTTGGAGAAATCCAGCTTGGTGGTGGTGGTCACCGCCTCGCCGCCGGCCGATACGCCGTCCAGCGCGTGGCGACCGAGGCCACCGTCCCAGCCGTCGACCTGGTTGGGGTCGAGGTTGGCCCACAGCGCCTTGCCGCTGTCCTTGAGCTGACGGGCCATGGCCGGGTCGAGCATGTCCAGTGGCGGGGTCGGCGGACGCTGGCCGACGCTGCTTTCCATGCCGCCGATCCAGAACGGGTAGCCAGGGTTCTTCAGGCTGCCGTCGGCGTTGCGATTGGTCTCGCTGCGGTCGACCAGGGCCAGGGAGCCGACGGCGCGCGGGGTGGCTGGCGTGTCCGGATGGTCGTCGCCCTCCTCCTCTTCTTCATCCTCATGACCGGCGACCAGGGTCTCGGACAGCTTGGGCACCACGGTGACCTTGCCCGGCATCGGCGCCATGGCCTTGCCCGGCAACGGCACGATGGCCGGGATCGGCGTGCCGGCGATGATCTCGCCGTCCGGCAGCGCCCGGGCGCCCTGGGCCGGCTTGCCATTGCGCAGGGCGAACGGCGTGCTGTGGAAGCCGTTCGCTCCCTCGCCGCTGACCTCCAACCGAGTGCCCGGCTCGAACACGTCGTGCACCCGCCACATGGCCCACATGCCCTGGGCGAAGTGCGGGTAGAAGTGGCAGTGATAAATGGCGTCCCCCGCCACCCGGTTGCGGTTGCCCGAACCGCCGTTGGCGATCTCGTAGGTGTAGCCCACCCCCGGGCCGATACCCTGGGCGTCGATATAGTCGGAGTTGTCGTCGTTAGGGTTGAACAGCCACTGGTGCCCGTGCAGGTGGAAGATGTGCTGCTCGTGGCCGTTGTGGGTATTGCGGAACTTGGTGAAGTCGCCGATGTAGCTGTGGTGCACGTTGGCAGGCTCGGCCGGGTACAGGGCCATGGTCGCCTTGACCCCGGTGGCGCTGGTCGGCGGCGTCTGGCCAGGGCGGATGTTCTCCAGCCCGACGTTGGCCGGGATATCCACCAGGGTGCCGATATCGCCCACGGTGTGGGCGCTGAGGAAGAACTCCTCGTAGGCGCACGACAGGCAGTCGTGCATCGGCCCCACCCCCAGGCGGTTGGCCACCACCTCGGCGCCCATGCCGCCGGAGCCGTAGTTGATCATGAACGAGTCACGGGTCGGCTCGAGTACATGGCCCATGACCGGGTCGGCCCAATAGGCTGGGAAGGCCTGGGTGGCGGCCACCTCGTCGGCGAACTGCGAGGCGAAGTCGCGGAAGGCTTCCAGCCGGTTGGGCAGCGCCGGATTGCGCTTGCCGACACTTTCCAGCGGGTAGGTGCTGGCCGGGAAGCTGCCGTCGGGATTGGGGCCCATGACGATGGCGTCGGTCTCGCTGCTGAGGATCTCGTTGCCGTCGAGCATGGCGATGATCGGCTTGCCGGCCTTGCCCTCGGCGATCCACGGCTCGACGTTGGGATAGCGGGCCTGGTAGTCGATCACCGGTTGGCCGGTGGCCGTGCGCCCCGTAGTGGCCAGGCGCATCTCTTCCTCGGTCAGGGTATTGCGGTAGGTACGCCCGGCCTTGGGCACCACCACCACCTGGCCGAACAGACCGTTGGCGACGTTGCCGGCGCCGCCCTGGCCGCCAAAGGTGGCGCCCTGGCTGGTGACGGCGAACGCCCCTTCGCGCTCGGCGTACAGGGTGTAGCTGCGGGTGCCGCCCGGGGCAACCAGGAAGTTGCCGTTGCGCCCGGTGTTGGCGGCGATATCGCCGATGCTGTTGACCGCCTGCAGGCCATTGACCTGGAAGCCGACATGACGGTCGGTGACCTGCTCGTCGGCAACGAAGTGTTCGTCGCCTTCGTTCTCGATCTCGGCGCCCTCTTCCTCCTCGCCTTCGACTTCGGTTTCGTCGTGGTCGATGCCGTGCTTGTTGGGGTTGGCCTGGTAGGCCAGCAGGTTGGTCAGGTTGACCGTCAGGCAGTCACCGGCGGCCACCCGCAGCACGATCGGCCGCGGGCGTTTGTCCGGCCGCAGGGTGACCTTGCCCGGTACCGCGGCGCCGCCCTTGCTCAAGGGCACCCGGTGCTCGTCCACCACATCCTGGCGCAGGGCGTACATCATGCCGTTGGCATTCTGCGCGCCGAGGCGGTTGAACATCAGTGGCTGATCCAGCGCCACCACGTTGGCCACCAGCGTGCGCTGGCACTGCACCGCGGCCTCGCTGGAGACCTGCCAGCCCAGCAGGGCCAGCAGGAAGGTGGACAGGACCGGGCCTTTGCGAGGGGTCGACATGGGGCACCTCCAGGGACACAGGGATACTGCGGGGAGGTGAGCAAGGCTTATGCCATGAATTTAGTTGTTGTTTATCAAGCACTTGATAGAAATAGAAAGGATGAGCTGGGCGCTTTCACCCTTAATTGGGGGGCTTTGCTGGAACCGCGTGGGAGCAACTGTCTTGCTGAGTTCTCTAAACTGACGTGATCTCTGTAGGAGCGGCCTTGTGCCGCGAAAGGGCTGCGTAGCGGCCCCAGGGTTACAGCGTTGACTCATCAATCGCCAGGGCCGCTTTGCGGCCCTTTCGCGGCACAAGGCCGCTCCTACAGGTTGGCGTAGTACCTGTGTGGAGCGCCGGTGCGCTGCTCCCACGCTATCGAATCGATAGCATTTAGTGATTGAACACACGCGCAAAGGTGCAGTAAGCTCGGTCCCAATCACTGGAGAGCAACATGTCGAAACAAACCTGCAACCACGCCAACCACACCGGTCGCTCCGCGCACCGCGTGCTGGCTGTTGCCGGTCGTAACGCCGTTGCCAGCTTTTATTTTGGGTATTGGTTTAGCCACTAGGCGCCGATGACCCATCCGGCGCCCACCTTCGAGGGGCCGCCGAACATGAGAATACTCAAACCCCCGGTCGGCTCCCCGACCGGGGGTTTTGCTTTTCCGGACCTACGAAACATACCGATTACCTTGAGGACAGCGACATGAACTACACCACCTATTACCGCACCTTCGCATGGCGATTTAGCCAGTTCCGTTCGGGCCAGCCTGCCGCCTCCGTTCGGTCGATTTCCGGTGGCAATGCCGCACAGACACCCCATTTGACGATCAGTCGAACACCTCGATAGGGCCGACGACGCGGGCCAGAACCCGCCGTCCGCCCAGGGAAAAAACGCCATGCAAGCCTCGAACCTCGCCCTGCCCCTGACCCAACCGCACGCTGCCAACACCACCGTCAGCCAGCGCCTGCCCAGCCCGCACCTGCTCAAGCAGCAGATGCCGCTGTCCAGCGAACTCACCCAGCAAGTCCACGCTCATCGCCAGGCGATCCGCGCCATCCTCGAAGGCCGCGACGAACGTCTGCTGGTGGTGGTCGGCCCCTGCTCGATCCATGACCCGCGTTCGGCCCTTGAATACGCCGACCGCCTGGCCGCACTCAGCCGCGAAGTCGACGACAAGCTGCTGCTGGTGATGCGCGCCTACGTGGAAAAACCGCGCACAACCGTAGGCTGGAAAGGCCTGGCCTACGATCCGCACCTCGATGGCAGCGACGACATGCATGCCGGTCTTGCCCTGTCCCGCGGCCTGATGCTGGGCATGCTCGAACGCGGCCTGCCGATCGCCACCGAGCTGCTGCAGCCGATGGCCGCCGGCTACTTCGACGACCTGCTGGGCTGGGCCGCCATCGGCGCGCGCACCACCGAGTCGCAGATCCACCGCGAGATGGTCAGCGGCCTCGAGCTGCCGGTCGGCTTCAAGAACGGCACCGACGGCGGTATCGGCATCGCCTGCGACGCCATGCGCAGCGCCGCCCACCCGCACCGCCACTTCGGCATGGACGCCCAGGGCCACCCGGCGATCATCGAGACCCTGGGCAACCCCGATACTCACCTGGTACTGCGTGGCGGGCATCAGGGCCCGAACTACGACGCCCAGAGCGTCGCCCTGGCCCGCCAGGGCTTGGCCAAGGTCGGGCTGGCGCCACGGATCATGGTCGACTGCAGCCACGCCAACAGCGGCAAGGACCCGGCTCGTCAGCCGGCGGTGTTCGAGGATGTGCTGAGCCAGCGCCTGGCCGGCGACCGGTCGCTGATCGGGGTGATGCTCGAGGGTCACCTGTTCGACGGATGTCAGGCTCTGGGCAAGGGCGCGCTCAAGTACGGCGTGTCGATCACCGATGGATGCCTGGGGTGGGAGTCGACGCAAACACTGCTGCGTCAGGCGAGTGAGCGCTTGTACGCAGTCGCAAATTCTGTTTCAGAATGAAGCTGGTTGAATCCCATCATGTACAAATGAAAACACCTGCCGCAGAGAAGCTGCGGCAGGTGGGGAATATCAGAAAACACTTCAACTCTTCATGCAGGCTCATACTCAACATTGTCAATGAAGGTATCACCTCCGCCGTCGACAAACAGGAACTTCTTGATTGCTGCGCCTGGCGTGACAAAACTAAACCTCTTTGAATAAATCGTATACCCCTTAGCTGGCGCATTCGAAAATGCAAGCGTTGATACCGTGCTAATAAGTTTTCCATCGGCACCGTAGAACTGAACGCTACTAGGCACCCTGCTAGAGTCTGCGATATCGAACGAAACTCTTTTAGCCAGCCCCTTCAACTCGAAAAAGACCATGGCATGGGAGTGCACATATACAAGGCCACCTTGCGTGGGCGGCCAGCCGTTGCTGAATACAATTGAAGATGTTCCCTTGTTCAGGGTTACCCATAGAGCTGGATAATCTAGGGGGTGACCAATTCTCAGAGAACCACGTGTTATTGTTTCAAACTTCTCGACTGTGGGGTAAACCTGCAGCTTCCCTTCCAACGTCAAGTCGAGAGACTGCCCGTTAGCTTTTTCACCCGACGGATGGCGTTCAATTTCGTAGGTCAACACCGCTTTGGACAGCCCGTCCAGTTTGGACAACTCCGCCGGTTTCAGGGTAATCTCCTGTTTGCCGAGTGCCGTGACCATGTGTTCCTTCACGGTTGCATTACCCAGCTTGATCGTGATCTTGTCACCCACGGCCATGCCTTCATAGTGCGGCACCTCCAGTACAAGACCGCTGGCCCCGATGGCACCCAAGTTCAGTTTTCCGTTGCTGGCGGATGGGATGTTCAGTGGCGGATACATTTTCTTCAGGATGTCAGCCGTCACGATCCAGAAGACAAAGTCCTCGGAGACCCTTGCCGGTTTCTCCTCCCAGTCGATCCTGTAGTAGACCCACACCTGAACCGGCTTGTCACCCTTGGGTTGAAGGTTGTCCGCTGGCACCAGGAATGGGCTCACCTCATCCCCTTCCTCCAGAACCTGCTCATCCTCGTAGTAGCCACCTTCGGATGTTTCCCAGTACAGCGTGATCGTGCAAGGTGTTGGTTGCGCGGACGACTCCGGCACGAACACTTGCATGTCGTACTCATAGGCCGGCAGGGCTGGATCCAGGATGTTCTTCGCCAATTCGGGCTCGGTGAAAGGTGGCGCCAGTGTTTCTGCCGGTTCGCCGACATAGTAGCGGGCCACTTCGGATTTCAGTTTCTGCTTGCCCCGTGTGATCCTGTAGCGGACGTCGATCCAACCGCCATCGAACGGCTTGAGGAACTCCGAACCTTTCAGGCGAATGGCCAGGACCTTGCCCACTCGATTCTTGGTCACTCGAACCATTTTGCTGCTCAATGTCTTCACACTGCCGTCTGACGCGGTGCCGACCCACTCGAGTATGACCTCGTCCTCCTCAAACAACGCAGCCTCGATGGCTACCAATGCATGGACGTACGTGTGATCGACACCGATCCAGTAATCCAGGTTCTTGTCCACGCCAAGAACCGGTGCCGGCAAGTCGACAGGAGCGCCCTTGATATTGATGAACGCCGCTTCCGACTGGGTGGATACGCCATCGCGGGTCAGCGTGTAAGTCAGGCGTGTGCTGCCGCCCGCCAGTGCGCTCAGGACATCCAGCGGGGCATTGAAGGTCAGCGTCGTGCTGTCCTTGTCGAGGACCTGGGGGCCGTAGCTGATAGGGATCGTCTGGCCCGCATCGGTCGTGCCGCTCCAGTTCAACACGATACTGTCCTTGGCCTTGAACTGCCCCGTCACCCGGATCACGACATGATCCGCGCCGAGGTCACCCAGGTCGATTTCACCGGAGGTATTCACGTTGCCGTCACGATCCAGCACCACCGGCGCCTCGGGCGGTTCGGACGGCTGCAACTTGACGGTGACAAACGCATCTTTCGACCATTCGGATTCGTTGCCGACCTCATCGGTCACAAAGTAATAGACTGGCAATTTCGAGCTGTCACCCGCCGCCTTGATGACACTCTCGTCCACCTCGATCACGACCGGTGTGTACTTGTCCACTTCTTCAATGACATTGACCACGAACTCTACAACCTGATCGCCCCAGAAGAGCGTAATGCAGTCGAGGTGGCGCTTGTTCAGGTAAGGCGGGATATGCACCCTGACCTTTGCCTTCGCTTCGGCGCTACCGACGACCTTCGAGGCTGGTAGTTCGACCACGGGGAAGGCAAGCTCCTCATCGACACCTTTGTCACCCTGCACGCCTGGCTGCCCGGTGTGCAGAAGTGTGGTCGTTTCGAGCGAGTGCTCCATGTTGGAAGGGCCTGGGTTCACATAGTAATACAACCGACTCGCGCCCTTGTGCACCTGATCAGCTGGTACACGCAGGCTCAGATAGTTACCGACTTCGGCGTCAGCGACCGTCTTACTCTGAACCACCGACGTCCCCCACAGCAGGAGGACCCGATCACCCTTCTTCATGCCCGGATACACCGGGATGATCACCTGCAAGCCGTCGGCATTTTCATTGAGCAGTTTTTTGCTGATGCCCTGATCTGCGGTGGAAATACCATTTACTGCCCCATGGATCATTGGCCGCGGATGCGATGACGCTGCATCATTCGGGTACTTTTTCTTGAGCAGTGCGGCAAAACTCGACAGCTCGGCCTTTATCTCCTCGGTTCCGTCCGAGTCATCCAGCACGATATCGGCATTGTCGAGTGAGTTATTGGGGGTTGACATGGTTAGCTCCCTTGCGCGACTGCGCATTGACATGGCTGAGCCACGATAAGAGCTGGGGCAGGATGCCAACAACTGGCAGAAATGGCAGGTAACCCAGTGTTGCGCGCGCGCTGATTGCTGCTACGCGACACGGCTGGCGAGACGTGTACGGCACAAGTGCGCTAGGCTAGCCTTTTTCGATCCCAAGGAGCAGTACCCATGGCCCGAGCCACCGCCCGCCACATCCTGGTTGCCAGCGAAGACAAGTGCAACGAACTCAAAGCGCAGATCGAAGCCGGCGCCGACTTCGCCGAAGTCGCCAAGGCCAACTCCACCTGCCCGTCCAGCCGCCAGGGCGGCGACCTGGGTTCGTTCGGCCCGGGCCAGATGGTTCGCGAGTTCGACACCGTGGTCTTCAGCGCGCCGCTGAATGTCGTCCAGGGCCCGGTGAAGACCCAGTTCGGCTACCACCTGCTGGAAGTGACCAGCCGTCAGGACTAAGTCATCGCAGGCGATGATGTCCCCTGTGGGAGCGGGTTTACCCACGAATGCGCCCGTACATGCAACATCGTTGCCTGAGCCGACGCATTCGCGGGTAAACCCGCTCCCACAAGTATTGTGTTGCATGATCTTGTGGTGCTCGCTCTCGTCAGCCCACGCCGCCCCCACCCACGCCCTCACCGTCTACGCCGAAGCCCCGCGCTACCCCGCGAACTTCCGCCATTTCGACTATGTAAACCCCGACGCCCCAAAGGGTGGTAGCCTGCGCCGCTCGGCCATCGAGATCGGCCAGTTCGACCATATCCTGCCTTACATCGACAAAGGCATCGGCGTCAGCCAGGTCGATGGCTGGCTGTATGCGCCCCTGGCCGTACGCTCGCTCGACGAGCCCTACACCGTCTACGGCCTGATCGCCCAGCGCATGGAGCGCGGCCCGGACGATGCCTGGCTGCGCTTCTACCTCGACCCGCGCTCCACCTTCGCCGACGGCAAGCCGGTGCGGGCCGAGGACGTGCGCTTCAGCTATGAATTGCTGATGAACAAGGGCAGTCTCAAGTTCCGCACCCAGTTCGCTGATGTCGCCGCAGTCACGGTCGAAGGCCCGCGCCAGGTGCGCTTCGACTTCAAGCAACCCCATGGCCGCACCCTGGCCCTGGAGCTGGCCGGCCTGCCGGTGCTGCCCGAGCACGACTGGCAGCAACGCGACTTCGCCAACGGCGCCGGATTCGACAAGCCGGTGGGCAGCGGCCCGTACCGCATCGGCAGAATCGACAACGGCCGCAGCATCACCTTTGAGCGCGATACGACCTGGTGGGCCCGGGACCTGCCGGTCGCCCGCGGGCTGTACAACTTCGCCCGCATCGGCGTCGAATTCTTCGGCGACACTGAAGTGGCCCGGCAAGTGCTCAAGGGCGGAGGCTACGACTACAACCGCGAGTACTCCGCCACCGCCTACACTCTCGGCTACAACGGTGAGCCCCTGGATGACGGGCGCCTGCAACGCGCCCACCTGGGCCCGGCCAAGCCGCAGATCGCCCAGGGTTTCGTGTTCAACCTGGACCAGCCGCAATTCAAGGACCGCCGTGTGCGCCAGGCCCTGGGCATGCTCTGGGACTTCGAGTGGAGCAACCGGCAGATGATGCGCAATATGTACATCCGCCAGCAGAGCCTCTACTCCAATACGCCTCTGGCCGCCCGCGCCCTGCCCGACACCGAGGAGCTCAAGCTGCTCGAGCCGCTGCGCGGTCAGGTGCCGGACGAAGTGTTCAGCCAGGTGTTCAACGCGCCGGTCACCGACGGTTCCGGCATCATCCGCCAGCAGCAACTGCAGGCGCTGGCCTTGCTGCAGGAGGCCGGCTGGCATCCCCAGGGCGATCGGCTGGTCAATGCCCAGGGCCAACCGCTGAGTTTCACCTTCCTCAACGGCCAGTCGGGGATGGAGCGGCTGTTGCTGCCGTGGAAGCGCAACCTCGCACAGATCGGCGTCGAGCTGAACATCCGCAACGTCGACTCGGCCCAGTACGTCAACCGCGTCATGGCCCGCGACTACGACATGATCGTCACCGGCTACCCGGTAACCTTGTCCCCGGGCAGCGAACAGTACAACTACTTCGGCTCCGCCGCGGCCAACGACCCGGGCTCGAACAACCTGATGGTGCTCAAGGACCCGGCGGTGGACCGCCTGCTCGACGGCCTGGTGCGCGCCACCAGCCAGGCCGACATGCTGCGCCACGCCCGCGCCCTGGACCGGGTGCTGCAATGGAACTACTACTGGATTCCCAACTACTACCCGCCGGGCAGCTCGACGGTGTGGTGGAACCGCTTCGGCCTGCCCAAGGTACAGCCGACCTATGACGAGGGGCTGGACACCTGGTGGGAAGTCAGCCCCAGGGCGCTGACCAACCCGCAGATGGCCGAGCGCCTGCGGAGCGCGCCATGACCAGCTACATCCTGCGCCGCCTGCTGCTGATCATCCCCACCTTGCTGGCCATCCTGCTGGTGAACTTCGCCATCGTCCAGGCCGCGCCCGGCGGGCCGGTGGAACAGGCCGTGGCACGTCTGCAAGGCATCGGTGGCGGCGCCCCGGGCGCCCGCGTCGAGGCGGTACAGGGCGAATCGCGCGCGAGCCGCGGCCTGGACCCGAAGCTGATCGAGGAGATCAAGCGCCAGTACGGTTTCGACAAGTCCGCGCCCGAACGGCTGTGGCTGATGCTCGGCCAGTACGCGCGGCTGGACTTCGGCCAGAGCTTCTTTCGCGGCGCCACGGTCACCGAGCTGATCGTGCAGAAGCTGCCGGTGACCTTGTCGCTGGGCTTCTGGGCCACGCTGATCACCTACCTGGTGTCGATCCCGCTGGGCATCCGCAAGGCGGTGCGCCATGGCAGCCGTTTTGACGCCTGGAGCAGCGCGCTGATCGTGATCGGCTACGCCCTGCCCTCGTTCCTGTTCGCCCTGCTGCTGATCGTGCTGTTCGCTGGCGGCACCTCGCTCAACTGGTTCCCGGTGCGCGGGCTGGTGTCGGAGGACTTCGACCAGCTCAGCCTGTTGGGCAAGGTCGCCGACTACTTCTGGCACCTGGTGCTGCCGGTCGGCGCCCTGGTGATCGGCGGCTTCGCCACCCTGACCCTGCTGACCAAGAACGCCTTCCTCGACGAGATCGCCCGCCAGTACGTGGTCACCGCCCGGGCCAAGGGCCTGAGCGAGCGGCGGGTGCTGTACGGCCATGTGCTGCGCAACGCCATGCTGCTGGTGGTGGCCGGCCTGCCCCAGGCGCTGATCACGGTGTTCTTCGCAGGTTCCCTGCTGATCGAGGTGATCTTCTCCCTCGACGGCCTTGGGCGCATGAGCTACGAGGCGGCGGTGTCGCGGGACTACCCGGTGGTGTTCGGCACCTTGTTCATCTTCACCCTGGCCGGACTGCTGATCCGCCTGCTGGGCGATCTGTGCTACACGGTGCTCGACCCGCGCATCGACTTCGACGCGAGGGGGCGCTGATGTTCTCGCCCATCGCCCGGCGCCGCCTGCGGCGTTTTCGCGACAACCGCCGCGGCTGGATCTCGCTGTGGCTGTTCGCCGGGTTGCTGCTGCTGAGCCTGGGCGCGGAGCTGGTGGCCAATGATAAGCCCTTGCTGCTGGGCTACCAGGGCGAGCTGTACACCCCGGCGCTCAACCGCTACACCGAGCAGCAGTTCGGCGGGCAGCTGCCGTTCCAGCCCGACTACCGCAGCCAGTACGTGCGCCAGTTGATCGAAGGCCAGGGTGGCTGGATGCTGTTCGCGCCGATCCCGTTCAGCGCCGATACCCCCAACTACGACCTGCAGGTCCCCACCCCCAGCCCACCCAGCGCGAGCAACTGGCTGGGCACCGACGACCAAGGCCGCGACGTGCTGGCACGGGTACTGTATGGCACGCGGATATCGTTATTGTTCGCCTTCGCCCTGACCCTGCTCAGCGTGCTCATCGGCGTGACGGCCGGTGCCCTGCAGGGCTACCACGGCGGCTGGGTCGACTTGCTCGGCCAGCGCCTGCTGGAGGTGTGGTCGGGGTTGCCGGTGCTGTACCTCTTGATCATCCTGTCGGGCTTCGTCGAGCCGGATTTCTGGTGGCTGCTGGGGATCATGGCGCTGTTCTCGTGGCTGACCCTGGTCGATGTGGTACGCGCCGAGTTCCTCCGTGGGCGCAACCTGGAATACGTCAAGGCGGCACGGGCCCTGGGGCTTTCGGACACCCAGGTGATGTTGCGGCATATCCTGCCCAACGCCCTGAACGCGACCCTGACCTATGTGCCGTTCATGCTCACCGGAGCGATCACCACCCTCACTGCGCTGGATTTTCTCGGCTTCGGCATGCCCGCCGGTAGCGCCTCGCTAGGCGAGCTGGTCACCCAGGGCAAGCAGCACCTCGAGGCGCCGTGGCTGGGCTTTACCGCATTCTTTGCCCTGGCGTTGATCCTGTCGTTGCTGGTATTCATCGGCGATGCGCTGCGCGAGGCGTTCGATCCTCGCACCTAGCCTTACCTCGGTCACTGTAGGAGCGGCCTTGTGTCGCGATAGGGCCGCAGAGCGGCCCCGGGATTTCAGTGACGACGCAAAGATCGCTGGGGCCGCTTTGCGGCCCTATCGCGACACAAGGCCGCTCCTACACGTTCGGCATACATTTCGACTATGGGTATCCCTTCCATGCACGACAACCTCAAGGACTACCCCCAGGTCCGCCAACTGGCCATCCGCTCGCTGTTCGAGATCATCGAGCAATCCAGCGAAGGCACGGTGATCGTCGACCGCCAGGCGCGCATCGTCTGGATGAACGAGCGCTATGCCCGGCGTTTCGGCCTGCAGGATGCCGCCAGTGCCATCGGCCAGCCCTGCGAGGCGGTAATCCCCGGCAGCCTGATGCGCGAGGTGGTGAGCAACGGCAAGCCGATCCTGCTGGACATGCTCGACACGCCGAACGAGCCGCTGGTGGTGATGCGCCTACCGATCCATGACGACCAGGGCGCGCTGATCGGTGCCATCGGCTTCGCCCTGTTCGACGAGCTGCGCAGCCTGTCGCCGCTGCTCAAGCGCTACGCCAGCATGCAGCAGGAGCTGGCCTCGACCCGCTCGCAGCTGCGCGCGCGCCAGGCCCGCTACAGCTTCGCCCAGTTCGTCGGTAGCAGCCCTGCCTGCCTCGAGGCCAAGCGCCGCGCCCGCCGCGGCGCGACCAGCGACTCGCCGGTGCTGCTGCTCGGCGAGACCGGCACCGGCAAGGAACTGCTGGCCCACGCCATCCACGCCGCCTCGGCGCGGGCGCACAAGGCGTTCGTCAGCATCAACAGCGCGGCGATCCCCGAGGCGTTGCTGGAGGCCGAGTTCTTTGGCACCGCCCCCGGCGCCTTCACCGGCGCCGACCGCAAGGGACGCAGCGGCAAGCTGCAACTGGCCGAAGGCGGCACGTTGTTCCTCGACGAGATCGGCGACATGCCCCTGGCCCTGCAGAGCAAGCTGTTGCGCGTGCTGCAGGAGAAGGAATACGAGCCGGTGGGCAGCAACCAGATGCTGCGCAGTGACGTGCGGATCATCGCCGCCACCTCCATCGACCTGCAGGCGGCCATGACCCGGGGGGCGTTTCGTGCCGACCTGTACTACCGGCTGAACGTGCTGCCGGTGCAGGTGCCGCCGCTGCGCGAGCGCCTGGAGGATCTGCCGGCGCTGTGCGAGGCGATCCTAGCCGAGTTGGGCAGCCAGTATGAGCTGGAGGTTGATGCCCAGGCGCTGTTGGGGCGGCATGCCTGGCCGGGGAATATCCGAGAACTGCGCAATGTGCTGGAACGGGCGACCCTGCTGGCGGACCAGCCACGACTGGGCGTGCATGATCTGATGAACGCGCTGGGACCGTTGAGCCCGGTGGCCGAGACGGCACCGCAGTTGGGCTACCGGGAGGCCTGTGCGCAGTTTGAACGCGGGCTGATTGTGCAGGCCTTGGCACGCAGTGGCGGGAATGTGCCGGAGGCGGCAAAGGCATTGGGATTGGGGCGCTCGACGCTGTACAAGAAAATGGTGGCGCTGGGTATTTTGTCTCAATAAAGAGATTTACGTTTCAAAATAGAGACTGTGGCGAGGGCTTTGCCCTCGATAGCGGGGCAAGCCCGCTCCTACAGGGATTGGTGATACTCGCAAATACACCGCCCCCTGTAGGAGCGGGCTTGTCCCGCGATGGTCTTCAGCCAATGTGCATCTCTAAACAGAGACAATAAATTCAGAAAATGGATATTTATTCAATAAAATCAATTAGTTAACTATATGGCACGATTCCCGCTATCTCCCCGGCAACCATAAAAACAACACCCTGGAGATCCCCCTCGATGACCGTGCTCATCGCCCTCGCTGCCCTGGCCCTGCTCATGCTCGCCGCCTACCGCGGCTACAGCGTGATCCTCTTCGCCCCCATCGCCGCCCTCGGCGCCGTGCTGCTCACCGACCCCGCCGCCGTGGCCCCGGCCTTTACCGGGGTGTTCATGGAGAAAATGGTCGGTTTCATCAAACTGTACTTCCCGGTGTTCCTGCTCGGCGCCGTGTTCGGCAAGCTGATCGAACTGTCGGGCTTCTCGCGCTCTATCGTCGCCGCCGCCATCCGCCTGCTCGGCACCCGCCAGGCCATGCTGGTGATCGTGCTGGTCTGCGCCTTGCTCACCTACGGCGGCGTGTCGCTGTTCGTGGTGGTGTTCGCGGTGTACCCGTTCGCCGCCGAGATGTTCCGCCAGAGCGACATCCCCAAGCGGCTGATCCCGGCGACTATCGCCCTGGGCGCGTTCTCTTTCACCATGGACGCCCTGCCCGGCACCCCGCAAATCCAGAACATCATCCCCAGCACCTTCTTCAACACCACCGCCTGGGCCGCCCCCTGGCTGGGGCTGATCGGCACGCTGTTCGTGTTCTGCGCCGGCATGCTCTACCTGCAACGCCAGCGTAACAAGGCCCAGCGCAAGGGCGAAGGCTACGGCAGCAACCTGCGCAACGAGCCGGAAACCGCCGACGACATCGCCCTGCCCAACCCGTGGCTGGCCCTGGCGCCGCTGCTGCTGGTGGGGGTGATGAACCTGCTGTTCACCCACTGGATTCCCCAGTGGTACGGGGCCAGCCACACCCTGCAGTTGCCGGGCATGGCCGCGCCGGTGCAGAGCGACGTGGCCAAGCTCACCGCGATCTGGGCCGTGCAGGCAGCACTGCTGGTAGGCATCCTGATGGTACTGGTGTGCGCCTTCGGCACCATTCGCCAGCGTCTGGCCGAAGGCACCAAAAGTGCTGTGAGCGGTGCCCTGCTGGCGGCGATGAACACCGCCTCGGAATATGGTTTCGGCGCGGTGATCGCCTCGCTGCCAGGCTTCCTGGTCCTGGCCGACGCCCTGCGCAGCATCCCCAACCCGCTGGTCAACGAAGCCATTACCGTCACCCTGCTGGCCGGCATCACCGGCTCCGCTTCCGGCGGCATGAGCATCGCCCTGGCGGCCATGAGCGACAGCTTTATCACCGCCGCCAACGCGGCGAACATCCCGCTGGAGGTGCTGCACCGGGTCGCGGCCATGGCCAGCGGCGGCATGGACACCCTGCCGCACAACGGCGCGGTGATCACCCTGCTGGCGGTTACCGGGCTGACCCACCGCGAGGCCTACAAGGACATTTTCGGAATTACCCTGATCAAGACCCTGGCCGTGTTCGTGGTCATCGCCACGTTCTACGCCACCGGCATCGTATGAAGGAGAATGGCATGACGCTCAAAGGCAAGACCGCACTGGTCACCGGTTCCACCAGCGGCATCGGTTTGGGGATAGCCCAGGTGCTGGCCGAGGCCGGCGCCAACATCCTGCTCAACGGCTTTGGCGACCCGGCGGCCGCCATTGCCGAGATCAGGCAGCACGGGGTCAAGGTGGCCCACCACCCCGCCGACCTGTCCGACGTGGCGCAGATCGAGCAGATGTTCGTCCTGGCCGAGCGTGAGTTCGGCGCGGTCGATATCCTGGTCAACAACGCCGGCATCCAGCACGTGGCGCCGGTCGAGCAGTTTCCGGTGGAGGCCTGGGACAAGATCATCGCGCTGAACCTGTCAGCGGTGTTCCACGGTAGCCGCCTGGTCCTGCCGAGCATGCGCGCGCGGGGCTGGGGGCGGATCGTCAACATCGCCTCGGTGCACGGCCTGGTGGGCTCCACCGGCAAGGCCGCCTACGTCGCCGCCAAGCACGGCGTGGTCGGCCTGACCAAGGTCATCGGCCTGGAGACCGCCACCAGCAACGTCACCTGCAACGCCATCTGCCCGGGCTGGGTGCTGACCCCGCTGGTGCAGAAGCAGATCGACGACCGTGCCGCCAACGGTGGCGATGCGCAGCAGGCGCAGCACGACCTGCTGGCCGAGAAGCAGCCTTCGCTGGCCTTCGTCACGCCCCGGCATCTCGGCGAGCTGGTGTTGTTCCTGTGCAGCGAGGCCGGCAGCCAGGTGCGTGGCGCCGCCTGGAACGTCGATGGCGGCTGGCTTGCTCAGTAAGCGGCTAGAATGATGGTCGGGGTTGTGCATTCTCTGTGTATAGGAGCGGCCTTGCGCCGCGAAAGGGCCGCAAAGCGGCCCCGGCGATCGATGATGTGACACCAATGGTTGGGACTGCGATGCAGCCCTTTCGCGGCACAAGGCCGCTCCTACAGGGGTTGCGGATACCCTGAAGAGGCGAGTGGATCAGCAATCACCGAGGGTCCCGGCATGAACGACGTACTCTGGCGCCCCTCCACCACCCGCATCGAAGCGAGCCGGATGGAAGCCTTCCGCCGCCGGGTCAACCGGCGCTTCAACCTCCAGCTCGACAGCTACGCCGCCCTGCACCGCTGGAGCATCGAACAGCGCCCGCAGTTCTGGCAGGCCCTGGCCGAGTATTTCCATGTGCGCTGGCACACGCCACCCGCTAGCGTCCTCGAGGAAGGCGAACACATGACCGAGGCCCGCTGGTTCCGCGGCGCCACCCTGAACGTCGCCGAGCACCTGCTGCAGCGTCGCGACGACCGCCCGGCCGTGGTGGCCGTGCGCGAGGACGGCACTCGCCACAGCCTCACCCACAACCAGCTGGCCGCCCAGGTCGCCGGGCTGCAACAGGCCTTCAGACAGGTCGGCATACAGCCCGGCGACCGCATCGCCGCGGTGATGCCCAACACCTGGGAAACCCTGGTGGCCATGCTCGCCGCCACCAGCCTTGGCGCGGTCTGGTCCAGCTGTTCACCGGAATTCGGCACCCATGGCATCATCGATCGTTTCGGGCAGATCGCGCCCAGGCTGCTGGTGGCCTGCGCCGGTTACCAGTACGCCGGCAAGACCATCGACCAGGTGGAGAAAATCAACCAGGTCGTGGCCCAACTCCCCAGTGTCGAGCTGTTGCTGGTAGTGCCCCACATCCGGCCGCAGACCCGCGCCGATGAGTTCAGCACCAAGCAGACCGTGCTGTGGGATGACTATTTCACCCCGGGCGGCACCCCGGACTTTACCGCCCTGCCCTTCGACCATCCGCTCTATATCCTGTACTCCAGCGGCACCACCGGCGTGCCCAAGTGCATCGTCCACCGTGCCGGTGGCGTGCTGCTGCAACACCTGAAGGAACACGGTCTGCACAACGACCTCAAGGCCGACGACGTGCTGTTCTACTACACCACCTGCGGCTGGATGATGTGGAACTGGCTGGTCAGCGGCCTGGCGATCGGCGCCACCCTGGTGCTGTATGACGGCTCGCCGTTCCACCCGGGCCCCGAGCGCCTACTCGACCTGATCGATGCCGAAGGGATCCATGCCTTCGGCACCAGCGCCAAGTACCTTGCCGCGCTGGAGCAGGCCGGTGTCGAACCGGCCAAGTCCCACCGCCTCGACAGCCTGCGGCTGATCCTCTCTACCGGTTCGCCGTTGTCACCGCACAGCTACGACTATGTGTACGCCAAGGTGAAGGCCGACGTGTGCCTGGCGTCCATGTCCGGTGGCACCGATATCGTCGCCTGCTTCGTGGTCGGCAACCCGCTGCTGCCGGTGCGCCGAGGCGAGATCGCCGGCAAGGCCCTGGGCATGGCGGTGGATGTGTGGAACGAACAGCGGCAGTCGATCACTGGCGAGAAAGGTGAGCTGGTCTGTACCCAGCCCTTCCCTTCGATGCCGCTGGGCTTCTGGGGCGACGACGACGGCAGGCGCTACCATGACGCCTATTTCAGCCAGTTCGAGGCTGTCTGGTGCCAGGGCGACTATGCCGAGCAGATCCCGGGCGGTGGCCTGGTGATCCACGGCCGTTCCGACGCCGTGCTCAACCCCGGCGGCGTGCGTATCGGCACCGCGGAGATCTATCGCCAGGTGGAAAAGGTCGAAGAGGTGCTGGAGAGCGTGGCCATCGGCCAAGCCTGGCACGGCGACGTGCGCGTGGTGCTGTTCGTACGCCTGCGCGATGGCCTGCAACTGGACGATGCCCTGCGCCAACGCATCCGCCAGGTGATCCGGCAGTACACCACGCCGCGTCATGTACCGGCGGTGATCGCCCAGGTCGACGACATCCCGCGCACCCTCAGCGGCAAGCTGGTGGAACTGGCGATCCGCAACGTGGTGCATGGCCTGCCGGTGAAGAATACCGATGCCCTGGCCAACCCCGAGGCGCTGGAGCAGTTCCGCGACCGCCCGGAGTTACGCTGATGATGACATCAGGCATAATGTCGCCCTTTTGCCCTGAAACACAGGTACCCCCATGAAAGCCCAAGCCCGCCATATCCTGGTCAAGACCGCTGACGAAGCCGAAAAGCTCAAGCAGCGCATCGCCAACGGCGAGGCCTTCGACGTGCTGGCCAAGAAGTTCTCCACCTGCCCGTCCGGCAAGCGTGGCGGTGACCTGGGCGAAGTGCGCCCGGGCCAGCTGGTCGGCGCCATCGACCAGGTGATCTTCAAGAAGCCCCTGCGCGTGGTGCACGGGCCGATCAAGAGCAAGTTCGGTTATCACCTGGTGCAGACGTTCTACCGCGACTGACAGCCAGCGGCCACTGGCCACCTGACAATTCTGCCAGTTGTGCCCCCCTCCCAGACCTCTATACAACCGGGCTGAGCCTGCACGCAGCGCACGCTGTGCAGGCCTTTCCGGAACCCTGGAGGTCTACCCATGCGAATGAGCCTGCTGCTGACTCTCGGCACCCTGCCCCTGCTGTCCCTACCCACCGCTCAGGCTGCCTGCAGCTTCACCGCGGGAGCAGGCGACGACACCTTCGTCTGCGACAGCGGCACAGCCGCCGCATTGACCGATACCAACGGCAACAACAGCCTGAGCATGCCGGCAGGCGGAACAGGCACCATCAGTGGCGATGTGACCTTCGGCACGGGGGTGGACCTTATCGACATCGCCTCAGGCAGCATCGGCGGCAATGTCGACCAGGGCTCGGGCATCGACGACTTCAAGATCAGCGGCGGCGTGATCGAGGGCAACCTCAACCAGGGCGACGGCCTGGATACCTTCCGCATGACCGGCGGCTGGATCAAAGGCACCTTCGACAGCGGCGACTATGCCGAGATGGACGCCGGGCGAATCGGCAACGTCAACATGCGCCTGGACGAAAACACCTTCATCATGCGCGGCGGCGCGATCGATCGGAACATCATCACGGCCTTCGACAAGGACTATGTGGAAATCTTCGACGGCACGGTAGGGGGCAACATCAGCGTCAGTGGCGGTGACGACCAGGTGCTTCTGCATGGCGGCCAGATTGGCGGCGATGTGCTGCTCAGCACGGGCAACGATACCTTCACCTGGGACGGTGGGCGTATTGCTGGTCGCGTTGACCTCGGCCCCGACAATGATCAGGCCCTGCTCAAGGGCCTGGACCAAGAGAAGCTGTCCATCCCGCTCGATGGTGGCGCAGGCGACGATTCGCTCACCTTCAGCGCCAGCCGGACCACGGGGGGCGGCCAGTACCTCAACTGGGAGCGTATCGCGCTGAACGAGGGTAGCCGGCTAGACCTGGACGATACCTTGCGCCTCGGAGACGTGGATACCAGCCGTGGCACATTGAGCATCGATGCCAGCAGCACCCTGGTTTCCCGGCAAGGCATCGTCTCTGCCGTTGCCGCAGGCCAGCCAGCGACCGTGAACAACGCCGGCACCCTCGACCTCGGTACCGGCGGGGATGGACTCGGACGCTTGACGATCCAGGGCAACTACGAAGGCACCAACGGTACCTTGCGCGTCACCAGCCAGCTGGCTGGTGACGATGCCACCTCCGACCGCCTCATCGTCAGTCAGGGCGCCATCACCGGCAGCACCCGCTTGGTCGTCAACAACCTCGATGGCACAGGTGCCGTTACCGCCCAAAACGGCATCCAGGTGGTCGAGGCCCGCGATGGTGCCACCAGCAGCGCCAACGCCTTCACACAGACCCAGACACTCTCTGCCGGCGCCTACGATTACCGCTTGTTCAAGGGCGGCGTGACCGCGGGCAGCGAGAACAGCTGGTACCTGCGCTCGACCCTGGTCGCGCCCCCGGCGCCCGCGCCAGGCGAGCCGCCCGTTACGCCGCCCGTACCGGCACCAGCTCCCGGCCAACCCGTCCTTCCCGCCCCAGTGGCCGGCGAGAGTGTGCCGCTTTACCGCCCGGAAGTGCCCACGTATGCCGCCGCGCCCAGAGGCGCCGCGATCATTGCCCGACAGGCCTTGGGAACCTTCCATCAGCGCCAGGGCGACCAGCAACTGCTAGCTGGCCAGGGCGCGTTGCCGGCCAGTTGGGGCCAGGCCTATGGCGGCGCATTGCGCCAGCAATGGAGTGGCACCGTAAGCCCAAGCCTGGATGGCGACCTTCAGGGCTTCAAAGTGGGCCAGGACCTCTATGCCAAGGTCAGTGACAATGGCTATCGCCAGCAGATGGGTGTGTATGTCGGCCACAGCCGGCTGGACGCCGACGTCAAGGGTTTCGCCCTGGCCATCGAGAACCGCAGCGTGGGTGACCTGGTACTCGAGGGCAAGAGCATGGGGGTCTACTGGACGCTGGTCGCGCCGCAGCGCTGGTACCTCGACACGGTCGTCCAGTACACCGACCTCGATGGCCGGGCGCGCTCGGACCGCGGCGGCAAGCTGGAGCTCGACGGCCATGCCTGGGCCGCGTCGCTGGAGTCCGGTTTGCCGTTCATCCTGTCCGAACGCTGGACCCTGGAGCCGCAAGCGCAGCTGATCGCCCAGAAGACCTCGCTGGACAGCGCCAGCGACGGCATCTCACGCATCAGCCATGACGCCCAGGTGGAGCTGACCAGTCGACTTGGCGTGCGCCTGGAAGGTGTATTCAAAATCGCGGGCGATCGTCTGCTGCAGCCCTATGCACAGCTCAACCTGTGGCATGGCGACGGTGGGCGCGACACCTTGATCTTCGATGGCGTGGACAGGATCAAGACAGACTACCGTTTTACCTCGGTGCAACTCGAAGGAGGTCTGGTGGCCCAGCTCAACCAGGCCTTGAGCCTGCACGGCGGCGTGCAATACACCCGCAACCTGGATAGCCACCAGCAGGAAGCCAGCGGCGTGAACCTGGGCGTGCGCTGGCAGTTCTAGCGACGTGCAGCCAGCAGGCCAATACCGGCGCAACCCAGCAGCGACGCGCTGATCCGATTGAACAGGCGTCGTGGCCCGGGCCGTTCGAACCAGCGCTGCAGGTAGGCGCCAAGCCCGGCGTAGATGGCAATGGCCGCCCACTCCAGCAGCAGGAACAGCACGCCCAGTTGCAGGAACTGTTCGCTCACCGGTGTGGCGCTGCCCACCGAGACGAACTGCGGCAGGAAGGCGGTGAAGATAAGAATGGCCTTGGGATTGCCCGCCGCCACCCAGAACTCCTGGCGCGCCAGCTTCCAGGTACCGCGTGGCTGCTCGCCGGCCACCACCGCTCCGCCGACCGGCGCCCGCCACAGCTGCCAGGCGATATAGAACAGATAGCCCGCGCCCAGCACCTTGATCGCCAGGAACAGGTACTCGCTGGTATGCAGCACCACAGCCAGGCCCATGGCGGCCAGGGCAATCATGCCGCTGAAGGCGAGCAGGCGCCCGCCGCCGGCCACGCAGGCGGTGCGCAGGCCATAGCGGCTGGCATTGTGCAGGGACAGCAGGTTGTTGGGGCCAGGCGCCATGTTCAGGGCGAAACAGGCGGGGATGAACAGCAGCAGGCTCGACAGGTCCATTATTCTTCTCCAGCGGGGACCGTCGCAGCGTCGCGCCCGGCGGGCAAGCGCGTCAAGCACAGTGGCGCGGCAAATGGCCGGAACAGTAGGCACGCGGTAGACTGGCACCCTGCGCCCACCTCCAGGCCCTCTCTGCATGACCCCTTCGAGCAGTGAAATCTGGCACGACCCGACCCTGCCCTTCGTCGAGAGCCGACGCGCCTGCCACAGCCGCGCCTGCTACAAGGCCCACAGCCATCCAAGCTTTTCCATCGGCGCGGTGGATGCCGGTCATAGCCGCTTCACTGGGGCCGGCGACGGACAGGTGCGCCTGGCGCCTGGCACCCTGGTGTGCCAGCCCAGCGGGTGCATGCCTGCAACCCCGAGGCCGGGCAGGCCTGGAGCTACCAGATGCTGCACCTGGACGCCGACTGGCTACGCTGCCTGCGCCTGGAATCGGGGATTGCCGCCGACCAACCCGGCGCAGCGGCCCGGGTCAGCCGCTCGGCGGCGCTGTACCGGCGGTTCTGCGCGCTGAACACCCTGTTGTTTTCCCAGGCGACTGTGTTCGAGAAAGAGGCGGCACTGGTGGCCTTTCTTGGCGACAACGACTTCTCCATCCATCCGGACCTGCCACCCGCGCCGCCCCTGCCGCCTTCGACACTCCGCGACCTGCTGGCCCATGCCGAGGAGCAGGCGTTGGCCGAACTGAGCCTCGATGGCCTGGCACGGCTGGCAGGCATGGGGCGCTACCAACTGATCCGCGCCTTCACCATCGCCACCGGCATGACGCCCCATGCCTACCTGCTCAACGCCCGGATAAACAAGGCCCGGCAACTGTTGCGCCAGGACCGGCCGCTGGCAGAAGTCGCGTATCGCCTGGGCTTTGCCGACCAGAGCCACTTCCAGCGGGTGTTCAAGGCGCATGCGGGGGTAACGCCGGGGGCATACCGCGCGGCCTTGCAATAATTTTCAATACCCGGCCAGTCGCCCGGCCACAGACTGCGGCTTCCTCTCCCTGGAAGCCCGATCATGCAACTGTTCCTGCTCATCGCCACCGCCCACTTCCTCGCCCTGCTCTCTCCAGGCCCGGACTTCTTCCTGGTGGCCCGCACCTCGGCCAGCGCCGGCTGGCGGGTGGCCAGTGGCGCCTGCGCAGGCATCGCCCTGGCCAATGGCGTGTTCATCGGCGCGGCGTTCGCCGGGGTGTCGTTCCTGCACGACGGCAGCCCGCTGTTCGTCGCCCTGCAACTGGCCGGCTGTGGCTACCTGCTGTACATCGGGCAACTGTTCCTGCGCCATGCTGGAAAGAGCGGCCTGACGGGTGCCTCCGCCAATGCTACACCGCGCGCCGGTGGCTGGCTGAACAGCCTGGGCATGGGTTTCGCCTCGGGCATCCTCAACCCGAAGAACGCGCTGTTCTACGCCAGCCTGGCCAGCATGATCGCCAGCAGCGGTACTTTGGCCAAGCTGGCCTATGGCACCTGGATGTTCGGCATCGTCCTGGCCTGGGACTTGCTGGTGGCCGTGGCCATCGGCAATCAGCGGGTGCTGCGCCGCTTCGCCCGCGCCCTGCCCTGGCTGGAGCGGGCCTCGGGGGTGATGCTGATCCTGCTCGCCAGCGGCGTGCTCATGCACCTGACCCTGGGCTGAGCAACGTCAGTCCCCGCAGCTCGAGCAGGCTGAAGTGACCACGGCTCCAGCCGCCGGTGTCCAGGTGCCAGACATTGCCCAGCACCTTCACCTCCAGCACCGGCGTATGCCCGACCAGCAAGGCCCGCAGGCCCTTCACTGGCCGGCTGTCGCCCTCCTTCAGGCGCCGTCGCGACCACTGGCACACCTCGCGCACCTGCGGGTCATTCCCGGCCTGCAGGTTCACGCATAGACGCTCCCAGTCGTCGAACGGGCTGTCGGCGTGCAGCAGCCCGACCGGACCGTCGGGTGTGTCGACCTGCAGCGCGATCGGCAACCGCTCGAACACCTCGACGAAACGCGCCTGCTGTGTTTTCGGCAGGTCGAGGAACCAGCCGCCGCCGGCCGCCCGGTACATGTCCAGGTCGACCCGACCGCCGCGCAGGTGATTGACCGCCAGCGACTCGTGGTTGCCCTGTACCGCGTGGAACCAGGGCTTGGCCAGCCATTCCAGCGCCTGCGGGCTGGCCGGCCCGCGGTCGACCAGATCGCCAACGCTGAACAGGCGGTCGACCGCCGGATCGAACTCGACGGCCTCGAGGCATTCCTGCAGACGCTCGAAGTGCCCATGAATATCGCCCACGGCCAGGTCACGCCCGCGGGTATTGGCGGTCATCCGCCGAAAAGCGCTCATTGCATCAGTCCTCTGCTTATGCCCCGCACCGGCGTAAAATAGGCAGGCGAGCCGCCCAAACCCGGAGGTGCATCATGCGTACCACCCTGGCCAGCGCCCTGTTGCTGGTGCTGGCATTCGACAGCATGGCACAGGGCGCCCCAACCGCGCAGGTCGAGGTGCGTTTCGACCACCCGGAAAAATTCCGCGATGCCAGCCTCGACAACCGCGGCTACCCCCAAGGCGCCGATCCGCAGGTGATGAAGGCCCTCACCCAGCACCTGCAGAAGCTCGGCCAGCGCTACCTGCGACCCGGCCAGCAACTGGTCATCGACATTCGCGACATCGACCTGGCCGGACGTTTCGAACCCTGGCACAGCCAGGCCTACGATGTGCGCTTCATGCGCGAGGTCACCTGGCCCAGCATCGACCTCGACTACACCCTTCAGCAGCCTGGGCAACCCGCGCTCAAGGCCCAGGAACACCTGAGCGACAAGATGTACCTCAGCCGCCCCGGCCGCCTGGGCAGCAACGACCGGCTGTATGCGGAAAAGGCCATGCTCGGTGATTGGTTCCGTCAACGCTTCGCGCCGCCGTCCTGATCGTCACCGCGCCAGCCGGCGCAGGGCGATGGGCGCGATCAGCCGATGGAACGGCGCTACCGGCAGCATGTACAGGCGGCCCAGCCAGTTGTGCGTGCGCACCACGGTGCTGACCAGCACCTCGCACCGCCCCGGGGTCGTCGGGCGACGCATCAGGGCAATGTGCACGTCCAGGTGATGATCGCAATCGGCCAGCAGCACCTCATGCTCGCTGTTGCTGATCAGGGTGAAGATGCCCACCCGCTCTGCGGGCTGGTAGCTGCCCGGTGCGCGGGCCGGGTCGATGGCGGTCAGCCGGCCCAGGTTCTTCAACCCGAACAGCCCGACCAGGCGGTTGCGCAACACCATCATTTCGTCGATCCAGCCAGGCATGCTCGCCATCAGGCGCAGGAAGTGCGCCATGGCGGGTTGCCCATCGTCCGCCAGGTCGATCGCCCGGCAATGACGAAAGCCCGCCTGCGCGGCGTGGGGAGCGATCAGCGAGTCGGCGGGGATGGCTGCGGCATGGGTCATTGCGGTCTCGTCCATGAAATCGACACATCGGCGCTGGGAGTCAGCGCCCGTCGATTGTATCCTCGTCAGCCGACGACATGCCAAGGACGGATGCACCATGACGACCTGCACGCTACGACCGGCGCCACAGACAGGCACTGCCGGGGTTTCGCCCATATGAAGTACGTGCTGGTGATCCTGGCCAGCTATGCCAGCGTCTGGTACCTGGTGGGCACCCTGATTCGCGGGCGCCTGGCGGATATCGCCGAAGGCCTGCGCCATCGCCCGGATGCCCCGCCTCCGGGGCAGTACCTGCGGGAGGTCGAAGCCCACGCCCGCCGCGCCCACCGCCACTACAGCCTGTTTGCCGGCACCCTTCTAGCCGTGATGTTGGCGCTGCTGTGCGCCTGGCTGGGCTGAAACCTAGAAATCCAGCGCCAGGCTCTGCCGCCCTTCCAATGCCAGCAGGAACTGCTTGGCCGGCAGGCCACCGGCGAAACCGGTGAGGCTACCCGAGGCGCCGATCACCCGGTGGCATGGCGCGATAATCGAGATCGGATTGCGCCCGTTGGCCGCACCCACCGCGCGGACCGCATCGGGCTTGCCGATCTGCCGGGCGATCTCGCCGTAGCTGCGAGTCTGGCCGAAGGGAATGGTCAACAGCGCCGCCCAGACCTCACGCTGGAACTCGGTGCCGGCGAAATCCAGTTGCAGCTCGAAGCGCTGGCGTTGCCCGGCAAAGTACTCGCCCAGCTGGCGAGCGGTCTCGCGCAGCACGCCATGCTGGTCGTCGCGGTGCAGGTCGCCCAGGCGCACCCGGTTTTCCCGCTCGTGCTCCCACAGCACGGCGGCCAGCCGCTCGCCCCGCGCCACCAGGGTCAGGGTGCCGACAGGCGATTGCATGAGGGTGAAGGCACAGGACATGACAGGCTCCAGCAGGACGACGATCACTGCACTGTACTCATCGCGGCGCGACGGCGCATCCGCTTTCTTGCCCGGTCATCGCCACTGGCCAGCGTGGAGCTGCGCCCCGTACACTAAGGCGCCACTCGTTTTTCAAAGGATGGAAACACAGTGAACAACGCATCGCCCGACATCGTCATCGAACGTTTTGCCGAGCAGCACCTGCAGGGCATCGCCGCGCTCTATAACGAACCGGCCGTGTGCCGCCAGGTGCTGCAGATGCCCTACCAGTCCGTCGAGGTCTGGCGTGAGCGCCTGGCCACCTACCACGAACGCCAGGTCCGCCTGGTGGCAGTGCACCAAGGCCAGGTGATCGGCAATATCGGCCTCGACCAGAGCACACGCATCCGCCAGGCGCACCTGGGCGAGCTGCTCATGGGCGTTGCCCAGGCCTGGCAAGGCAAGGGCGTCGGCTCGCGGCTGATGGCGGCGATCCTCGACATCGCCGACAACTGGATGAACCTGCGCCGAGTCCAGCTCACCGTCTACGCCGACAATGAGCCGGCGCTGGCGCTGTATCGCAAGTTCGGCTTCGAGACCGAAGGCCGGCTGCGCGATTACGGCGTGCGCGACGGGGTGTACGTCGATGCGCTGTGCATGGCGCGGATGCGTCAGTCGTAGAACGACATGCCCGCGTAGGGCCTGACCCGGCAGGCCGCCAGCCGCGACTGCAGATTGCCGACATGGGCTTCGAGCTGGTGGCCGTCCGGGTCGAGGAAATACAGCGAGTCGCCCTCGCTGCTGTCCTGTTTCCAAAGGCGCACGGCATGCTCATGCAAGCGCTGGGCGAATGCCGCGAAATCGGCTTGGCGGATGGAAAACGCGTAATGGGTGTAGTTGCGCTGCAAGTCGCCTACCTCGACCTGGTCGACCGACAGGCACAGCCACAGATCACCCAGGCTCAGATAGGCACCGCGGTCCCAACGTGCATCGAGCTTGAAGCCCAGGACCTGCTGGTAGAACACGATACTGTCCGGCAGGTTCGAAACTGCCAGGGTGAGATGGTTGAGTCCGTTCAACATGAGAGACACCTGAGGTGAAGTGAGGCGGGATCGCTTCACGGGGCGCGATGGAACCGAGCGCGCCCCGCTACGCTGCGATCATACCCGCGAACACATCAGCGCGGCATCGAGCAAGCGCCCCTTGTCATACCAGGCATCACGCTGGTAAGCCGAGAACTGCTGCCGCCCGGCTGCGCCTTGAACCTTGACCAGTCCCTCGGCCTTGTTCGGGTCAGTGCTGGCGACAAACAGCTCCAGGGCGTCCTGGTTCTGCACGACATAGGTCGTGGCCGTATCGGGAAGCTCGGCCTTGACGCAGTTCAGGTACTCCGGCGGGCTTTTCGACGTCATGCCGAAGGTGTTGTCACGGCCCGCCCGGATATCGGGATCATGCGCGCAGCCGGCCAGCAACAGGCTGACGGCCACTGCCATCATCAAACGGCTCATACAGACTCCAACCACCCCAGCAGGAAGCCCTGGACAGAGTCAGGCACCTATCACCCTTTTTAATAGTCTGCTTACGATCTTGAAGACTAGCCGCAGTTGACGGGCGCGGTAGGCCGGTTCGTTATATCGCCTGGCTTTCAGGCCTGTCGATTCGGTAGAGCACGTGCGGCCGCAATGCATTGCCTTCGGGCACCGTCGGGTCGGGGAAATCCTCTGCCGGATCCGAACGCATCCCCAGCCGCTCCATCAATGCCCGCGACGGGGTGTTGATGCTGGAGGTGTAGCCAATGACTTGCCTCAGCCCAAGCGTCGACCACGCGTGCCCCAGGCAAGCGCTGGCCGCCTCGAAGGCGTACCCCTGGCGCCAATGGCTGCGCCCGAGGATCCAGCCGATTTCGACCTGCGGGCCGCCAGGGATCTCATCCCCGGTCAAGGACAGTCCAAGCCCGCCGACCAACGCGCCATCGACCTTTCGCTCGACGGCGACGAAACCGAATCCATGGACCTGCAGATGTTGATCGCAGTCCGCGAGCATCGACCTGGTTTCATCGAGAGACAGTATCGCGGGGTAGTAGTAGCGCCTGACTTCGGGGTCGGCATTGACGAGGGCAAAAGCTTCGATATCCCGCTCGGCCCAGGGGCGCAGGACAAGACGTGGTGTTTCGATGAACATGGGTAGGCTGAAACTCCCTTCTACCAGGCACTCCTCGCATCGCCCCGGGCGAAAAACCACCCATTCGATGCCTGCAAGGCGAAGGAATCTAGCACAGTCACAGGATTGCAGTCGCAAGACTCCGGCCGTCGATCGACCGGAGTCCATGCAGGTCAAGCGAACCCGATCAAGGTTTTCCGAACACGTAGAAACTCAGGTTGGCCGAGCTCTTGCCGGCGGCGAACAAGCCACGCAGGTTGCTCATCGAAACACTGCGAATGTTGAAGGTCTCCTGGGCGGAGTAGTTCGCATCGATACTGACGTACTGCAGGTTCTTGTCGCTGCCGCCAGAGTAGTCCAGACGCACCATGAACGTGCCCGCACCGGCGGTGGTCCTGAGGATGAAGGATTTGTACTGCTGGATCTGCGCTTCGACGAAGTTCGCGCCGGCCCGCTCTCCTTCCTTGCCCTTCACATCACAACGACCGCTGCTCAGGTAGGTATAACCCGGAGGCACCTGAACATCGGCGGCCAGTTCTTCATCAAAAGCCTTTTGTTGCTGTGCCATGACTCATGCTCCTTATGAGTGGGACTTGCTTACCGCACGGGTGAGTGTACTAGCGTCCCGTGGGTCGGCTGCGCCGGCAGACAAGCGGAGCACCCATATGGATATCAACTCAAGACCTCAGGCACTCGAACAGACAGAATGATCTGGCAAGGATCTGCGGAGCCCGCCAACCCTTTGGGCCGCGCTGTCGCGGTGGTAGCCGAGTTACTGGCATCACCAGCGTGGGAGCGGGCTTGCCCCGCGATGCGGTGCATGGCACCACGAAGGTCGCTCAATGCCGCTTGTTGATCCGGGCCGTCACGGCACCGAAGAACATGAGCATTGAACCGACATACAGAAACACAAGATCGACACCGGGGAACGCGACAGTCCCTACGAGCCAGGCAATCATCAGGCCCGCTCCCACAATGCAACGTTGCCGAGCGGTGAACCGCTCACTCGTCGCTCTTACACGGTCCATCCACGCCATCCACAGACTCCCTATCAGGTCAGCGGCGCAGCATATCACCCCGGGCCTACCCCAGGACGAATGCATGCACCTGTCCCCGATTCAGGGGGTGACATCCCCAGAAGTGGGGATCAGGCACTGGCCTGCAGGAACACGAAAACCGCCACCACATCCAAAGCCAGCACGGCGGCCACGACGAAGCTCATGAAATAGAAGTCATCCTGGAACATGTCAGCTCTCCCCGCATGATCGGTTTCCCGGGATCAAGCAACTCCCATTCCAGCCCGCCAGCGCCGGGACCACGTCCATTGGTCAGGCGAGACGGGCGTTTCTGGCAAACAGGCGTTTACTGATGGTCATGCCCTCCGGCTCTCGCAAGGATGCCCATCAAGGTGTGCCCCCATGAGACGCATCCAGAAGATCATCCAGCAGCGCCGTCGGCAGCTGCATGTCCACATTCCGCCCAGCGAACTGAAGGGAATGCAGTGTGGCGATGGGCCCAGCGCGGCGAAACCGCTGCCGCCGCGAGAGGTTCGCCAGGCAGGCATGAGAACAGTTGCGCTTGAAGGATCGACCGCTGACTGAACAGGCCCTGCCCAAGCTGTTAGAGTGAGCCAGGAGCCAGATCCACAGAGGCCTGTTTACCCGGTTGGCGATGGACTCCTGCCCGGCCCAGACAGGCGATGCCAGGAGGCAATCAATGCAGCCGATCACTTTGCGCAAAGCACTCCCTCAGGATGCCCTGTGTCTTGCCGCACTGGGTATTCAGGTATTTCTCGACACCTATGCCACCGAAGGCATTCGCGACGCCATCGCCCAGGAAGCCCTGGACGCCTTCTCGCCAGACAGCCTGTCGAAGGTGATTGCCAGGCCAGATACCTTCATCACGCTCGCAGAGATTGACGGCCATCTGGTCGGTTTTGCCCAGGTCGCCATGAACACCGGCCATGAACGGATTGCCACCCCCCAGGCGTGCGAGCTGCAATGCCTCTACCTGCAGGAGCGATTTACCGGGCAAGGTATTGGTTACCGCTTGCTCGAGGCCGCCGAGCGACAGGCCAAGCGCGATGGTGGGTCGCTCATGTGGGCCACTGTCTGGGCGAGGAATGACCGGGCGCTGGCGTTCTACCCACGACAGGGGTACGAGCACTTGGGCTCGCAACCCTATACGTTCCAGAGCGAGACCCATGACAACCAGCTGTTCGGCAAGCGCCTGCAAGCGTGAGCCCGCCTGCCTCAAAGGCAGTCGACGAGGTAAGTACCGTCTGGCTGCGTGAGTGCAACGTCGGGAAGGCATCACGTGGATCACACCCCCGGTGCGGGCGAGTCCGCTACGTCAAAAGTTGCAGCTGTATTGATATTCGAAGGGAAAGAAGACGGTATCGACCACGAGGGAGAATGGCGCGTCCATGAGTAAAAAAGGAATGAGCTTGCCTTTGGATGTGCCGACCAGCCACCAATCGAACCTGAGGCCGATGTAGGGGCAACGGTGCTTGTCATAATCCATGCGCATGGCGGTGGCCATGCATCCGTTCAAACTGGCAATCAGCACCAGTAAAATCGCCTTGCGAACCACGTAACGTCCTTATTACTTCCTTATTACTTCTTTGCGCAGACCTGCATAGACACTGCTGAGGGGAGTTGGTCACCAACCGCCGCCGACGCAGAACCAGGCTGAATCGTGTCCCGGGATAAGGAGCCCCCATACAACTATCGTCATACCTATGCGACAGTAGGGCAATGTCTGGCCTAGGATCTGTACGAAATGTATCTGCACTCGCCCATACTGCGTTGAAACGGGGCTCGGAATGCTCATGTACTCCAGTACACTCCGCTTCCTCCCTCGTTTCGCCTTGTCTGGCCTTCGCGCAGACACATTTCGTACAGACCCTAAACTCCCGCATTTATCACCCAACAGCTGGGTCACAGCGTGCAAGTGCTGCCGTCGACGTATGCACGTTGGCTCAACTCAAGCTCCGACTGGATCAAGCTGAAAAAGCTCAAGGTTGGTATCAAATCGGTATCAGTTGCCAGTCCAGCATGTAAGCTACTGATAGCTAAGCGCTTTGATCTTCACCGCAAATATCACCATGTAGCTCTAAAGTTATATTTGGCGGTTGAAAAGCGTTTATTTCATTGGACCAAACCACCCTGGAACACCCCCAAATCAACCACATTGGCATAAAAATTGGAATCAGTATATCCCTCCTCTTGCGCCCTGCCGAACGAACATCAATCCCTCACTCGCAAGCAACGGACCATGATTGATCAAGTTCAATAGCATAACTCTTACTCATTATCCCTCGACGCATACCCTATTCTGGGGGTGATAGCACTCTGGCAAATCTCAACGTTCCCCGCCCCAACGCTCGCTGATCTGATCCAGTACCGCCATCACCCGGCTGGCCTGGGTCGGCTGTGAGATGGCAAACAGATCATCGGCGTAACCATGAAATTTGACAGTGGCAATTTACCAGCCTTTAATAGCTGAGCGTATGCAAGTGCTGGATTCATACAACAGGGAGAAACTCTTATCCATCCAGAGTTTCTAGTTTAATAATAAAGGGAAATTAAAATGTCTGAAGCACTCAAGAAAACAGTCTCGAATGACAGCTTAGGGGCTCTTAAAAAGTTCACCCTCTACGAGCAGAATGGCATCAAGATCAGCTTGACGCTGCCAACCCCAGTGACGCTCAATCTGAACAGCCAGGAGTTTTACCCTCCAGAAGCGGACCAAACCGCGATATTGGCTCCAGTTTTGGAGAACACCTCGGGCATTGCCCTCAAATCGGCGACGTTCAGTATCAAGCTCAATAACGTCATAGAGAACGACAACACGGTCGCGAATGTGCGGTGGTGGAACGTCGATGAGGCCGAGGGGTTACAGTCCATGGAGTTCACTTGTGGCCGGATTGATGACAAGGGTAATGGCTCAGGTACCGCCAAGACTCCTGGATACTCTCGAATCCGGTGGGGCACCATGGCGAACACCGCACGCCAACATCAAACCTTTACCGTGAGCAATGTCTTGCTCACCTTTAATCCGTCGGCAGATACAACTTCGGGAGCAAATGACGGGCCAATTATCAGAGTCGGTTAACTTATCTGCTACCGCGGGGCCCAGAGTTCTGGTCCCTGCGGTAGCCCCCGCCTACTTCATCCAATTCGACACCACCACGACTGCGCGTACAGCGCCCCATCAACCTCTTCCAACCCGCTGATGTTCAGGCCGAGCTGGGCCATGCCATTGATCTTTGCATCCAGTAGCCGAGGGAAAACATCAGCACCCCGACCACTATTGAAGATCCATGCCTGGATGCAGCAGCGCCCAAGCTATTGGCTGTGAGACTCAAAAATAAGGCGCGGTGACTGGGGGGTTCTGGTCGATGGTGTGAAGGTGCCATGGCGGACCTACACCGGCACCGATGACTGACACCCCGCAAAGAGCACATTTGTACTCCACCCAGCTATAACCCCGCTCCCCTCTATTCACTGCCGCGAGCGAGCGGCCAAGGAATCGTCATGCCCGAAGGAAATCAGGCGGCACGCTGGTACCCGGATGAATGCCCTATTACAGGACGCCAGTTCTTCATGTGGATCGAGCATCCAGATGACGGCATGGTACCGACCTACGGCGGGCCATTCGACAGCTACACGATCCCGGTTCCCCGTCACAAAAAGGGATCAAGGCTGCATCCAGCCTTCGCGATCAGGTAGCGAGCCTGAACAGGCTTGGCTTGCTGGACCAGGAGAAGTACGCCGAGCTCTTCCCTGGGTCCCAGGCCGGGGCCGACATTCGGCGAGTACGCCCAGTTCTGGCTGGACTGCCGAGAAATCACCCAGGGCACGCACAACAACTACAAGAGCGCACTGAACCTGTACTGGGTGCCTAGGCTGGGCGAGGTTGAGGAAAGGACGAAGACAGGGAGGGATAGCTGAACGAGAGGGCTTTGCGAGCCTCTCGCCTGCGAATAAATCTTAAAATTTGCAACAAGAGAACCAAAGGCGATCAACTCCAATATCTTCCTAAACTGTAGATAAACAGTATCAGCATTGACCGGCACAAAACCAAGGTCACACTTACCATCCAATATCCTGTTAATGGAAAATACTCGGTTTTTAACCTCTGTCATTAAATCACAATAATTTTTTGCGCCCTCTGCATCAATTATTTTCACCATAGCCGTGGGAGATTGATAGAAATACCCACCTCAAACCAAATTGCCACCATGCCGCCACCAGCACGGAGGGCGGCGCATGCATGGAGAAAGCCATGAGCGATACCGAAGCCGGCCCGAGCCTGGCAACCGGACACCCGATGAACGCCGACACCTGGGCGGACTTCGTTTCCCGCCTTCGCCACCACTGCAATGGCCAAGGTGTGAAGTGGCACCACACAGCATGCGCGCTATTCACCGTGCAGCAGAAGCGCATCGACTACGGCTATGAGGCTGACTACGCCGAGGGCCTGGTGGTTTGCTTGGAAGACAGGCGCAGGTTCAGTCCTGAGGAGTACTGGAAAGACCTCGACGAGGAAGAGCAGCAGGAGATCAACCAGGCGGTCCAGGTTGACCACGAATGCGATTTCCTTGAGCTGGATGCGGACGATCAGTGGGAGTTCCTGGCCGAGCTCGAGGACCACACCGTCACCGGCTGGAACAAGCACTGGGAAATCGTGAACAGTCACTTCACCAAGGAAGCGGCCGAGGCCTTCATCCGCCGCAAGCAGCACGACTACCCCGAGCTGCGGGTCTACGTCGAGTCGCAGTACTTCGCCTGGGAGTTCGAAGCGATCAAGGCCGCCATCCTCGATGGCACGCTGGTCTACCAGCCGAAGCCAGCAACTGACGCAACCGCCGACGCCTGCCCCTCCGGCGCTGCCCGCCAGCGCCTCAAACCTGGTCTTTGACCTCAGGCTTAAGGCAGTACTTCTCATGCTCTTGCTGTGAATAGCAGCCCTTGTCGCAGTTCAGGTAGTTCTCATAGTTCTGGCTCATGATAATGATCCCAACAGCCGAGACGATTAAACACAAAAAAGCCAATGGCCCAGGGGCTGGAACCGCCACGATTAACCCCAACAAAAACATTGCAACGCCAGCACATAACCATCCTTTCGAATATTTTTTGGCCACTATAAGGCCTCCCAGCTCATGATTTGGCGAAGCATACCATCGCCTCGCCGAGCCACGCATATAGCGCTGCCCGCCAGCGCCTTCCCCTATTCAACGATAACGCCGACCCGGCGAGGGCGGCGCCTGCTCGGAGATCACCATGAGTACGTTCGCAGTGTTCGGCATGACTGCCGCAACAGCGCTTGCCGATGCCCGGAAAAAGACCAAGACCACCAAGCCCAGCGGGAAAGCTGGCTGCCCCCCTGGACCTTACCCTGGCCGAGTGGGAAGAGGCGGTGCAGCGCAACGTTGAGGTGGCCCCCTTCACGCTTGAGGAAGCCGACAAGATCATCCAGGAACTGTACCGGCACGAGCACTGGCCCAGCCTGATCTATGCAGCGTTCTTCGAATTCATGTTCTTCTCAGGCCTGAGACTGTCAGAGGGTTTGGCACTGCGTTGGGATGTGGTCGACATGACCAAGAAAACGGTGCATGTCCGACGAACCATCGCACTGGGAGTGGTTGAGGAACGAACCAAGACCAACAAGGATCGGTTCGTCCTGCTCAACGAAAGGGCTTTGCACGCGCTCTGGTACGCAAAGCAGTACGCGGAGCGGCGCAGGAAGGGAAAGGGCCGGTTCACGGAATCACCGTATGTGTTTCCACCCGGCAAGAATGGGGAATACGTCAAGCAGACGTCTGATCTGCACCACCAGTGGCGACCGATCCTCCGACGGCTCGGGATTCGATACCGGCCGCCATACAACTGCCGCCACACCTATGCGACAATATGTTTAATGTCTGGTCTCAACCCCGCATTTATCGCCCAACAGCTCGGGCACAGCGTGCAGATGCTCTTATCGACGTATGCACGCTGGATCAACTCGTCCAGCGACTGGCAGGAGCTCGAAAAGCTCCAAATTGGTCCGAAATTGGTCCGAAATTGGTCCGTAGCTGCGAAGACTCCACGTAAGTTATTGATAGGTAAGGCACTTGATCTCCACCGCTAATATCACCATGCAGTTCGGCTCCAAGCCCCTGTTCGAAAACGTCTCGGTAAAATTCAACAACGGCAACCGCTACGGCCTGATCGGCGCCAACGGTTGCGGCAAGTCGACCTTCATGAAGATCCTCGGCGGCGACCTGGAGCCGTCCGGCGGCCAGGTGATGCTCGAGCCCAACACCCGCCTGGGCAAGC
Organism: Pseudomonas carassii; assembly: GCF_036324045.1. Lineage (NCBI taxonomy): Bacteria > Pseudomonadati > Pseudomonadota > Gammaproteobacteria > Pseudomonadales > Pseudomonadaceae > Pseudomonas > Pseudomonas carassii. The sequence goes on along the minus strand of NZ_JAZDCT010000002.1, from coordinate 73,492 downwards.
TGCGCCAGGATCAGTTCGCCTATGAAGAATTCACCGTGATCGACACCGTGATCATGGGCCACGAGCAGCTGTGGAAGGTCAAGGCCGAACGCGACCGCATCTACTCCCTGCCGGAGATGACCGAGGAAGACGGCATGGCCGTCGCCGAGCTGGAAACCGAGTTCGCCGAAATGGACGGCTACACCGCCGAGTCCCGTGCCGGCGAACTGCTGCTGGGCCTGGGCATTCCCCTGGAACAGCACTTCGGCCCGATGAGCGAAGTCGCTCCCGGCTGGAAGCTGCGTGTGCTGCTGGCCCAGGCGCTGTTCTCCGACCCGGATGTACTGCTGCTCGACGAGCCGACCAACCACCTGGACATCAACACCATCCGCTGGCTGGAAACGATCCTCACGGCGCGCAACAGCACCATGGTAATCATTTCCCACGACCGTCACTTCCTCAACAGCGTCTGCACCCACATGGCCGACCTGGACTACGGTGAGCTGCGCCTGTTCCCGGGCAACTACGACGAGTACATGACCGCAGCCACCCAGGCCCGCGAACAGCTGCTGTCGGACAACGCCAAGAAGAAAGCGCAGATCGCCGAGCTGCAGACCTTCGTCAGCCGCTTCTCGGCCAACGCCTCGAAAGCCAAGCAGGCCACCTCGCGCGCCAAGCAGATCGACAAGATCCAACTGGCCGAGGTCAAGCCGTCGAGCCGGGTGAGCCCGTTCATCCGCTTCGAGCAGACCAAGAAGCTGCACCGCCAGGCGGTCACCGTCGAGAAGATGGCCAAGGCCTTCGACGACAAGGTGCTGTTCAAGGACTTCAGCTTCACCATCGAAGCCGGCGAGCGCGTGGCCATCATCGGCCCCAACGGCATCGGCAAGACCACCCTGCTGCGCACCCTGGTCGGCGAGATGACCCCGGACAAGGGCGAAGTGAAGTGGACCGACAGCGCCGAGGTGGGCTACTACGCCCAGGACCACGCCCACGACTTCGAGGACGATGTCACCCTGTTCGACTGGATGGGCCAGTGGACCAGCGGCGAGCAGGTAATCCGCGGCACCCTGGGACGCATGCTGTTCTCCAACGACGAGATCCTCAAGTCGGTGAAGGTGATTTCCGGTGGTGAACAGGGCCGCATGCTGTTCGGCAAGCTGATCCTGCAGAAACCCAACGTGCTGGTGATGGACGAACCGACCAACCACCTGGACATGGAATCGATCGAGGCGCTGAACCTGGCGCTGGAGAACTACCCGGGCACTCTGCTGTTCGTCAGCCACGACCGTGAGTTCGTGTCGTCGCTGGCCACCCGCATCATCGAGCTGACGGCCGATGGTGTGGTGGACTTCAGCGGCACCTATGACGACTACCTGCGCAGTCAGGGCGTGGTGGTCTGATCCAACGCTGAGCAATCTTCACTGCGGGGCAAGTCGCATCGGTGCGCCGATGCGACTTGCCCCGCAGTGCGTTTAATTAGTTAGCCTGCTTTCTTTTCCGTCGCGCAGCGGCCATGATGGGCACAGCCCACCGCCCGCCCGCGAACGAGCCCATGACCGCGCCACACGCCTCCAGCGTCACTCTGCAGATCCTCTCGATCGTCCTCTACACCTTCATTGCCTTCCTCTGCATCGGCCTGCCGATCGCGGTGCTACCCGGCCATGTGCACGACCAGCTGGGCTTCGGCGCGGTGATCGCCGGCCTGACCATCGGCCTGCAATACCTGGCCACCCTGCTCAGCCGGCCTTTCGCCGGGCGGGTGGCGGACACCCTCGGTGGCAAGCGCGCGATCCGCTACGGCCTGTACGGTATCGCCGGCTGCGGCGCGCTGACCCTGCTGTCGGCCTGGACCCTCGCCCTGCCCTGGCTGAGCCTGGCGCTGCTGCTGGGCGGCCGGTTGCTGCTGGGCATCGCCCAGGGGCTGATCGGCGTCGCGACGCTGAGCTGGGGCATCGGCCAGGTGGGGCCGGAACATACCGCACGGGTCATTTCCTGGAACGGCGTCGCCTCCTATGGCGCCATCGCCATCGGCGCGCCAGCCGGCGTGCTGCTGGTGGATGGCCTGAGCTTCGCCGTGCTCGGGCCGGCACTGCTGGGCCTGGCGCTGCTGGCCCTGCTGGTGCTGCGCACCCGGCCGGACGTGGTGGTGGTGCGCGGCGAACGGTTGCCGTTCTGGTCGGCGTTCGGCCGCGTGGCGCCCTGTGGCGTGGGACTGACCCTGGCGTCGATCGGCTACGGCACCCTGACCACCTTCGTCACCCTGTACTACCTGGAACGGGGCTGGATCGGCGCCGCCTGGTGCCTGAGCGCCTTCGGCCTGTGCTTCATTCTGTCGCGGCTGCTGTTCGTCAACGCGGTCAACCGTTTCGGCGGCTACAACGTGGCCATTGCCTGTATGGCCACCGAAGTGCTCGGGCTGACAATGCTATGGCTGGCACCCTCGCCACTGTGGGCGTTGGTCGGTGCCGGGCTGACCGGCTTCGGCCTGTCGCTGGTGTACCCGGCCCTGGGCGTCGAGGCAATCCACAAGGTGCCCAGCAACAGCCGTGGCGCCGGGCTCGGCGCCTACGCAGTGTTCTTCGATCTGGCGCTGGCCATCGCCGGCCCGGTGATGGGCGCGGTGGCGGTGCACCTGGGGTATGCCTCGATCTTCTGCGTTGCCGCCCTGCTCGCCCTGTCAGGGGTGGGCCTGACCCTGCTGTTGGCCCGCCGCGGCTGAACGCTCGGCGGGCTCCGGCGCGCCCAATGCCTGGCTGAAGAAGGTGATGGTCTCGCTGCGCAGCGAGCGATGGATATGTCGACGGTCGACGCCCTCGGCGTCCTTGCACAGCACTGGCATGCGCTGGTGCTGCTCGTCGTCGCAGGGGGCCATGAACACGAAGTGCCCGGCGCCGGCCAGCAGGCGGTAGTCAGGCGTGACCGGCAGCTTGCGCGCCAGGGCATCGGCGTTGTGCTCCAAGGCCAGCAACTGGTCATTGTCACCACTGTAGATCAGCGCCGGCACCTGCACGCCGGCCAGGGCGTGGCGGCCGAACATCAGGCTCAACGGCGCCATCAGCATCACCGCCCCCACCCGGGGGTCGGCGCGGGGCTCCAGCTCGCTGTGGTCGGCGATCAGCACGCCATGGGTCTTGCAGGCATCCGCGTCACCAGGGCGTTGCTCGCAGTAGCGGCGCAGACGTTCGAGATCAGGCCGCGCACCTGACAGAATCAGCGCGGTCTCGCCACCGGCGGAATAACCGATCACCCCGACCTTGCCGTCATTCAGATACGGCGCGAGCAGCCTGTCGTTGCGCGCCGCAGTGATCGCGGCGCTGATCTGCAGCGGCCGGCCATAGAGGTTGCTGAGGGTGCCCAGGCGGCTATGGTCGCGGTTGTTGTCGCCGGGGTGGACCACCGCCACCACCACGAAACCCTGGCGGGCCAGGCCGTTGGCCAGGTCATGCAAGGCCATCGGGCTGCCGGTGTTGCCGTGGGAGATCACCAGCAGCGGGAACTGACCCATGGCCACCGGCGCCTCTTCAGCGACACGGGTCTGGTAGCCCTCGATACGCACCGGACGCGCTTCGCCGCTGGAGGGGTAGAACACCAGTGCCTGCATGGGCCGGGCGTCCACCGGGTCGGTGAGCGTCAGGCGGTGCAACCCGGCCACCCACGGCGCCGCGTCGGCGCGGGCCAGCAGGCCGCCGAGCAGCAACAACGCCATCAGCATGCGGGTTCGTTTCATCGCAGGGCACTCCTCGTGGCAAGGCACTGCGCGGCACTCGGGGATGGATGCCAGCATAGAACCCGGCTCGCCGCCGGCACATGAAAACTGGATGAAAAAAACCGACTGGCGCGCTGGGCGGCAGTCGGCTTTGGGTGCGCAGTGGCGATCAGGCGGCGGCGAACAGCTCACCGGCAATCTGCGCCTGGGCGGCGTCGATGGCCTTGGCGCGGTGCTCTGGGCCGTAGGCCAGGCCATGGGCGCGGACGATTTCCAGGTCGGTGATGCCGATGAAGCCGAGGAACACCTTGAGGAAGTCCTCATGGCCGACACCGGTCGGCTGGCCCTGGTGCAGGCCACCAGCGGTGGACACCAGGATCACCTTCTTGTCGCCGCACAGGCCTTCAGGGCCGGCCTCGGTGTAGCGGAAGGTCTTGCCGGCCACCGCCACGCGGTCGATCCAGGCCTTGAGCTGGGTCGGCACGGTGAAGTTGTACATCGGCGCGCCGATCACCACGGCGTCGGCGGCGAGGAATTCTTCCAGGGTCTCGGCACTCAGCTTGGCTTCATGGGCCTGGGCAGCGTCGCGCATCTCTTCCGGGGTGCCGGCGGCCACCAGGGTAGCGGCGGAGAAGTGGCTGATGGCGTCAGCAGCCAAATCGCGGTAGACCACTTCGAGGCTCGGGTCGGCGGCTTTCCAGGCCTCGACCACTTCGTGGCTCAGCTGGCGAGAGGCGGAATTGTCGCCCAGGATGCTCGAATCGATATGCAACAGTTTCATGGGACTCTCCTGTGAATGAAGACCGCGGCGGTGGGCGATCACGATGGGAGCAATCCTACCGGCACATCGAATAGCTGATAAGTCGGTAAAAACGCGTTAGTTTGTTCCACTGATGGAACAATGAGATGGCCAAATGCAAGACCTCAACGACCTCTTCTACTTCGCCCAGGTGGTCGAAGCCGGTGGCTTCGCCGCTGCCGGACGCCAGCTGGGCATCCCCAAGTCGCGCCTGTCGCGGCGCATCGCCGAACTGGAGGAGCGCCTGGGTACCCGCCTGCTGCAGCGCACCACCCGGCAGCTCAAGCTCACCGCCGTGGGCGAGCGCTACCTGAACCACTGCCAGGCCATGCTGCTGGAGGCGGAGATGGCCGACGAGGTGGTGGCCAGCATGTCCAGCGAACCCCGTGGCCGCCTGCGGGTGTCCTGCCCGGTGGCCCTGGCCCACGCCTTTCTGCCTGATGTGATCAGTCGCTTTCTCGCCCAGTACCCCCAGGTACAACTGGACATGGTGCTGCTCAACCGTCGGGTCGACCTGATCTCCGAAGGCATCGACGTGGCCCTGCGAGTACGCGACCTGGGCGACGAGGACCCGGCCCTGGTCACCCGGCGCCTGCGCCAGGCGCAGATGCAGCTGGTGGCCGCGCCGGGCTTCGCCGACCACGTCCGCGAACCCGCCGAGCTGGCCAGCCTGCCGGTGCTCGGTGCGGCCGAGGCCGACCGCCTGGTGCACTTCCGTCTGCATGGACCCAACGGCCGCCAGGAAGATGTCGCCTTGGAGCCACGTCTGGCCATCGACGACTTCGTCGTGCGCAACGCCGCGGTGCGCGCGGGCCTGGGCTTCACCGCCCTGCCATCGATGTTCTGCGAGGAGGAACTGGCCCGTGGCGAACTGGTGCGCCTGCTGCCAGACTGGTCGCTGCCCGGCGGCTACCTGCAGGCGGTCTATCCGCACCGCCGTGGCCTACTGCCGGCGGTACGCGCATGGATCGATCACCTGGCGGTCTCGTTCGAGGCCTGTGGAGAGCGTTATGTCTGAGAAAAGGATGTCCGAGGAGCAGGTGGCAGCGCTGTGCCTGGCCCTCCCTGGGGCGCGGGAAGACTACAAATGGGGTGGCATCCGGGTGTTCTCGGTGGCCGGCAACAAGATGTTCGCCGTCCAGGACCTGGGCGGCGCCGGCTTGTCGTTCAAGGTGGCCGACGAGCTGTTCCTCGGCTACTGCGACCGCCCCGGCATTCGCCCGGCGCCCTACCTGGCGCGGGCGAAGTGGATCAGCATGCTGCCGCCCTACCCCATGGGCCGCGACGAGCTGAGCGACCTGCTGCGTCGGTCGCACCAACTGGTGGTGCGACGCTTGCCCAAGCGCCAGCAGGCAGGACTGCTGCTCGGGCCGGCCGGTTGAGTGAGCGTCGCAGCACTTTTATCCCTGAATGGGCGGCCCCTTGAGTTCGACGCGGTTGCCATCAGGGTCATAGCAATACAGCGAGACGCCCTCGCCTTCAGCCCCGTAGCGTTTCTCCGCAGCCTCGACCCGCACCCCGGCCTCACGCAGCAGTGCGCTCAGCGACGGTTCGTCGAACGGCTCGACGCGCAGGCAGAAGTGATCGACATTGTGCCCGGTCGGGCCGGGCTGCGCGCCGCCCTGGCGCCCCAACGGGCCGTCGACCGCCACCAGGTCGATCAGGCCGTCGCCGGCCCCCAGGTGGATCATGCCCAGCGAATCCCGGCGTTTGCGCACCGGACAGCCAAGCAGCTCATGGTAGAAGGCCAGGCTGCGCTCAAGATCGCCGACGCGCAGGACCAGATGGTCGATATGCAGGATGGTGAAAGCTGGCATGGCAGTGCTCCACGTTCAGGCTTTGTCTAGACCATAGCAGCGTCCCGACCGGCTGACCTTAGGCCGTCGCCGTCAATGGTCGACGGTGTGTCCGCCGCAGGTGCTGTGGGCCAAACGGCCTCGGACGTGTCAGTCATCGCCCTGGTGGCAGACTCAATTATGTACCACCCGAGGCGCTGCCCCCTGCCCTTGAATAGTCGCTCCCCCTTCCCGGAGTGCGACCATGCACAGCATCGATCCTCCCTACCACCAGCAGCAGATCCTGCGCAGCCTGCCGGACTGGACCAGACACCTGCACCCAACCCACGCGCAAAGGCTGTTGCGCCGTGCACACCGAGAGCATGTCAAGCCGGACGGGCAGCTCGCGGACTGGTTTGTCCAGGCATCCCCTGTCCGCCAGACCGAGCTGCGCGAGGCCATCAAGCAGCGAACGACCAGCAGTAAGGCGCTGGCCAAGGCCTTGCAGGGGCTGCAGGGCATTACCGAGTTCTGTGAACCTTTGCTGAAGGCGCGACTGGGTGTCCAGGTGTCCATGACTGAAGCGCAGTTCAAGCAGCAACCCTTCATGCAGGTCCAGGAAGGAGGCATCCCCGACCCGGGGGCGTCCCATGACATACCTAACCCTCCGATCTTGACCGAGCTGCCGTCCGGCACCGCCACCCTCACCAGCCTGCTCGAAGCCGCTCTGCACAATTTCGAAGGCATGGCCGAGGTCGGCCCCTTCAGCACCCTGCAGGCCAGCGTCGACGACAGCACCTCGATCCCAGGGCTGAGTACCAGCGCCTTCGTCAGCCACTGCCGTGTGCTCGACCTTGGCAAGCGCTATCAGCAGCACCTGCAAGGTATCTATGGCGGTACGCGCAAGGGTGTGCTGCAACCGCTGTGGGCCCAGGCCCGACGCGATGAGCTTGCCGTACAGGCGCTGATCGCCCATATGCGTGGGAACCTGACAGATGATGGCCTCCAGGCCCTGCGCCAACTCTGCGCAACCGACCAAGCGCCGCGCTTTGGGGCGGCAATGGCCTCGGTACGAACCTTGAGCATGCTGGACATCCAACTGCACGACCTGTGGCTGTTGGCTGCCAACGGCCAGTCCAATCCGCCCTATATCGCCTACCTGCCCCTCGACGATGATCGGCCGGTACAGGAGTTCATCAACCTGCTGGCCCTAGGTCGGTACCTGCGCCGCCGGCTGCTTGAGCCCGACTATAGAGAACGCTTTCTGGAACATGTCGCCCTCAAGGATCGCCCCGAGATGGCGAGAAAACTCAAGGCCAGGCTGTTCGAAGCCTCCCAGGCCGAAGTGATCCCCCTCGAGACGCCTTCCCCCGCCTTTGCCGAGACCGAGCCCGGCATGCATCCCTGGCATGGACATGAGGTAGCCAGCGAAACAGATGCCCGGTCAGCTCTGCGCCCCGTCCGCTTCCCGGCGCTGGCGGTTCATGAAACCGCCATTGCCTTCCCGGTGTGGCCCAAGCTGTTCAACGACCATGTGCAACGCCTGCAGGACGACGCTCGCGGCGTGGCGGTACCAACGGCGGACATCGACGCCAAAGCCCGGCGCGAACGCCTGAAGCTGTGGGGCGAGCGCGGCCTGACCCTGCTGGGAGTGGCGGCCATGTTCGTCCCCGGCCTGGACGTCGCCATGCTGGCCGTGGGTGCGTACCAGATCATGGGCAGCATCTTCCACGCGTTCGAGGCTTGGTCCGAAGGTGACAACGCCCAGGCCGTGAACCAGGTAGAGTCGTTGCTCATCAACCTCGGCAGCGTGGTCGCCATCGCCGGCGTCGCCAAGCTGGCAAAGGCCTCCGGATTCGTCGACTGGATGGAAAGTCTCCGGCTCGATGGTGAGGAGCGGTTATGGCACCCGCAGTTAGAGTCATACCGCAGTCCGCTCGAACTGCCGGTGGACCTGCAACCGGATGACCAAGGCATCCTGCCGTATGACGACCGGCATTTCGTGGAGCTGGACGACACCCTCCACGAGGTCCGTAAAGACGCGGCGGGGGACTGGCGAATCCTCCATCCGGACGATCCGCAGGCCTACCAGCCACGCTTGCATGGCAATGGCAAAGGTGCTTGGCGCATGACCCACGAACGGCCGCAGGAATGGCCTCGGGTCAAGCTGATGCGCCGTCTAGGCCCAATTTGCAGAGGGCTGACCGATGATGACCTGCTGGCCGCACTCGACAGCAGCGGACTGGAACGAGGCGTGCTGGAGCAAGTCCACGTCGATGGCAAGCGCCCTCCGCCACTGCTGGAGGACACCCTGCGACGACTCAAAGCCGACAGCGCCGCCGACGACATCATCGCCCGCACCCGCCAGGGTCGTCCGCTGGCCGCCTACAAACAGTTCGCCATCAGTGTGCTCGGCGAACTGCCCGGCTGGCCCGAGGATGTGGTGCTGGAGGTGTTCGAGGGTGCCGAGCCGATGGGCAGCGCCACTCGCTACGGGCGCAACCGGCTCGGTGACACGGTCATCCAGCTGACCCGAAGCGACCTGGAGAACGGCGACCTGGCGCGGATTATCCTGGATAACCTGGAGGAAGAATCGGTGGTGGCGCTGTTGCCTGAGGGTACAGCAGACGAGCACCGCCAAGAGGCATTGCAAACACTGATGGCCGACCGCTTGAGCACAAAGAGGGTGTCGCTGTTCGATAGCCTCTACAACGCCCAGCCCATGACAGCCCTCCCTGTGGGTTCGGCAATCGGCCGGCAGTTTCCCAGCCTGCCCCGGCAGGCACTCGACGAACTGGCCGGCCAAGCCAGCAGTGCCGAACGGGACAGCCTGCTTGCAGGCAGGGTCCCCTTGCGTATCGCCGAGGAAGCACGGCTACTGCAAGCCCGCGTGCGACTGGACCATGCAATTGTTGGCCTGTACCGCAACAGTCTGGCGAACGCCGATAGCCGCCTCATCAGCGACAACCTGCTGGCACGCCATCCGCAATGGTCCGCGCAACAGCGCTATCACGCTGCACTTGCCGACCGATCCGCCGCCGCCCGGCTGATTGGCCAGCAACCCATATCCACCGGCTTTCGCTCGCCACTGCGGCTGAGCGATGGCCGGCGTGGCTACCCTCTGAGCCCTGGGATATTCGCCTCCCGGGCCGAGTGCGAGTTGCACGCCTTGTACCCCGGCCTCACGGGGCGCGAGATCCGGCAATTGCTCGGCACTCTGCGCGCCAGAGGTAGCGCGACCGAGCAGATTCAGGCTTTGCGCACTCAACTGGCGGTACTGCGCGAACAACTCGACGCCTGGGCCAGCGCAGGCGCCACCGACTGGGGCGAGGAAGTCGGCGCGTACTACAGCAGGACCACCGATTGTCTGATTCGAGCCTGGCAGCGTCTGGACGGCGAGACGCTAAGCCTGTCCAACATTGCCCTGGATGCGCTGCCAGCGCTTTCGACACGTTTCGACCACATCACCACGCTGGTGCTGGAGAACCTGAATGTGACCGAGATGCCTGCCGACTTACTGCAGGCTTTCCCGTCCTTGCGGCGAGTCGATGTGCGCAGCAGCCCGCAACTAGGCGCCACATCGGTCCTGGGAGCGTTGCGCAATGCCCCGCAACTGCGGGAGCTGCGCTTGAGCGGTGCGCAACTGGGTGAGCTGCCGGCCATCGCCCATGAGGTATTGCCGACCCTGAACAATCTGCGCAGCCTGGAACTGCCCCGTAACCGTCTGACCCTCACCCTGGCAGACCTGCAGATGATCGCGGGCCTGCGCCTGGAGAACCTGGACTTGCGGGCCAACCGCATTGCGCTGGATGCGGACATGGCGGGCGCGTTCCGTTCAATGCGCGAACTGCGGCACTTGCACCTGACCCTGAACCCGCTGGGCCTCAGCCCAGACCTGAACGGCCTGGAAAACCTGGCCACCCTGCGCCTGGACAGCGGCCAGCTTCAGCAGTGGCCCACCGGGCTCAGCACCCTGATGCAGCGCGTCCCCTGCATGCTCCGCGAAGTGGACCTGAGCATGAATCGCATTGGGCAGGTCCCCGATTTCGACACCCTCTTGAGCTCAGCCTATTTCGACCATCTGCTGGCAAGACGCCCCAACTATCGCTGGCGCTTCAATTACAACCCATTGGAGGAACGGACCCGAGAAGGTCTCAGGGTAATCGGCGCTTCCGTCGAAGAAGAAGCAGTCGCGGAACCTCTTCCAGCTTCATCGCAGCGAACAACCTGGCTGGACAACGCCAGCAATTCCCAGCAAGCGACCTGGAACGCATTATTTGAAAGAGACCGCAATGCCTGCCTGCGCGATGTGGTCGAACAGGTCGGCATGTCGGCCAGCGCGCTGCGTCAGCCCAGGGCGTTTGCCCGCCAGGTCTGGACGCTGCTTGACCGGGCAGCCGCCAGCAGCCGTCTGCGCAAGCGACTTAACGAGGTGGCAGCCGCGTTCCCGGTCAGTTGCGGCGATGCCGGCGCAGATGGATTCGGTACGCTACAGATCGAAGTCATGGCCTACGATGAAACCGCAGGCATGGAGACTGCCACGCCGCCCCTGTTCCAGTTCTTCCGGCGCTTGTTCCGGCGTGATCAGGTGAACGCCCTGGCACAGGACCTGTACAACGCGCGACTGGCGCGGCGTGATGCCCTGCGAGCATTGAACGCCTGGCAAGCCCGGCCGCTTGGCGAACGCGGCGCCAGGCCTGCGCTGTCGGCTCTGCATCGCTTCGATACGCTGCCAGACGACGTGTTGCAAAACGGTCTGGGCGAAGGTCTGGATCTGATCGAGATCCGCCTGGCCCTGCGCACCCGCTTGTCGAGGCGTCTCGATTTCCCCGAACCCCAGCAAGAGATGCTTTACCGACAAACCGCCGAAGTCTCTGGGTGGACCGAGAACGCGATACATGACGAGGTCGAGATACGAGACGCCAACGCAGACTCGCGTCGCCAATGGATCTCCCGTCACCCGACCTGGCGCCGTCTGCTGCGCCGGGAGTTCGGTACTCGCTTCGATGCGCTCAGGCACCGTTGGGACGTCGGTATGGATTATCTGGAAGGCAATGAACTGGACGGCTCGCTGGAGCCCTCGGTAATCGAGGCATTGACCCAGACACTGGGCCGCAGCCCCCTGGGCGAAGATGGCCAACCCCTGCGCCAGGCCATCACCAGCGAGCATTACATCGCGGGCATGAACCGCATGGCCCTGGGCCTGGAAGAGGACGAAGACGGCCTCTACCTGCGCCTGACCACGCGCCGCGACCCCAACAACTGACCCTACTGACCGCGCAGGTCTTCAAAGAAGGCCTGCCGGCCCTGCACCTGGCTCGACGCGCGCGGCTGGGCGGCGGCCTCGCCGCTGGCCTTTTCCACATGCCAGTAGCAATGCCGGACCGCCCGCGTGACCGCCACGTAGGCCAGGCGCTGCACCTCTTCCTTCTGTGCCGTGTCGAACGCCTGGGCATCACCCGGCTTGCCCAGGCCGGCCAGGCGATAGACCTGGTTCTTGTAAGGCGAGCTGGTCAGGTATTGGCAATCGCCCAACATGAACACCGCGTCGGCCTGCAGGCCCTTGGCACTGTGATAGGTGAGCTGACGCAGGCGGCGCTGGCCGGGCGGCAAGCTAGAATCGACTTTAACAACAGAAGATAAATACTGTTCTATCAATAACTTATCGCTTGTTTTTCGAAACAGCATCATGACTGTTTCGCCTCGCTCATAGTGTTCGATCACGGTCTCGGCCAGTGCCGCCTCGTCCCGATCGAAGACCCTTACCGGCGCGAGCGGCAGCTCGGCGGCAAGCCCCGCTGCCCTGGCCTTCTTGCCGGTGATGGCCGGCGCGCCTTTGACCAGGTGCTCGGCGGCATCAATGATGTGCTGGTGACTGCGGTAGTTCTCCACCAGCATCACCCGCGTGTTGGCGGGTGACGGGAAAGCCTTTGTGAACTCCATGAAGTACTTCGGCGAACTGCCGCGCCAGCCGTAGATCGACTGCCAGTCATCACCCACGCACATCAGCGACGAATGCTGCGCCACCCGCCCGACATGCAGGGCCGGGCCACGGCGGCGGATCTCGGCCAGGCTTGCGCGCAACCAGCTGACGATCTGCGGGGAGACGTCCTGGAATTCGTCGATCATCAGGTGCGCCAGGGGACGCAGCAACGGGTCGGGCAACAGCCCGAGGTTCTCCGGGTTGTTCTCGCCGAACAGGGCGAACATGCGGTTGTAGGTCATCACCGGCGGCGATTGGGCCAGCAGGTGCGCCTCCAGCGCTTTCCAGTACAGGGCCAGGGCTTCGAAGAAGGCCGCGTCGGTATCACCGGACGGGAAGCTCATGGCCGCCACTGCGGCATTGACGTCCAGGCCCAGGTTCTCGATGAAGCTGGCCGCGGTGACGAAGGCGTCGAGCAGCGGTGCCGGGGCCAGCTCGCCCTTGACCTTGTACTCGAAGCCCGGGCCCGCCACGGCATCACCCGCCAGGGACGCCGCAAGGCGCTTTGCCGACGAGTAATTATCAAGCCATATCAACGGTTTATCGCAGAAAGCTTGAAACAAGGTGCGCTTCACCGCCCACTCCGCACGCACCGCCAGCTTGGCACCTGGGCGCTGGTACTGGCCGCTCTCGGCAGGATCGAAACCCAGCACCACCCAGGCATCCAGCCCTTCCAGACGACCGTGTACATGGAAACGGCTGCCTCGAATCTGCACCGTGTCCCGGCACGGCTCGATGCCCTTGATCGGCCAGGCGCCAGCGGCGAACCACAGGTCCTCGATCACGTCGCATAGCTCTTCATCGCGCTGGGCCGCCAGCTGGGTCACCTGGGCGCGCTTCTGCACGTCCGGGTGATCCGGATCCAGCGGTTTGAGCAGCAGGGCTTCCTGGCGCAGGGCACCGATCAATTGGGCGAAACGCGGGCTCTGGCCCATCAGGTCGCGGTAGCACAGGTTGAGTTGCTGGCGCTGGGCGTCGTTCAGGCGCAGGTCGAACGGGTTGCTGTCGGCGCTGGCCTCGCTTCCAACAGGCATCTCGCTGCCCAGGGTCTCGAACGCCCGCACCTGGGCAAAGCCCGGCAGGCTGCGCACCAACGGCAGGATGCGCGAGTGGAAGGTGCGCACCAGTTCGCGTCCCTGGGCTGGCGACAGCTCGACCTGCCACAGGGCGAAGACCTGCAGCAGCCGCTGGATGAAGTCCTTGCGCGACTCGCGGGTGAAGGTCACCACGGTCAGGGCGTCGAGTTCGAAACCCAGGTAATGGCGCAGCAACAGGATGCGCAGCACCAGCGAGGTCGACTTGCCCGCCCCGGCACCGGCCACCACGCAGGTGGACGGGGTGTCGCTGAAGATCAGCTTCCACTGCGCCGCGCTCGGCTGCGACTCGGCAGGCAGGCGCTGGGCGACATCGGCCTTGAAGCGCTTCTTCAGCTCGGTGGTCAGCGGCAGGCGCCAGTCGTCGAACAGGTTGTCGTCCTGGCCCGGCACGGCGACATGCTCGGGGCGGGTATCGCGGATCACCAGGACCTGGCGCCCGGCCTCATAGCCATCCACCCGGCCCCGCTCATAGCCTTCGCGCAGACCGTCGGCATGGCCGTTGCGTTGCCCCGTGGCGTGACCCAGGAACCAGGAATCGCGGTGCTGCGCCTGAAGGCGCGACAGGCCACGCCCTAGCAGGCGGGCCGCCAGGCGGCGCAGCCAGGGCAACTGGGCGGGCGGAGTCAGGTCGGCCGGGGCCTGGGGATGCTCGTGAGACACGGTCACTCCATTGAAAATCGAAACAGCGGGCATGTTCGCCTCATCCGCGCAAAAGCGCCAGCGAATGCTTATGGATCAGGGTATTAGGCGATGAAACGCATGCTGTTTCGCATAAAATTAAATCGAATAATCAGATCATATAAAGCCGATATTTACGCTTTTTATCGATCTATCAAACCCGCATCATGGCCCCATTCCACCGAATCAGAGGAGCGTCACCATGCTGCAACTGCGACCCTTCGAGAGCCTTGGCCACGCCAACCACGGCTGGCTGGACGCCCACCATCACTTCTCGTTCGCCGAGTACCATGACCCGGCGCGTGTGCACTGGGGCAACCTGCGGGTCTGGAACGACGACCTGATCGCCGCCGGCGCTGGCTTCCCGCCCCATCCACACCGCGATATGGAAATCATCACCTACGTCCGCGAGGGTGCCATCACCCACCAGGACAGCCTGGGCAACAAGGGCCGAACCGAGGCCGGCGACGTGCAGGTGATGAGTGCCGGCAGCGGCATCGTCCACAGTGAATACAACCTGGAGAAGGTCGACACGCGGATCTTCCAGATCTGGATCATTCCCGAGAAGGTCGGCGACGCGCCGTCATGGGGCACCCGACCGTTCCCCAAGGGTGAGCGTGGCGAGGGCTTCGTGACCCTGGCCAGCGGCCGCGAAGGCGATGAGGACAGCCTGCGCATCCGCACCGACGCACGCCTGGTGGCCGCCACCCTGCGCGCCGGGGAAAGCGCCGAGTACCGTCTCGATGACGGTCGGCGCGGCTACCTGGTGCCGGCCAAGGGGCTGGTCGAGGTAAACGGAGTGCAGGCCAAGGCACGCGATGGCGTGGCGATCGAGCAAGAGACAGTGCTGAAGGTGACCGCGCTGCAGGACAGCGAGATCGTGCTGGTGGATGTGGCCTGATCCACCTCGAACACGGGACAAGCCCACTTGGGTTTGTCCCGCGCTTGGCTAGCCTCGCCGCCTGAAGGTCTCCGATGGCAGCTCGCCGAAACGCTGGCGATAGCTCTCGGAAAACCGCCCCAGGTGCAGGAAGCCGTAGTCCAGCGCCAGTTCGGTGACGCTGCGCACCCCGCAGCTGGGATCGCTCAGGCAGGCCTGCACGCGCTCCAGCTTGCGTTGGCGGATGTACTGCCGAGGCGTGGTATTCAGATGGCGATCGAACAGGGCATACAACGAGCGCACACTCATGTTCGCCTGCTCGGCCAGCACTTCGGCGCTCACCTCCAGCTTCAGGTTGCGCTCCACGTAGTCCAGGATCCGCTCCAGGCCCGCGCCCGCCCCTCCCAGCGTCTCCATGCGCACGTTGGTGCTCATCAGTGTCAGCAACTTGCTGGCGATGATCTGGCTGTAGTGCCCCTGCACTCGCGGCAGCGAGCTGCTCACTTCGGCTTCGTTGCAGATCATGCCCAAAAGATTGAGAAAGCCGTCCAGCTCCTCCAGCCGGTAGTGGTTGCGCAGAAAGCGCACGCCGCCGCTGGGCCTTTGCCAGCGCTGCTCATCGCAAATGCTGTCGAGCAGGCGCACCGGCACCTTGAGGATGAACTTCTCGCAATCCTCGGAATAGGTCAGGTCCACCGGGTCGTCCGGGTTGATCAGCAACAACTCGCCCGGCACCAGGTGGTGTTCACGCTGATGCCCGCGCCACAGGCAGTTGCCGTTGAGCAGCACCTGCAGGTGGTAGATGGTTTCCAGCGCCGGCGAGGTGACCCGCACGCTGCCGCCGTAGCTGATGCGGCACAGGTCCAGCTCGGCGAACTTGCGGTGACTGAGGCTGGCCTGTGGGTGGGTGGTGCGGGACAGGCCGATATGGTGCTGGCCCACATGCCGGTTCACGTAGTCGGACACGGCATAGGGATCGGCGTGGTGGAACACGCAGCTTTGCTCGCTCAGCAGGCGGCTTTCCATGGGCAAGGCACTCGCCATCGTTATTGTTATGGGCGCCGCCCGCTGCCATCCGGGAGGATGCGCAGGTGGTCGTTCACGGTCATTCTATCCAGCCGCACGGGGGGTGTCGGGGCAGGTGACGGTCGGCTGGCAAGGCTCACACTAAGCAAAAACCCAGGGCCTGGGCAATGCGCAGGCGACAAACGCCGTGCGGACAGCGGACAGTGCGCGGATCAGTTTGTGCGATCAGCGAACACGGCTCATTGCACCGGCAGGAAATTCATCAGCAGCAGGCTCTGCGCATAGTTCAGACCGATCCTCCGATAGCGCTCATCGAGCATTTGCGCCAGCAAGTCAAGGCGGGCGACGACCTTGCCGAACTCAACGGCGAAGCTCAGGTTGCTGCCCTGCTCGGTGATCTCGTTGGAGAACAGCAGCAGCACGCCGTTGGCATCCTGGCGCTGGCTGAGCATCCAGGTGGCCTTCTCGATGTTGCGGGCGGCGTTGTTGATGAACAACGGATCGAGGGTGTCGGTCATGTAGAACTCGGTGCGCCCGCCATGGGCGGTGACCAGCATGCTGCCAATGGCGTAGATGAACGCGCCGACCCGATCGCCGCGAAACTCCGGGCTCAGGGCGTAGCTCAGGGCCGCCAGGTCACGGCGCTCACCCAGTTGCGCCAAGGGCTGGCGCTGCTCGATGGCGATGCGGATCTGTCGCGCCGCCGTGGTGGCGTCGAGGTAGCCGGACTGCTTCCACTGGCTGGGGTTGCGCAGGTACAGCTTGTTCATCAGCAGGTAGAGGCTTTGCAGGTTGTCGCGCATGGCCAGGGTTGCCATGCGGTCGACACTGGTCTGAAACAGCTCGTCCGGCTTGCCGTTGCCGAACTGGGTGAGCATGTCGCGCCCCTGTTGCTGGGTGCAGGCGGCCAGGCACGTCAGGGTGCCGGCCAACAGCAGGCGGCGGGGAAACTGAGTGAGTCGTCGTACGGCCATCGGCACCAGTGGGAGTCGTCGGCCCTGCCGGGGATCGGCGGGGCCTGGCCATGCATAGAACGCACAAATGCGAAAAAGTGCGATGGCCAGGCCGACTGCTGCCGTGCAGCCTTACATGGCGTGACGCAGCATCTCCACCACCTGCGCGTGCAGCGCCGGATCGCCGCAGGCCACCACGCAGCCGCCGTCCTGGGCCGAGCTGCCATCCCAGGCGGTGATAACCCCGCCCGCCCCTTCGATGATCGGCATCAGCGCCTGGACGTCATACGGCTGCAGGCTTGCCTCGACGATCACATCGACGAACCCCGAAGCCAGCATGCAGTAGGCGTAACAGTCACCGCCGTAGCGCATCAGCCGCGCCTTGCCGGCGACCACCTCGAAGGCCGCCTTGCGTGCCGGGGTGTCGAACATGTCAGGGGTGGTGCACATCAGCGTGGCCGAGGCCAGGTCGGCGCAGCCGCGGGTCTTGAGTTGCGTATCGCCACGCCAGGCGCCTTGTGGAGTGCCGATGAAGCGCTCACCGGTGAACGGCTGGTTCATAACGCCGACCACCGGGCGCTCGCCGTCGTTGAGGGCGATAAGGGTGCCCCACAAGGGCAGGCCGGTGATGAAGGCGCGGGTGCCGTCGATGGGGTCGAGCACCCAGGTCAAC
The DNA here is from genome assembly GCF_036324045.1 of Pseudomonas carassii. NCBI lineage: Bacteria > Pseudomonadati > Pseudomonadota > Gammaproteobacteria > Pseudomonadales > Pseudomonadaceae > Pseudomonas > Pseudomonas carassii. Next base: position 55,940 of record NZ_JAZDCT010000002.1, on the reverse strand, counting down.
GGGCTACTGCCCTGTGCCGCGCCCTGCTCCTCACCCAGGATGCCATGCTCCGGATAACGGGACTGGATCAGCTGGCGCATGGCCTCCTCGGCGGCCTTGTCGGCGACGGTCACCGGATCGTACAGGCGTCCGCCCTTGTCCTCGACATCCAGGCTGGCGCGGAAGTACGGCTGGATCGCCGTGGCGGCGGCATCGGCCAGCTGTTCGGCGAAATGGCGGAATTCGACGATCTGCTCAGCGCTCAGGGACATGGGGCGGGCCTCGTGATTGGAAAGGATCGGCATCATACCCGACTGCACGACGAGGCGGAGCCTGACGCATCGATGACATTGTTATGCCATTATTCCTGCTTCATTTAACCGTCACTCAATCGTTGTACTAGGATAGCAAGCAGCTCCAACGGCCCCGCCAGCAGTCAAGGACGCTGGTCACTGGCGTGCGCGGGCCTTCGTACCACCGCCTATCATGGATGACACGATGAATTCGCACCTGCTCTTTCCGCAGATCGGCAAAGTCATTGCCAGTACCGGCAGCCGCCATTTCCCCCGGCATCTGCACGACCTGATCCAGACCCACCTGACCATCGACGCCACGCATATTCGCCAGCTGCGCGATCCGGTCTGTGCCAGCCGTTCCGATGCGACGCTGATCAGCGAGACGGTGTTCAGTACCGGTGATTCGGGCGAGGACTTCGACGCCCCTGCTCGCCTGCATCTGGCTCGGCGCAAGGATGGTTACCGCTACGAGATCACGGTGTTGCGGGCTGATCCGCGGGTTGGCTTTTCAGCGACCGAGCGCAGTCGGCTCGAAGACATTTCGCCATTGCTGTTGCCGATGCTGGAGAAGCACATCAATGCCCTGCAGCCGGTCGCGCCTGAAGCGGTTGATGTCGACAGCCTTGAACAGCGGTTTCTCGAGCGGCTGCGTCAAACGGGGATCAGCTTGTCGGAGCGGGAGATGCAAGTATGCGAGGGTTTTTTGGCCGGGCGTACGGCGCCGCAGCAGGCCGAGCATCTGCGGCTCAAGGTCAATACGGTGGAGAGCTACCTGCGTAGGGCGGCGATCAAGCTTGGGATCAGTGGGCGGCATTCGTTGATGAGGTGGATGTATGGTTAGAGGCTCTGGCTCTGGCTCTTTGGTGATTGTTTTGGTTTTTGTATGCGCATTCGTAGAAGATATCGACATTTAGTCACCTTTCCGCCCTTACGGCGACCTACTTTTCTCTTGGGAAAGGTAGGCAAAACCGTTCCGCTCCGTTCATCCGTCCCGCTCGTGGCGGGATTCCCTCACGCCTTTGTTCGCTCCCGGGAGGACCGCGCTGAACGCCCCATCCTGGGGCGCAGCGCTTGACGGCCATCCATGGCCGTCACCTCCCTACGCAAGAACTCCGCTCGGCCTCCTGAAGTCGCAATTGGCGGCGCCTGGACTATCGCGCGCCTAGAAGCAAGATCAAGATCAATAAATACGGAGCTAGTTGTTAGAGCGTTGCCAATACATTGACTGCAAGGCCCCAGTCGCGACTGAGCCCACTCCAACAGGTATATGAATACCTGCGGGAGCGGGCTCATCCGTGACTGAAGAGCAGAAATTAGCGCGCCGGCGCGAGTTTGCCCTTGTCATCGGAGAAGACGATCTCGACCCGACGATTCTGCGCCCGGCCCCGCTCCGAGGCATTGGCCTCCACCGGGTACTGGTCGCCGTAACCCTCGACCTGGATACGCTTCTCGTCCACCCCCAGATCGACCAGCATATCGGCCACCGACTGAGCACGGTCACGGGACAGTTTCAGGTTCTCTTCCGCCGCGCCGGTACTATCGGTGTAGCCCTCGATCCGCACCACCCGCCGTGGGTTGAGCTGAAGGAACTGCACCAGCTTGAGCACGGTACGGCTGGCCGAGTTCTTCAGGTCGGCCTGACCCGTGTCGAACAGCACATCACCCAGGGTCATCACCAGCCCACGGTCGGTCTGCTCCGACGCCAGCGCGACAATCTGCGCCTCGACGAACTTGCCCTGCTGCTGGACGCTGGCCAGCTTGGCCTCGCGCAACGCCAGTTGCAGACGCTGACGCTCCAGGTCGAGCTTGGCCAGGCGTTCCTGGTTCAATGCCAGCTTGGCATGCTCGCTGGCAATCTCGCTGTAGCGCTGGCTCAGGTAGGCGTAATGACGGACATCGCTGCCGGTGCCGACATAACCTGCCAGACGCTCGGCACGGGCCAGCGACTCACCGGCACGGATCACATCGCGAGGCGCGCTGCGCAGCACGTCGGAATCGTCCTTGACCTTCTGGAACGCGGCGCTGGCATCGTCCAGCGCCGACTCGCTGCGCTGGCTGGCGCAACCCTGCAAACCGACCAGGGCCAACAAGGCCAGGGCCACCATGGGTTTGAGGCGCTTCATGGCTGCACCTCCAGCTGCTTGCGCAGACGCTTGATCCGCGACTGCATCGCCTGCAACTGCTCCTCGCTTTTCTGGTTCAGCACCCGCGCCTCGGCCAGGCGCGCATCGAGTTCGGCCTGTTCGGCGCGCATGCGCGCATCGCGATGGCTTTCGCCGAGCATGTTGCTCTTGGCCCGGGCCAGCTTGTCTTCGGCCAACTTGAACTCCGGCACCTGCTCATTGGCGCCGACCGCCTTGGCCTGCTCCAGCGCCTGTTCCGACAGGCGCAGCTGTTCATTGGGTGCCGGGTCATTGGCACAGCCGGCCAGGCCGAGCACGGCCAGGGCGAGCATCAAGGGTTGGATTCTCACTCACGCTTCCTACTGTTTGGGGGCACCCTGCGACGCCTGCATCTGCGCCTTCCAACGCTCGACATTGCGCTGCAGCACAGCCTCGCTCGCCCCGGAGATCGGCAATTCTGTCAGTTTTTTCGCCAGTTGTCCGCGCAACCAGCTGTCGTTGCAGGCCGAGTTGTGCGAGACCGTCAGGTACAAGCCCGGGCGATCCACCGGCAAGCCCCGGGCGATGAGGTCGCTGCCCACGCCCAGACTCTGCGCCATGGCCATGCCCGAGTAGCGTCCGGCCAATACGTAATCGACCTGGCCAAGCACCAGCTTCTGAAAGGCCTGCGTCAGGTTCTGCGCCGATTCCAGCTTGAGCTGGGCCTTGGCGAAGGCGTCAAAGGCCGGGGTCAGGCGGGCCTTCTCGGAGAGCGCGCCGCGGTACTGGGCGAGGTCTGCCGGCCCCTCGAATACCAGCGTGGCGTCATGGCGGGTCCAGACCAGGTATTCATTGAGTTGCAGGGCCGGATGGATGTAATCCAGGCTGGTCAGCTGGGTGACCTGCATCGGCGTGTCGAGCAGCAAGTCCATGCGCCCGCTGCGCACCTCCTCCAGGGCCTGCTCGCGCTTGCCCGCATGCAGCACCTCGACCTTCACCCCAAGCTCGGCCGCCACCTGGCGCAGCAGGTCGACATTGGCGCCGATCAGGTGTTTCGGGTCCTGCGGGTCCTGCCAGGAGTACGGCGGCGCATCCGGGCTGCCGGTGGCCACCAGGCGCTCGCACTTGCCCACCGCCAAGGCCTGCGTCGACAGCAGCGCCAGCGCGCAGGCCAGCCCTCCCTTGCTCCAGCGAAACGCCATGCAACCTCTCCCCGCCCCTGAAAAAATCCATGAAAAAACCCGGACCGCCAAGGGCGGGCCGGGTTCTTTATAAGTGAAGCAGGCGGATCAGACCAGCTTTTCCAGCTCCGGAACCGCTTCGAACAGGTCGGCAACCAGGCCGTAGTCGGCGACCTGGAAGATCGGCGCTTCTTCGTCCTTGTTGATCGCGACGATCACTTTCGAGTCCTTCATGCCGGCCAGGTGCTGGATAGCGCCGGAGATACCGACGGCGATGTACAGCTGTGGGGCGACGATCTTGCCGGTCTGACCGACCTGCATGTCGTTCGGCACGAAGCCTGCGTCGACCGCAGCGCGCGAGGCACCAACGGCGGCGCCGAGCTTGTCGGCCAGGGCGTACAGGTGCTTGAAGTTGTCACCGTTGCCCATGCCGCGACCACCGGAAACGACGATCTTGGCGGCGGTCAGTTCAGGACGGTCGGACTTGGCCAGCTCTTCGCCAACGAAGGCCGACTTGCCGGCGTCATGGGCGGCAGCGACCGCTTCGACAGCGGCCGAACCACCTTCGGCGGCCACGGCGTCGAAGCCGGTGGTACGCACGGTGATGACCTTGACCGCGGCGCTCGATTGCACGGTGGCAATGGCGTTGCCGGCGTAGATCGGACGCTTGAAGGTGTCGGCGGATTCAACCGCGATGATCTCGGAGATCTGGTCGACGTCCAGCAGCGCGGCAACGCGCGGCAGGATGTTCTTGCCATTGGTGGTGGCCGGGGCCAGCACGTGGCTGTAACCCTTGGCCAGCTCGACCAGCAGCGGCGCAACGTTTTCCGGCAGGGCGTGGGCGTAGGCGGCGTTATCAGCGACCAGCACCTTGGCCACGCCAGCGATCTTGGCGGCGGACTCGGCGACGCCACCGACGTTCTGGCCAGCGACCAGCACGTGGATATCACCACCGATCTTGGCGGCGGCGGCGACAGTGTTCAGGGTGGCCGGGGCTACGGCACCGTTCTCGTGTTCAGCGACAACCAGGATAGTCATTTAGATTACCTTCGCTTCGTTCTTCAGCTTCTCGACCAGTTCGGCCACCGACTTGACCTTGATACCGGCGCTGCGGGCGGCAGGCGCTTCGACCTTGAGGGTCTTGTTGGTGGAGGCGATGGACACGCCCAGCGCGTCTGGAGTGATGGTCTCCAGCGGCTTCTTCTTGGCCTTCATGATGTTCGGCAGCGACGCGTAGCGCGGCTCGTTCAGGCGCAGGTCGGTGGTGACGATGGCTGGCAGGTTCAGCGCGACGGTCTGCAGGCCGCCATCGATTTCACGGGTGACGTTGACCTTGTCGCCGGCGACTTCGACCTTGGAGGCGAAGGTGCCCTGGGCGAAACCGGTCAGCGCGGCGAGCATCTGGCCGGTCTGGTTGTTGTCGCTGTCGATGGCCTGCTTGCCGAGGATCACCAGTTGCGGCTGCTCCTTGTCGACAACGGCTTTCAGCGCCTTGGCCACGGCCAGGGAGTTCAGTTCGTCAGCGGCCTCGACCAGGATGGCGCGGTCGGCGCCCAGGGCCAGGGCGGTACGCAGTTGCTCCTGGGCCGCGGTCGGGCCGATGGAGACGACGACGATTTCGCTCGCCACGCCCTTCTCTTTCAGGCGGACGGCTTCTTCCACGGCGATTTCGCAGAAGGGGTTCATGGACATCTTGACGTTTGCAAGGTCGACGCCGGAGTTGTCCGCCTTGACGCGAACCTTGACGTTGTAGTCGACCACTCGTTTGACAGCTACAAGAACCTTCATGGATTCCTCGTTACTCTCCGGTGAAAAGAAGATCGCCTGGGGACTGCCCGGCGAATGCGCGTGGGTACAAGGGCACCTCTAAAAACGTTCCGACGCCGACAAAGTTCAGTTGACCGATCAGTCCTGTTTCGACCCTTGCGGGTAAAACCCACGGGTCATTTTCTGTCGTGGCGTGTAGACTCCACTACAAAACCTGATTCAGCCTGTAAACCCTGCTCCACGCCTGGTCTTTAGGGGTGCACCTGCGCCCGACGGTCAGCCTACGGCGAACGCGAAAGCGCTCGTATCTTGACCGTAACACCCAATCCGGTCAATACGGCAAATTGGCCAGCCTTCAGCCGCCTACCTGCGATTCTACGGGCCTCCGGCAAATTCAAACAAACGTTTGTATTGGACCCGCCAAGTGGTGTAGATATAATGCGCGGCCAAGACAAAACGGTGTAGTCCATCACCTGCGAAGCTACAGCCTCTGCACGCCGCACGTGACCGTGAACACCCATAAAAGACAAGCAACGCGATGAGCCTTGAGTAGGAGAGAACCTGTGGAACGCGAATACATGGAATTCGACGTGGTCATCGTCGGCGCAGGCCCGGCGGGCCTGTCCGCCGCCTGCCGCCTGAAGCAGAAGGCCGCCGAAGCCGGTAGCGAGATCAGCGTCTGCGTGGTCGAGAAAGGCTCCGAAGTCGGCGCCCACATCCTCTCCGGCGCGGTGTTCGAACCGCGCGCCCTGAACGAACTGTTCCCCGACTGGAAAGACCTCGGCGCGCCGCTGAACACCGAAGTGAAGCGCGACGACATCTATGTGCTCAAGGATGCCGCCAGCTCGACCAAGGTCCCCGACCTGTTCGTGCCCAAGACCATGCACAACCAGGGCAACTACATCATCTCCCTGGGCAACCTGTGCCGCTGGCTGGCCCAGCAGGCCGAGAACCTGGGCGTCGAGATCTACCCGGGTTTCGCCGCCCAGGAAGCGCTGTTCGATGAAAACGGCGTGGTCCGCGGCATCGTCACCGGCGACCTGGGTGTCGACCGCGAAGGCCAGCCGAAGGACGGCCTGTACACCCCGGGCATGGAACTGCGCGCCAAGTACACCCTGTTCGCCGAAGGTTGCCGTGGCCATATCGGCAAGCAGCTGATCAAGCGCTTCGACCTGGATAACGCGTCCGACGTCCAGCACTACGGCATCGGCCTCAAGGAAATCTGGGAAATCGACCCGGCCAAGCACGAACAAGGCCTGGTGGTGCACACCGCCGGCTGGCCGCTGGACGTGATGAGCAAGGACAACACCGGCGGCTCGTTCCTCTATCACCTGGAAAACAACCAGGTGGTAGTCGGCCTGATCGTCGACCTGTCCTACGCCAACCCGTACCTGTCGCCGTTCGACGAGTTCCAGCGCCTCAAGCACCACCCGGTGATGGCCCAGTACCTCGAAGGCGGCAAGCGCATCAGCTACGGCGCCCGCGCCATCTGCAAGGGCGGCTTCAACTCGCTGCCGAAGATGGTGTTCAACGGCGGCGCGCTGATCGGCTGCGACCTCGGCACCCTGAACTTCGCCAAGATCAAGGGCAGCCACACCGCGATGAAATCCGGCATGCTCGCCGCCGAAGCCGTGGCCGACGCGCTGATCGCCGGCAGCGAAGGCGGCGACCAGCTGAACGGCTACGTCAGCGCCTTCAAGGCCAGCTGGCTGTACGAAGAACTGTTCGCCAGCCGTAACTTCGGCCCGGCCATGCACAAGTTCGGCCCGCTGCTGGGCGCTGCGTTCAACTACGTCGACCAGAACTGGTTCGGCGGCAAGCTGCCGTTCACCCTGCATGACACCAAGCCGGACTACGCCTGCCTCAAGCTGGCCGCCGACTCGCAGAAGATCGACTACCCGAAACCGGACGGCAAGCTCAGTTTCGACAAGCTCAGTTCGGTATTCCTCTCCAGCACCAACCATGAAGAGGAACAACCCTGCCACCTGAAGCTGACCGACCCGAACATCCCGATCGCCAGCAACCTGCCGCTGTACGACGAACCGGCGCAGCGCTACTGCCCGGCCGGCGTGTACGAAGTGGTCACCCAGGAAGACGGCAACAAGCGCTTCCAGATCAACGCGCAGAACTGCGTGCACTGCAAGACCTGCGACATCAAGGATCCGGCCCAGAACATCACCTGGGTTACCCCTGAAGGCGCCGGCGGGCCGAACTACCCGAACATGTAAGCCCTGCCCTTGCGGCAAGCAAAAGCCCCCTGGCCGTGAGGCCCGGGGGCTTTTTTCATGGTCACTACCCCTTGTACGCAACCACGGTGCGCGTGGTGTCCAACCCCAGTTGTTCGAGCCGTTCCAGGACATGCCCCAGGCACTGCCCGCCATCGGGCTTGTAGTGTCCGGAGGCATCGTTGACCAGGCCAAGGATGTCGCTCACCGCATTGCTGGTGGTTTTGCGGTCGATCCGCATTTCTCCGGCGCACACCACCGGCTGGCCACAGCCAAGCTGGCTGTGCCGGGTATAGCGCGTACGGTCCAGGGACTGGTTCCAGAATTTGACCAGAATGCTTTTTTGCGGGGTGTAGACCCAGGTGTAGGCATCCTGGGCAGTATTGGGGCGCAGATAGATCAATCTTCCGCTCTTGAGCTCATAGGCCAGTATCTGCCCCCGCTCCTCGCCGATCAGTTGACAGACGCCATCGAGGGTTTCAGGCCGATAGCTGCGCCATTTCAGCACGTCGATCAACCATTGCTGCAACTGCACCGGGTAGGTGTAGCCGGCGAAGTCCAGGGGCGCCGAGACATCGGCCTTGCGCCAGTCCAGCCAGTTCACCCGGCCTTGCCATGCCACGCCGTCCCTGGCCTCGATCCAGCGGTTGTCGCTCCCTACCACGCGGTTGTTCAGTTGGCCATTGACCTTCAGGTCCAGCGACTGCATCTTCCAGGCCGGACCGTACCCCCCGGCACTGGCCTGGTAGATCTCGACCGAGTGCAGTTCATCGGCATAGATCACGCTGCGCTGAAACATCTTGGCCAGGTCGACCTCGACCTTGAAGTGCGCCCCACGCTCGAAGTTGCAAGCCAACGGCTGGCGGTGCTCACTGCCATTGATCGAGAACGAGAGGGTATCGCCCGTTCCGGCACTGTAGTCGGCAGAGACAGCGAGGCACACACTCAGCTTGTCAATGACCATGCTCGGTACCTGCCCCCGCCTGGGAAGCTGAGGCAGTTGCACCCGCCAGGCTTCGGAAGGCAGCACCTCGCTTCGTCGCTGCAGCCAGACCTCACCCGAAGTCGGTGCACCGCACAACGTACGGCTGCCGTCGCCATAGAGAAGCTCACCCTTGGAAGACAGCCGCCAGCGATCTCCCGAGGCTGCGTTCGGCTTGCCGCAGATTCCGAGCCCCAGAGCCTGCCCCGTGGTGACATTGACCAGCTGCCCGTCCTTGTAGAGCCATTGCACGGCCTTGGGGTCCGGGTTCACGGCCAGGCACACGCCCTCCTGATCCGCCATCAGGTAATCATGGCCATTGGTAAGCATGAACGGGATACCGCTGGGTAGACCGTTCACGGGATCACCGGCCCCCCCCCTGCCATCCAGTGCCTTCAGCTGGGTGAATTCGACCGTCTGCTGGCGCTGCGCACTGTCGGTCAACAGCACGGCATGGCTGTTGGCGGCCAACTGGATACGGCTGATATGACGAAAGTCATGCAGCGGGTGCACGCCGGTCAGTTGTTTGCCGTCACCGTAGACCACCACCCACGCCTGATCGTGAAGGTGTCGGGACTCCAGCACACAGGCAAGGCTACGCCCCCAACGTATGACCGGGGTCCTGGCCTGATCATCCGGTTTCGTGCTGGCGGGATTGGCAGCCGAAAAGCTCATCTGTGGCGGAAACGCCGGCAGCTCGGCCCGCGTCATCCAGGTGATGCTGAAACTGGACATGTACATTTCTCCTGACTGTATGAACGGAAGGGTCCGTCAACGATCAGTCGAAATTACGTGCACAACCTCGAAGGCGCTGTAGGGGAGCAGACCTGTGGGCGCTCACTATCCCTACCCTGCCTGTAGGACCTGTTGACTGCCTGGGCGTATCAGGCAGTCCTGACTTCCTCGAACAGCTCCGGATGACGGTCAAGGAGCTTGAACAGCTTGATCAGTGCCACCGGTGGTTGGGTCTTGCCGTTCTCGTAACGGGAAAAGGCATTGACCCCGCCGCCAAAGATTTCGCCCGCCTCACGCTGATCGAGGTCGAATTTGCGCCGAACACTGGCAATGAAGGCAGGGTCGACAGCGGCGGCATTGACCTGTCGCTTGAAGGCCAGCATCAGATCACCGAGGCGCTCAGCTTCAGCCATGCTCAGCACCGCCTCGCCGCAAACAGGGCAATAATCGCCGAAGACATCGCGGATCACCGTCGACTGGCCATTGTATCGATAAGGCATGTCCTGAGCCTGGGCGACCAGCTCAGCACCACCACACACGGGACACTTCATCTCAACGCTCCTTGAATGACACGATCAACACGTCATCGACCACCGTCAGCTTGATGTAGAGATCGCCAAAGACGGTTCGGGGACGATAGACATCCTGCCAAATCCGATGATCGTGATAGGTCGTCATGCTTTTGTAGAAATCGTGTGCAGACAAGCCTCGAACGACTTCAAGCATCTGGCGAGGACTCAGCCCGAGCGCATCACAGTCCTGGATAGCTGTCCGGGTGGGCCTGACCCGGCCCTGGCTCATCAACATTCGCACCTTTTCCAGCGGGCAGTGCGGCGTTCTCTTTCCCATGAGAAATTAACCTTTAAGGTTATTCCAGGCCAATAGGTTATTTTTATAACCCCCACCCGGAAGTCTGCCTCACTGCCCTGAGGCCTTTACCGCTTCATTTGTCACCACACATGAGCGGCATCGGCTGCGCCGTAAACCCCAACGACTCACGACGTCCAAAATAGAGCGCCGTCAGCAATCCGACCATGCCCATGACCAGACAAAAGCCGACACACACCCATGGGCTCCAGGGCATCAGGGCGATCAGCGCCAGCGGCGTGGTGCTGGCCCACAGGGCGTAGGCGACGTTGTAGGTGAAGGAGATGCCCGATACCCGGATCTCGGCTGGGAACAGCCCGACCATCACCGACGGCACCACCCCCACCACGCCACAGGACAGACCAGCCAGTGCATAGGCCACCCAGAGCTGCCCCCACTGCCCCACCAGGCCGGCGTACAAGACGCCGATGCCCAACGGCAGCAGCAGGCAGTAGAGCATCAGCGCCCGCCAGGCGCCGACACGATCCACCAGCAACCCCGCCAGCACGCAGCCGATATTGAGGAAGACGATGCCCACGCTGCTCAGGGCGAAGGTGTGCCCCGCCGTCATGCCGAACCGTTGTTGCATCACGGTCGGAGTGATCACCACCAGCACCACCACCGCCGAGGTCAGCACACAGGTCAACAGAGCCGCCGGCACCAAGGCCCGTCGATGAGTGCCCAGCACCCGGCGCAAGGGGAAGGTCACCGGCTGCTCCTGTTGTGCCCGCAGGGCCAGGAACACCGGGGTTTCGCTCAGCCAGCGGCGCAGCCAGACACCGATCACGCCGAACACGCCGCCGAGCAGAAAGGGATAGCGCCAAGCGTAATCGAGGATTTCCTGGGGTGTGAACAACTGCGCCAGCAGGGTTGCGGTCAGCGCCCCGAGCAGGTAGCCGAACGTCAGCCCGGCTTGCAGGAAGCCCAGCGCATAGCCGCGACGCCCGGTGGGCGCATGTTCGGCGACGAAGGTCCAGGCGCTGGGCACCTCGCCGCCGACCGCCGCCCCCTGCAGGATACGCAGGGCCAGCAGGATCAGCGGCGCGGCGTAGCCGATGTCGGCGTAGGTCGGCATCACCCCGATCAGCAGGCAGGGCAGCGCCATCATCAGGATGCTCAGGCTGAACACCCGCTTGCGCCCCAGGTGGTCGGCGAAATGGGCCATGAGGATGCCACCCAGCGGCCTGGCCAGGTAGCCGGTGACGAAGATCCCGAAGCTCTGCAGCAGGCGCAGCCACTCCGGCATTTCAGGCGGGAAGAACAGCTGACTGAGGGTCAGCGCGAAGAACACGAAGATGATGAAATCGTAGATTTCCAGGGCGCCACCCAGCGCGGCCAGCCCCAGGGTCCGGTGATCGCTACGGCTGAACCGTGGCGGGCGGGTGGTATCGATGGCAGTCATGGCAGCTTCCGCAACGAGGCAAAAGGCCAGAGGATAGCAAATCCACCCACCGTTCAGGGGTTGCGGCAGAACACCGTCTGCGCGAGGTTGGTACGCCGCCGGGCATGGCTTGACGCCGCCGCCAGCCCCGGCGGCAAGGGCAACTGCCCGACCAGCACCGGCATGTCGATGATCGCCATGAAGGACTCCAGCGCCTCGCTGTCGGGCGCATGGGGCAGGCTGATACTGACGGCGTGGCGATCGCTCGGCGGTACGGCAGGCACTTTAAGGTGTGGCGAGTGGTACAGCAGTGCGTGCTGGATCTGCGAACTGACCCTGCAGAAGCGCGCCAGGTCGACCCCGGCATGGCTGGCCAGCTCGATGTTGCCCACCAGCAGGTTGAAAGGTTCCAGAGCACTGTGCACCAGGCGCTGCAGGTCGTCGAAACTCTCCACCGGGGCGATCCGGTAATAACCCAGGCCATTGAGCATCTTCTCCAGCTGCAGGCGCTGGCCGGGATGCTCGTCGGCGATGAGGATGCGCATGGATTTGTTAGGCATCGTCCGGACCTGGGCAGTTGGGTGGTGACGGTAGCTCCATGACCATACTGCGCCGGCAACGGCAACGTCAGGCGGGACGCCTGAACGGGGGGTCTTTATTGATAGTTGTCGTGAACCCGGGAGAAATCAAGTCGCCCACTCACGGAATTTTCACATCTTCGGGCAGCTTGCTCAGGACTCCCACTGGCGCATGCGCACGCGACAATGCTTCATGGCATTGACGATGTGCTTTTCCACCAGGCTGCGGGAAATCCCCAGGCGCTCGGCGATCTGCTGGTGCGACAGCCCATCGAGCTTGCGCAGCAGAAAGCTGTCGCGGCAAGGCCCGCTCAATTCATCCAGCGCCTGGCGCATCAACGCCAGGCGCTGGTCGAGCTGCATGCTCTGGGTCAACGCCGGGGTATGCCAGCGCTCGTCGCTGTCAAGCACCTCCAGCGGCTCGGCTTGACGCACCAGATGCCGACGGTGATGATCGACCACGAGGTTCATGGCCGTGCGATAAAGGAAGGCGCGCGGGTGTTCGATATGCTCGCCTTCCGTGCGCTCCAGCACCCGGATGTAGGCATCGTGGGCGACGTCTTCGGCCGACTGGCGATTGCCGAGTCGGGCGGACAGGAAGCTCACCAATTCGCGATAGTAATGTTCCACGACGGCACCTGGCGTCACCCTGCTCAAGCGTAGCGAGCCAAGGGCAGAGGTCTGGATGATATCAGCGTGCGATCTTACAAATTATAATTATTCGCAGCAACACGCAGCTCCCCTTCCCTGCGCTAAATCGTCATCGATATCATTCGTTTAACTGGGACCCCCGAGCGCATGCCCCATCGCGGCACTCGGCCACTACCTCCGGCTGGAAGCCCGCATGACACGCACATCCAATACCCGCCGCCGAGTACTGATCGGCGCCCTGGGCCTGGCCGGCCTCGGCAGCCTGGTGGCCTGGCAGGTCCTGCCGCTTGGCGGCGCACCGGTCAGCACCGTGCCGGTGATCCGCGCCGACATCGAAAGCAGCGTCACCGCCTTGGGCACCCTGCAGCCGCGCCGCTATGTCGATGTGGGCGCCCAGGCCTCGGGGCAGATCCGCAAGCTGCATGTGGAGCCCGGTGACGAAGTGCGCCAGGGCCAACTGTTGGTGGAGATCGACCCATCCACACAACAAGCCAAGCTCGATGCCGGGCGCTACTCGATCGAAAACCTCAAGGCCCAGCTCGCCGAACAGCGGGCGCAGTACCTGCTCGCCCAGCAGCAGTTCAAGCGCCAGCAAGATCTGGCAGCCGCCGGTGCCAGCCGCCAGGAAGACCTGCAAACGGCCTCGGCGCAACTGAAGGTGACCCAGGCGCGCATCGACATGTACCAGGCGCAGATCCGCCAGGCCCAGGCCAGCCTGCGCAGCGACGAGGCGGAGCTGGGCTACACGCGGATCTACGCACCCATGAGCGGCACCGTGGTGGCGGTGGACGCCCGCGAGGGCCAGACCCTCAACGCCCAGCAGCAGACACCGCTGATCCTGCGCATCGCCAAGCTGTCGCCAATGACCGTGTGGGCCCAGGTGTCCGAAGCCGACATCGGCAAGGTCAAGCCGGGCATGACCGCCTACTTCAATACCCTGGCCGGCGGCAAGCGGCGCTGGACCAGCACCGTGCGCCAGATCCTCCCTGTGCCGCCCAAGCCCCTGGACCAATCCAGCCAGGGCGGGGGCAGCCCGGCCAGCACCACGGCCGGCACCACGGGTACCAAGGTGGTCCAATACACTGTGCTGCTGGACGTGGACAACCCCGACGGCGCCCTGATGGCGGAGATGACCACCCAGGTGTTCTTCGTCGCCGGCCAGGCCAGCCAGGTGCTCAGCGTGCCATTGGCCGCGCTGGACGAGACCCCCGAGGAGGGCTTGCGCCTGGCCCAGGTGTTGAACGGCAAGGGCCAGGTCGAAGCGCGCCAGGTGCGCACCGGCTTGAGCGACCGCTTGCGGGTACAGATCCTCGAGGGCCTGAACGAAGGCGAGCGCCTGGTCATCGGCCTACCTGCCGCCAGTGGGGGTTGAGATGGCCACGCCCCTGATCGAGCTGTGCGACATCCGCAAGGTCTACGGCGGTGTCGATTCGCCCAGGGTCGAGGTGCTGCGCGGCATCAGCCTGAGCATCCACCCCGGCGAGTTCGTCGCCATCGTCGGCGCCTCGGGCTCCGGCAAGTCGACCCTGATGAACATCCTCGGCTGCCTCGACCGCCCCACCTCGGGCAACTACCGCTTCGCAGGCCGGGACGTGGCCGAGCTGGACAGCGACGAACTGGCCTGGCTGCGCCGCGAAGCCTTTGGCTTCGTGTTCCAGGGCTACCACCTGATCCCCTCGGGCTCGGCCCAGGAGAACGTCGAGATGCCGGCCATCTACGCCGGCACCCCGCCTGCCGAACGCCATGCCCGCGCCCGCGCCCTGCTCGAGCGCCTGGGCCTGGCCAGCCGCACCGGCAACCGTCCGCACCAGTTGTCCGGCGGTCAGCAGCAGCGGGTGTCGATCGCCCGCGCGCTGATGAACGGCGGGCATATCATCCTCGCCGACGAACCCACCGGTGCCCTCGACAGCCACAGTGGCGCCGAGGTGATGACCCTGCTCGACGAGCTGGCCAGCCAGGGCCATGTGATCATCCTCATCACCCATGACCGCGAGGTCGCGGCCCGCGCCCAGCGGATCATCGAGGTGCGTGATGGCGAGGTGGTCAGCGATTCGGCCACCCCGTCCTCGGTCGATGCTCCACCCCGACAGGTGCAAGCCGATGACCTGCGCCAACGCCTGGACTTCGGCGCCACCCAGCGCGGCGCCTGGAAAGGCGAACTGGTCGAATCCCTGCAGGCCGCCTGGCGGGTGATGTGGATCAACCGCTTCCGCACCGCCCTGACTCTGCTCGGCATCATCATCGGGGTGGCCTCGGTGGTGGTCATGCTGGCGGTCGGCGAAGGCAGCAAGCGCCAGGTCATGGCGCAGATGGCCGCCTTCGGCTCGAACATCCTCTACCTCAACGGCAAGCACTCCTCCGAGGAACTGACCGGTATCGTCACCCTCGACGATGTCGACGCCATCGGCGAACTGCCGCAGGTCAAGCGCGTCATGCCGGTGATCGGCGACAAGCTCATGGTGCGCCACGGCAACAAGGGCGAGCAGTTCTACGTTGGTGGCAACAACACCGGGTTCCCCGAGATCTTCAACTGGCCGGTGGTCGAGGGCAGCTTCTACAGCGAGGCCGACGAAGCCAACGCCGCCGCCGTGGCCGTGATCGGCCAGAAGGTGCGCGAGAAGATGTTCGGCGTGGGAAGCAATCCGCTCGGTCAGTACCTGCTGATCGGCAACGTGCCATTCCAGGTGATCGGCGTGCTCCAGGGCAAGGGCGCCAGCTCCGGCAGCGAGGACAGCGACGAGCGCGTGGTGGTGCCCTACTCCGCCGCCTCCATCCGCCTGTTCGGCAGCCGCGATCCGGAATACGTCACCATCGCCGCCCAGGACTCAGGCCGGGTCAAGGAAACCGAGCAGGCGATCGAACGCCTGATGCTGCAGCGCCACCAGGGCAAGCACGACTTCGTCCTGACCAACGATGCCGCGCTGATCCAGGCCGAGGCCCGCACCCAGAACAGCCTGTCGCTTATGCTCGGGGCGATCGCCGCGATCTCGCTACTGGTCGGCGGCATCGGCGTGATGAACATCATGCTCATGACCGTGCGCGAACGCACCCGCGAGATCGGCATCCGCATGGCCACCGGCGCGCGCCAACGCGACATCCTGCGCCAGTTCCTCACCGAGGCGGTGATGCTGTCGATGGTCGGCGGCGTGACCGGCATCGTCCTGGCCCTGGCCATCGGCGGCGGTCTGTTGCTGGCCGACATCGCCGTGGCCTTCGCCCTGCCCGCCATCCTCGGCGCCTTCGCCTGCGCCGTGATCACCGGCGTGGTGTTCGGTTTCATGCCGGCCCGCAAGGCCGCCCGCCTCGACCCGGTCAAGGCCCTTACCAGCGAATAGTTCATGACGATTCCCAGCCGTATCAGTCTGTTGACCCTGAGCCTTTGCCTGGCCGCCTGCAGCAGCCCGCCGCCACCAGCGGCGAACATCGACACGCCACCTGCCTGGCAGGGGCCGACCACGGCCCAGTCCCTGCCAGATAGCCAATGGTGGCGCGCCTTCGCCAGCGCAGAGCTTGACCGCCTGGTCGAGCGCGCCCGCCTCAACAGCCACGACCTGGCGGCGGCCGCGGCGCGGGTGCGCAAGGCCCAGGCCAGCGCCGTGATCGCCGGCGCGCCGTTGCTGCCCGAGGTGCAGTTCGGCCTGAACGGCAGCCGCCAGCGCCTGCTGCGCGGCGAGGGCAACGACCAACTCGACGCCAGCAGCAGCGAACGCACCAGCACCTCATTCGGCACCCGCCTGAGCGCCAGCTACGAGATCGACTTCTGGGGCGGCCTGCGCGCCACCCGCGACAGCGCCCTGCGCAGCCTCGACGCCAGCCGCTTCGATCGCCAGACCGTGGAGCTGACCCTGGTCAGCGCCGTGGCCGACAGCTACCTGCAGGACCTGGCACTCGATGAGCAACTGCGCATCGCCCGCCTCAACCTGGACAACGCCCGCGATGTGCTGGGCCTGGTCGAAACCCGTGAACGCTCGGGCTCGGCCACTCGCCTGGAACTGGCCCAGCAGCGCAGCCTGGTGGCCGCCCAGGAGCGCCAACTGCCGTTGCTGGAACAACGCCGCCAGGACAACCGCATCGTCCTGGCCACGCTGCTGGGCGATCCGGTGCAGGCGCTGCCCGCCAACCGCGATAGCATCGGCAATGTGCAGTGGCCGGCCATCGGCAGCGGCGTGCCCAGCGAACTGCTCGGCCGCCGCCCGGACATTGCCGCCGCCGAGGCGCGCCTGGCGGCGGCCAGCGCCAATATCCAGGTGGCCCGGGCGGCGATGCTACCGCGCCTGATACTGGGGGCGGACCTGGGCAGTGGCGCCCGCACCCTGCCCAACATCTTCGACAGCCCCTACTACACCCTCACCGCCGGACTCACCGCGCCGATCTTCAACAACGGTCGGCTGAGTGCCGCCCGGGACGTGGCCAGTGCCGAGCAGCAGGAGTTGCTGGAGCTGTACCGCGCCAGCATCCTGGCCGGGTTCTCGGATGTGGAGAAAGCCCTGAACGCCATCGCCGGCGTGGAGCGCCAGCGCCGCTGGCAGGATCAGGAAGTGGATCAGGCGCGCATCGCCTTCGACCTGGCCCAGCAGCGCTACGCAGCCGGAGCCGAGACCCTGCTCACCGTACTCGAAACCCAGCGCACGCTGTACCAGGCCCAGGATCAGCAGGCGCAGCTGCGCCTGCAGCAGCTACAGGGGAGCGTGGCGTTGTACAAGGCGCTGGGCGGAGGCTGGCAGGCGCCGCAGAAACTGTAGGAGCGGGCTTGCCCCGCGAAAGCGCCAGACCAGGCAACACTGCTTCAGTATCTGACGCTTTCGCGGGGCAAGCCCGCTCCTACAGACGCGCGTGGCGCCTCAGGAAACGATATTCTTCAACGACAGGTGCCGCGCATACCAGGGCCGTTGCGGCACCTTGCGCAGCAGGGTGTCGAGCTTGTCCTCGTCGCCGAAGGTGATGCGCAAGGCCAGCTTCATGGTCTCCACGTCCATCTCCACCGACTTGCCCGGGCGCATGCCCGGCTGCGTGCTGCAGCCATGGGTGTCCGGGCCCAGCCAGGGATCATCGACCTCCACCCAGCGGCCGGGCGCGAACCAGGGCACGCCGTTGACTTCGAGGCGACGTACCTGACCGGGGTGATGGCGCTCATGGGCGCGGAACCAGTCGTCGATACGGTCGTCGATCCAGCCATGGAAGCCCCAGAACACCGGGTGAACATGGGATGAGAAGGGATCGCCGAGGAAGTCGTTCTCAGGCTCGAACCAGCGCGCGGCGAAATCCGCCTGGTCGCGGGCGAACGGCACCGGCGCGCCATTGTTGGGATCGCGCGGCACCGACGCCCAGCACATGTGCAGCCAGTCGTGCAGGTTCATCTCCAGTTCCGAGCCGAAGGCGCCCAGGCTCAGTTTCGACAGGTACACCGGGTCCTGGTATTGCGACTCCCACACCTGGAAGTTGCTGCAATAGGTTTCCCCGGCCTTGATCGCTCCGACCCACTGCCCATAGGCGTCATCGCCCGGGGCCTGCCAGCCTGGCGGCACGCAGTGTCCGTCGTGGTTATCGAAGTATCGGGCGAAACCTGCCCGATCGAACTCGACGCTCGGCTGTGGCAACGGGAAGCGCTGCCAGGAAGGCAGGTCCTGCAAGGTGCGCGCATACATCAGCATGTGCCGGTGCATGAACAGGAAATCGATACCCGAACCATTGCGGTGCTTGCGCGGGCCACGGGCATCACGCTCACGGTCGCGCGGTCCAGGTTGCCAGCCCAGGCCACGCAAGGCGTTCTGCTTGGTTTGCGGCAACTTGTGCCACTGGTCTCGAGTGGCATGCCAAAGCTGGTGGAACAGCCGGTGCTCGGCACCGACCACCCAGTCGCGCATCTGCGAGGTATAGGGCAGGCGCTCGCGGGCCTCGGGGAACAGCCGCTTGATCGCGACAAAACGGCTGTCGGGCACAGGCAGGGTCAGTGGTCGATCCAAGCGCTGTACGCGGCCACTCAACGTGCCGCTGCCGGCATTGGCGAACTCGGCCCAGACCTCGTCGAGACTCGCCACGCACTCATAACCCGGCCCGCCGCGCTGGCTGACCAGACGCCAACGCACCTCGGTGCTGCTGGCACCGACCAGGTCGCCGAGCACCCGGTAGGCAGGCTCCGCGGCACCGCGCAACCCCTCGCTGGTATCGACGAACCCGCGCAGGCCACGGCCCTTGGTGGCAACATCGAGGAACATCTCGACGCCCTGTTGAGGCAGTCCGTCCAGTCCTCGTTCGGCACCGTCGAAGCGGATCTCCCAGACGCCGCGCAGCTGGTCCGCCAGGACCTGTCCAGCATAATCGGCCAGCTCCACGCTGGCCTCGCCGGGCGTGACGATATCGTCTTCAGGGTCGTGGGTCAGTTGCTTGTGCGCGTAATAGGCCGCCGTGCCTGTGGCGCCCGCCACAGCCAGGCCAGCGATGAATCCTCGTCGGGAAATTGTCATTGCGCCTCAATCCGTCTTCGCGTGCCGCGACTTCTATCCAAGCTAGGACGTAGACGGGCCAGGGAAATTTAGCCTTCTAATTAACCACCCGGTGCGCTCGTCTGATGGGTATCTCCCGCCAACAGAGGCATACCCATGACCTCCCTGCACGATCGCCTGACCCAACCGGTCAAGGCCACGCCCTACCGGGTCTTCGACCTCGACCTCAAGGCCATCGAACCCCTGAGCCCGTCGCTGAGCCGCTTCGTCTTCACTGGCGAAGACGTGGCGCAGATGACCACCCTGGCCCCCGACCAGCGCGTCAAGCTGCTGTTTCCGACGCCCGCAGGAGCACCGCCATGCCTGCCCAAGCACGAGCAATGGCAACAGGCACGGCGCGAGCTGGCAGCGCAGGACATGCCACCGATGCGCACCTACACCATCCGCGCCCTGCGCCGCGAGGCTCTCGAGGTGGACGTGGACTTCGTCCTGCACGGTGTCAATGGCCCGGCCTCGGCCTGGGCCACCCATGCCCGCCCGGGTGACCGCCTGCAGATGGTCGCGCCCAACCTGGCCTATGCGGACGACCCTGGCGGATACGAGTGGAAGCCGCCGCACAGTGCCCGGCGCATCCTGCTGATCGGCGACGAAACCGCCCTGCCGGCCATCGCCGGCATCCTCGAGCAGTTGGCCACGAATGCGCCGGAACGGCTGGTGGAGGCCTTTATCGAAGTGCCGCTGGAAGCCGATTGCCTCGACCTACGCCACAGTCCGGCCACCCGCCTGCACTGGCTGCCGCGCGATCTGCTGCGCAGCGAGCACGGCCAAGGCATGCAGCACGCCGTGCGCGAGCTGGCCAGCCTGCCGGCGGTGCGCGGCGCATCGACAGTCGAGCTGGAGGACGTGGACATCGACGAGCGCATCCTTTGGGAGCAGGCCAGCGGCGAGCACGGTGACTTCCATGCCTGGATCGCCGGAGAATCGGGGACTGTCATGGATATCCGCCGACACCTGATCAAGGACCGCGGATTACCGAGGGAGAGCCTGACGCTGATGGGCTACTGGCGCGCCGGCCGTACGTTCGACTGAGACCTGCGCCTGTAGGAGCGGCCTTGCGCCGCGAAAGGGCCGCGCAGCGGCCCCAGGATTTCAGCGTTAATGCAAAGACCGTCGGGGCCGCTTCGCGGCCCTTTCCGGCCGGTCCGACGCCTCGGCAAGGCCGCTCCTACACAGGGTTTGCGTCCGGCCTTGGAGGCTCAGCCAGCCGTGACCGCCGCCGCAACCGCCTCGGCAAACCTTGCCGCCACCTCATCGACCTGCTCGGCGCTGATGATCAGCGGCGGCAGGAAGCGCACCACCGCACCATGGCGGCCGCCCAGTTCGAGGATCAGGCCACGGCGCAGGCATTCGCGCTGGACCCTCGGCGCCAGCTTGCGGCAGGCCGGCGGATGGCCCTGGACGTCACGCTTGCCCGCCGGGTCCACCAGTTCCACGCCCAGCATCAAGCCACGGCCACGAATATCGCCGAGCTGCGGATAGTCCTGCTGCAACCGTTGCAGATGCCCACGCAGGCGCTGGCCCATGGCCTCGGCGTGCTCGCACAGGCGGTGCTCCACCAGGTACTTCATCACCGCGGAGCCGGCGGCCATGGCCATCTGGTTGCCACGGAAGGTGCCGGCATGGGCACCCGGCGACCACTGGTCGAGCCAGTCGCGATAGACCATCACCGCCAGCGGCAGGCTGCCACCAATGGCCTTGGACAGGGTGACCACGTCGGGCACGATGCCGGCGTGCTCAAAGGCGAACATCTTGCCGGTGCGGGCGAAGCCACTCTGGATCTCGTCGACGATCAGCGCCACCCCGGCCTGCTCGGTGATACGACGCAGCCCGCGCAGCCACTCGATATCGGCAGGAATCACGCCACCCTCGCCCTGCACCACCTCGACGATCACCGCCGCCGGCAGCGCAACGCCGGCCTCCGGATCGCACAGCAGGTTTTCCAGGTAGTGCAGGTTGGCGCGCACGCCCGCCTCGCCACCGAGGCCGAATGGGCAGCGGTAGTCATAGGGATACGGCAGGAACTGCACACCATTGTTCAGCAGCGCGCCAAGCGGCTTTTTCGGCCCCAGGCTACCCATCAGGCTCAATGCGCCCTGGGTCATCCCATGGTAGGCCCCCTGGAACGCCAGCACAGTGCTGCGCCCGGTGACCGTGCGCACCAGCTTGAGCGCCGCCTCGACCGCGTCGGTACCGGTCGGGCCGCAGAACTGGATCTTCGCTTCCCGGCGCAGCTCCTCGGGCAGCAGGGCGAACAGGTCCTGGACGAACTGGTCCTTGACCGGCGTGGTCAGGTCCAGGGTATGCAGCGGCAGTTCGTCGGCCAGCACGCGCTGGATCGCGTCGATCACCACCGGATGGTTGTGTCCCAGGGCCAGAGTGCCGGCGCCGGCCAGGCAATCGATGAACTGGCGGCCCTCGACGTCCTCGACGTACAGGCCACGGGCGCGCTTGAGCGCCAGGGGGATGCGCCGCGGGTAGCTGCGGGCGTTGGATTCCTGCTGCTGCTGGCGCAGCAGCAGGGGCGAATCCTCGAATTCGTACAGGGGGCGCGGCGCGGTGGCCGGCAGCACCTGGGCAAGGCTGGAAGCGGTCGACATCGGAAAATCCCTCGCAAGCAAGCGAATGTGCCCGCCACGCGCCCTGTAACCGGATGTGTGTCGGGTTCTTATCGCTTGAAAAACGCTTCAGCGAGGTGCGGATTTAGCGGTTGTCGTGGGATTTGTTGTGGATGTACGACCTGCATTGCGGGGCAAGCCCGCTCCCACGGGCTCATGCACCAAGCTGCGTGGGAGCGGGCTTGCCCCGCAATGGGTACACCGCCGAACTCAACTCCCCGAGCGCGCCGGTACCTGCAGGCACACCCGCAAACCATCGGCCTGGCTGTCGAACCGCAGGCTGCCGGCGCAGCGCTGGACAATGGCCTGCACGATCGCCAGCCCCAGCCCGCAACCTCCGCTCTGGCCGTTGCGCCAGAAGCGTTCGGTCAGATGCTCGAGATCTTCCTGGGCAATCCCCGGGCCATGGTCGCGCACCAGGAAGTCCACCAGCCCGTCCTGCGCCTGTACTTCCAGCTCCACGGCGGCATCGCCGCCATGGCGCAGGGCGTTGTCCAGCAGGTTACGCAGCGCCGCCACCGCCAAGGGCGCCGGCATGCTCAGGTAGACCTTGGCCGCCGCTTCCGGCAGGCGCAGGTGAATGCGCCGGTTGTCGCCACCGCCAGCGTCCTCGATGGCCTGGCGGGCAACCTGCTCGGCGCTGCACTGCACGCCATCGTCGAAGGACAGACTGCCTTCGACCCGCGCCAGCATCAGCAGTTGCTCCAACGTGCGGTGCATGCGATCGGCGCCCTGCTCGGCATGTTCCAGCGCCTGCTCGCGCACGGCGCCGTCGGTCATCCGCGCCACCTGCAGGTGGGTCTTGATGGCGGTCAGCGGGCTGCGCAGTTCGTGGGCGGCGTCATCAGTCAGGCGGCGTTCGCGCTCGATGGTCTGGGCTATTCGCAGGAACAGCTGGTTCTGGGTGTCGAGCAGTGGTTGCAACTCACTGGGCAGGCCGGCCACCTGCAACGGCTCGACGCTGTCGGCACGGCGCCTGCGCAAGGCGTCACGCATGCGATTGAGTGGCTCGAGCCCCTTGCCCAGGCCGATCCACAGCAACCCCAGGCTACCCAGCAAGGCCATCAGCACCGGCGCCGAGGCCGCCAGCAAGATCGACTGGTTCAGCGCCTCGCGTTCCTGGTGACGGTCGGCGGTGGTGATGCGCACATCGCCATGGTTGTAGGTGAAGGTGCGCCAGGAGGCGCCATCGATGGTCTGGTCACGGAAGCCGCTGCGCTCGTCATCCATGGTGCCATCGTGCTTGTGGTTGCTGGCGAGGATCTCGCCGCGCAGCGAGCTGACCTGGCAGGCCATGCCATCCGGCACGCTGAACTGGTCGGCGGAGAAATGCGCATCCTGGCCCTTGGCGGTCAGCGGTTGCGGCAACTGGTCGATCAGCCCCGCAACCATGCGTGCCGAGGCCACCAGGCGCTGATCGAGGGAGAACATCATCTGCTGGCGCAGGTCGCGCAGCATCCACGCCGCCGCCAGCGCCCAGATGACGATGAACACGCTGCCGAGGATCAGTGAAAGGCGAACCCGCAGGCTCATGACGCGCCCTCTTCCGGCGCCTGGGCCGGCCCCAGGCGGTAGCCGAGCCCGCGCACGGTCTCGACGATGCTGTTGCCCAGTTTGCGCCGCAGGTGGTGGATGTGCACGTTCAGCGCGTTGCTTTCGACCTCGTCGCTGAAACCGTAGACGCAGTCTTTGAGCTGTTCGCTGGACAGCACGCGCCCCGGGTTCTGCAGCAACGCCTGGAGCAGCGCCTGCTCGCGGCGCGACAGGTCCACCGCCTGGCCGGCCAGGGTCGCCTCGCAACTGCTCGGGTCGTAGCGCAGCGGACCGTGCTCGATGACGTTGACCGCCCGCCCGGCCACGCGGCGCAGCAGAGTGTGCAGGCGCGCGGCCAGTTCGCGCAGGTCGAAGGGCTTGAGCAGGTAGTCGTCGGCGCCGGCCTGCAGGCCGTCGACCCGGTCGGTGACCGCGTCGCGGGCCGTGAGCACCAGCACCGGCAGGGTCTCGCCCTGCTGGCGCAGGCGGCGCAGCAGCTTGAGGCCGTCTTCGTCGGGCAAACCCAGGTCGAGGATCATCACGTCGAACTTCGCGGTCCCGAGCATCTGCCGGGCCTGCGAGGCGCTGGCCACCCGGTCCACGGTCAGGCCCTGGGCCGAGAGGCCGGCGCAGATGCCGCTGGCGATCAGGTCATCGTCCTCGCAAAGCAGAACGTGCATGAGGGGTCTCCTGGGTGGGGAAGCTGGCATTGCACAGTCTGCCGATTAAGGGGGGATTATGCACGGCCCGGAACGGTTCGCCGTGCAGGTGACAGGCGCTTGCCGTGTCTTCACCCTCAGACCAATGCCGCGCCCAACGCGCTGACCACCTGCGCCAGCTGTGCCGACTCGCCACCCACGCGCACCGCCAGCCCCTCGATCTCGCGACGGACCGGGTAATGCTTGCGCAACAGATCGAATGCCGCGCGCTGCTCGGCCGGATCATCGCTAAGACTACGACGGAAATCCGCATCGTCACGGCGCGGGTCGTACACCGCCCGACACAAAGTGGCCAGTGCCCACGCCGGGTCAGCCTCCGCGTCGAACGCAAGCTGCGCCAGCGCTGGCGCCGGCAGCAGGTCGGCCAGGCGCACCTGCTCGGGCGCCCCGCGCCAGCGGCAGTAGGCCTGGTAGATCTGCGCCGTGCCTCGCTGCTTGCCGTCCAGGCTGTAGCCGGCGATATGCGGCGTGGCCAGGGTGCACAGGTCGGCCAGTTGCAGGTCCACCTGCGGCTCGCCCTCCCACACATCGAGCACCGCGTGCACATCCTCGCGATCCAGCAGCAGCTCGCGCAGGGCCGCGTTGTCCACCACCGGCCCGCGGCTGGCGTTGATCAGCCAGGCGCCGGCACGCAGGCGCGCCAGGCGCGACTGGTCGAGCAGGTGCCAGGTCGGGTGCTCGCCGCCGCGTTGCAGCGGCGTGTGCAGGCTGATCACGTCGCACTGTTCGAGGATCGTCTCGAGATCGACAAAGTCGCCGCCCTCGCTGGCCTGGCGCACCGGGTCGCAAACCAGCACCTTCCAGCCCAGGCCATGCAGCACCCGGACCAGACGGCCGCCGACCTCGCCGGCGCCGACCACGCCATAGACCCGCTTGCCCAGGTCAACGCCCTCGAGCTCGGCCAGGGTCAGCAGGCTGCCCAGCACGTAGTCCACCACGCCGCGGGCGTTGCAGCCCGGCGCGCTGCTCCAGTGGATACCGGCCTGAGCGAAATACTCGAGGTCGAGGTGATCGGTGCCGATGGTGCAGGTGCCGACAAAGCGCACCCGGCTGCCTTCGAGCAGTTGCCGGTCGACGCGGGTCACCGAGCGCACCAGCAGGACGTCGGCGTCCTTGACGCAGGCGGCGTCGATGGCCCGGCCGGGGTAACGGCGGATCTCGCCGAAACCGGCGAAGAAGGCATCGAGCAGCGGGATATTCTCGTCGGCAACTATCAGCATGGCGCTCTCCTGTCAGGGGAGCGCAGTGTAGCGCGATCGCAGGCGGCTCAGTCGGCCTTCTTGCGGATCCAGTACAGGTAGGTGCCGGCCTCTTCCTGCTGGCCGAGCAGCTCGTGGCCGAGGAAGATGCAGAACTTGGGAATGTCGCGACGGGTCGACGGGTCGGTGGCGATCACCTTGAGCACGCCGCCGCCGGCCAGCTCGCGCACGTGCTTGTGCAGCATCATCACCGGCTCCGGGCAATTCAGGCCGGTGGCGTCGAGGATCGCGTCGTGGGTGAAATCGGTCATGTAGGGCTCCGCAAAATGATCGTCATTGTGGCGCATGAAGCGGGGCTGTCACAGCCCCGCGATGGCCTCAGCGCGGTTTCAGGTCCAGCCGGCGCAGGTGGCAGGTCACTTCCTCGCGGTCGTGATACAGCTGCTTGCAGGCGATCGACACCTTCACCTTGCGCGCCTTGAACCCGGCCTCGATGCGCTCGAGCAACTTGCGCACCTCGGCATGGCGCTGCTTCATCGGCAGCTTCAGGTTGACCACCGCCTCGCGGCACAGCCCTTCCCCCAACCAGGTCTCGATCAGCGAGGCGGTGCGCGCCGGCTTCTCGACGATGTCGCAGACCATCCAGTCCACGGTCTGGCGGGGCTTCCAGGTGAAGCCGTCGGCCATCAGGTGGGTGACCAGGCCAGTGTCCATCAGGCTTTCGGCCATCGGCCCGTTGTCAATGGCGGTCACCAGCATGCCGCGCTTGACCAGCTGGTAGGTCCAGCCGCCGGGCGCGGCGCCCAGGTCGACGCCGGTCATGTCGTCGTTCAGACGCTGGTCCCACTGGTCGCGGGGGATGAACTGGTGCCAGGCCTCCTCGAGCTTGAGGGTCGAGCGGCTGGGGGCCTCGCGGGGGAACTTCAGGCGTGGGATGCCCATCGGCCAGAGCGCCGAATTGTCGGCCTCGGCCAGCCCCAGGAACACCCGCCGGCCACTGATGAAGGTCAGCAGCAGGCGCGGCCGCCGGGCGTCGTCCACCAGCCGCCCGGCCTTTTCCAGGGCCTTGCGCAGCGGCACCTCGAACTTGCGGCAGAAGGTCGACAGCTCCTTGCCATCGTTGCTGTCGAGCACTTCCAGCCACAGGCTGCCGCACACCGGCAGCCCGGCCAGGTGCTCGAGCAGCACGCTGATGCGGTCGGTCTCCGGCAGCTCGACATAGGCGCCGCGGGCCCACTGGCGCGGGAAGATCAGCTGCGAAAAGCGCAGCGTCTGCATCATGCGTTCGGCGCCGTCCGTCTCGCTGCAGACGAACTCGGCGCAAGCGCTCTGCGGCTTGCCTTTGGCATAGCCGGCCACGCCCAGGTGGGCGGCATGTTCGCTGATTTCGGCGCAGACCTCGCCCTCGAAGCCGGGCCGGCAATGCATGAACAGGGTATTCATTTCTCACTCCACATCACTGGCGCAGACGACGCCAGGGCGGCGAATGATAAAGGAAGATCGGAACCGACGACACGCCCCATCGGTCCAGAAAAGGGTCAGGCCAGGCAAACCGGTCTAACCTGACTGTTCAGCCAGGTCCGTGCCGTGCGGACCGGTCCAGAGCGGTGACACCGGCGAGCGACCCGCAATCGCCGGGCACCGGAGCACAAGGAGTTGTAAATGCCCTCGCTCGATAGCCTGAAAACCCTCAAGACCCTCCAGGTGGCCGACCGTGCCTACCACTATTTCAGCCTGCCCGACGCCGCGCGCCAGCTCGGCGACCTGCAGCGCCTGCCCATGTCGCTGAAAGTGCTGCTGGAAAACCTGCTGCGCTGGGAAGACGGCAAGACCGTCACTGGCGACGACCTGCGCGCCCTGGCCCAGTGGCTGCAGGAGCGGCGCTCCGACCGCGAGATCCAGTACCGCCCGGCGCGGGTGCTGATGCAGGACTTCACCGGCGTGCCGGCGGTGGTCGACCTGGCCGCCATGCGCGCGGCGATGGCCAAGGCCGGTGGCGACCCGCAGCGGATCAACCCGTTGTCGCCGGTGGACCTGGTGATCGACCACTCGGTGATGGTCGACCGCTACGCCAGCCCCAACGCCTTCGCCCAGAATGTCGACATCGAGATGCAGCGCAATGGCGAGCGCTACGCGTTCCTGCGCTGGGGCCAGAGCGCCTTCGACAATTTCCGCGTGGTACCGCCGGGCACCGGCATCTGCCACCAGGTCAACCTCGAGTACCTGGGGCGCACCGTGTGGACCCGTGAAGCGGACGGCCGCACCTACGCCTTCCCCGACACCCTGGTCGGCACCGACTCGCACACCACCATGATCAACGGCCTGGGCGTGCTCGGCTGGGGCGTCGGCGGCATCGAGGCCGAGGCGGCGATGCTCGGCCAGCCGGTGTCGATGCTGATCCCCGAGGTGATCGGCTTCAAGCTCACCGGCAAGCTGTGCGAGGGCATCACCGCCACCGACCTGGTGCTGACGGTGACGCAGATGCTGCGCAAGAAGGGCGTGGTGGGCAAGTTCGTCGAGTTCTATGGCGACGGCCTGGCCGACCTGCCGCTGGCCGACCGCGCCACCATCGCCAACATGGCCCCCGAATATGGTGCCACCTGCGGTTTCTTCCCGGTGGACCAGGTGACCCTGGACTACCTGCGCCTGTCCGGGCGCCCCGAGGAGGCCGTGCAACTGGTCGAGGCTTACAGCAAAGCCCAGGGCCTGTGGCGCCTGCCGGGCCAGGAGCCGCTGTTCAGCGACACCCTGGCGCTGGACATGAACGACGTCGAAGCCAGCCTCGCCGGACCCAAGCGCCCGCAGGACCGGGTCGCCCTGGGCCAGGTCGCCCAGGCCTTCGACCATTTCATCGAGCTGCAGCCCAAGCCGCTGGCCAAGGAGGTCGGCCGCCTGGAAAGCGAAGGCGGCGGCGGGGTGGCGGTGGGCAATGCCGACCAGGCCGGCGAGATCGACTACAGCCACGCCGGCCAGACCCACACCTTGCGCGACGGCGCCGTGGTGATCGCCGCCATCACCTCCTGCACCAACACCTCCAACCCCAGCGTGATGATGGCCGCAGGGCTGGTGGCGAAAAAAGCCGTGGAGAAGGGCCTGACCCGCAAGCCCTGGGTCAAGAGCTCGCTGGCCCCAGGCTCCAAGGTGGTGACGGACTACTTCAAGGCTGCCGGCCTCACGCCTTACCTGGATCAGCTCGGTTTCGACCTGGTCGGCTATGGCTGCACCACCTGCATCGGCAACTCCGGCCCCCTGGACGAGGCGATCGAGAAGGCCATCGGCAGCGCCGACCTCACCGTGGCTTCGGTACTGTCGGGCAACCGCAACTTCGAAGGCCGGGTGCACCCGCTGGTCAAGACCAACTGGCTGGCCTCGCCGCCGCTGGTGGTGGCCTATGCCCTGGCCGGCAGCGTGCGCCTGGACCTGACCCAGGACGCCCTGGGCACCGGCAAGGACGGCAAGCCCGTGTACCTGCGCGATATCTGGCCAAGCCAGCAGGAGATCGCCGAGGCCGTGCGCAATGTCGACACGCGCATGTTCCACAAGGAATACGCCGAAGTGTTCGCCGGCGACGCCCAGTGGCAGGCCATCGAGGTGCCCCAGGCGGCCACCTATGTCTGGCAGGACGATTCCACCTATATCCAGCACCCGCCGTTCTTCGACGACATCAGTGGACCACTGCCGGAAATCGGCGATATCCACGGCGCGCGCATCCTTGCCCTGCTCGGCGACTCGGTGACCACCGACCATATTTCCCCGGCCGGCAACATCAAGGCAGACAGCCCGGCCGGCCGCTACCTGCGCGGCAAGGGCGTGGAACCGCGGGACTTCAACTCCTACGGTTCACGGCGCGGCAACCATGAGGTGATGATGCGCGGCACCTTCGCCAATATCCGCATCCGCAACGAGATGCTCGGTGGCGAGGAAGGCGGCAACACCCTGTATGTACCCACTGGCGAGAAACAGTCGATCTACGATGCCGCCATGCGCTACCAGCAGGATGGCACGCCGCTGGTGGTGATTGCCGGACAGGAATACGGCACCGGCTCCAGCCGCGACTGGGCGGCCAAGGGCACCAACCTGCTGGGGGTCAAGGCGGTGCTGGCGGAGAGCTTCGAGCGCATCCACCGTTCCAACCTGGTGGGCATGGGCGTGCTGCCGTTGCAGTTCAAGGCCGGCGACGACCGCAAGCGCCTCGGGCTGACCGGCAAGGAACGCATCGATGTGCTGGGCCTTGGCGGTGCGCAGATCCGCCCGGGCATGAGCCTGCCGGTGCGCATTACCCGCGAGGACGGGCGCCAGGAGCAGATCGAGGTATTGTGCCGGATCGATACCCTCAATGAGGTGGAGTACTTCAAGTCCGGCGGCATCCTGCATTATGTGCTGCGGCAATTGATCGCGGGGTAAAGCAGACGGCATGTTGGCTGGCAGCCCTTTCGCGGCACAAGGCCGCTCCTACAGGGGAGCGCGATCTCTTGTAGGAGCGGCCTTGTGTCGCGAATGGACCGCAACGCGGTCCCCGCGTTACCCGCCCAAACGCGCAAACATCCAAGTGTCCTGAAGGCCATGGGGTAAGTCCTACCCTCCTCGGATTCACCGGCACTAAGGAAATGTCATGCCTCTTCCCCACTGGATCGCCCTGATCCTGCTCGCCCTCGGCTATGCGATCGCCCTGACCTACGGCAGCCTCGGTCTCGCTGCCCTGCCCGCCTTGCTCGCGCTGCTGTGCAGTGCCCTGCTCGCCCGCCGTCCGGTGCGCTGGCAACAGAGTCTCGGCCACCTTTTGTTCATCGTCCTGGCCATCGCCCTGGCCCTGCACTGGCTACCCGGTTTCCACAGCGCCAAGGTGATCGACAAGGCCGTGCTCAGCGACGGCGCCGTGCCCTTCTCCCTGTACCTCAACCTGGACAAGCCCCTGATCGGCCTGTGGTTGCTGCTGGCCTGCCCCTGGCTGGTGATACTGCGCCCACGCGGCCTGCTGCCGGGCCTGGCGCTGACCCTGCCCCTGACCCTGCTCGCCTGCCTGGGTGGCGCCTGGGCCCTGGGCATGCTGGCCTGGGCACCGAAATGGCCGGACCAGGCCTGGCTGTGGCTGCTGAACAACCTGCTGCTGGTGAGCCTGACCGAGGAACTGCTGTTCCGCGGCTATATCCAGGGCGGCCTGCAACGTCTGTTCAGGCATGAAGGGCTGGCGTTGCTGGTGGCCGCGCTGTTGTTCGGCCTCGCGCACCTGGCCGGTGGCTGGCAATGGTTCTACCTGGCCACCCTGGCCGGGGTGGGGTATGGTCTGGCCTATCGCCATGGCGGGCTGGCGGCGGCGGTGCTGTGCCACACCTGCGTCAACCTGGCGCACTTCGCCGCTTTCAGCTACCCGATGCTGGCCCCTAATTGAACAATCGGTCATGATCAGACCTGATCGTCATCATTTATAAAGAAAACTGCAATATTGGCGGCAACGGCTGCGATCAGGTGGGCTGCATTAGCTCAGCCGCACTGATGGCACCTTGCCCCAGATCAAGCCAGTTAAATATTCATTCAATAAAACCAGAGGCTTGCCGATACCCGTCGAAAGCCTTGCGGATTGAACAGCCAATGCGTAACAACCAGCCGATTACCCAGAGAGAACGGACTTTCCCTGCCCAGCAGCGGTTGATCTCCACCACCAACGCCAAGGGCGTGATCACCTACTGCAACGATGCCTTCATCGAGATCAGCGGTTTTTCCCGCGAGGACCTGATGGGCGCGCCGCACAACCTGGTGCGCCACCCCGATGTGCCGCCGGCCGTGTTCGCCCACATGTGGCAGACCCTCAAGCAAGGCCTGCCGTGGATGGGCATCGTCAAAAACCGCTGCAAGTCGGGCGACCACTACTGGGTCAATGCCTACGTCACGCCGATCTTCGACAGCAACCAGGTGGTCGGCTACGAGTCGGTGCGGGTCAAGCCCACCGCCGAACAGATCCGCCGCGCCGAAGCGCTATACCAGCGCATCAACCAGGGCCGCTCGGCCATCCCGAAACGCGACAAGTGGCTGCCGGTGCTGCAGGACTGGCTACCGTTCATCCTGGTCAGCCAGGTCGGCTTCCTGATCGGCAACTGGCTCGGCCACTCCTGGGGCTTCGCTCTGGCCGCCGGCCTGTCGGTGCCGCTCGGCCTGCTCGGCCTGAGCTGGCAGCAGCGCGGCCTCAAGCGCCTGCTGCGCCTGGCCGAACAGACCACCTCCGACCCGCTGATCGCGCAGATGTACACCGACAGCCGCGGTGTCCAGGCACGCCTGGAAATGGCCATGCTCAGCCAGGACGCACGGATGAAGACCTGCCTGACCCGCCTGCAGGACAGCGCCGAGCAGCTCAGCGACCAGGCTCGCCAGTCCGACGCCCTCGCCCACCAGAGCTCGTCGGGCCTGGAGCGCCAGCGGGTGGAGACCGAGCAGGTCGCCGCCGCCGTCAACCAGATGGCCGCCACCACCCAGGAAGTGGCCAACCATGTCCAGCGCACCGCCGACGCCACCCAGGAAGCCAATCGCCTGACCAGCCAGGGTCGCAACATCGCCGGCGAAACCCGTGACGCCATCGAGCGGTTGTCCGCCGCCGTGGGCGAGACCGGGCTGACCGTCACCCAGCTGGCCAAGGACAGCGACGAGATCGGCGGCGTGGTCGATGTGATCAAGGGCATTGCCGACCAGACCAACCTGCTGGCGCTCAACGCCGCCATCGAAGCGGCGCGCGCCGGGGAGATGGGCCGTGGCTTTGCCGTGGTCGCCGACGAGGTCCGTCAGCTGGCCCAGCGTACCGCCGAATCCACCGGGCAGATCCACACCCTGATCGCCAAGCTGCAACAGACCGCCAACAATGCGGTGCAGACCATGGAGACTGGCCACCGCCAAGCCCAGGAAGGCGTCGAGCGGGTGATGGAGGCCGACCAGGCGCTAGTGGGCATCAGCGAGGCCGTGGCCAACATCACCGACATGGCCACCCAGATCGCCGCCGCCACCGAAGAGCAGAGCGCGGTGGCCGAGGAGATCAGCCGCAACATCAGCACCATCGCCGATTTGGCCGACCAGACCTCCGGCCAGGCCCAGCGCTCGGCGCTGCTCAGCGAAGAGCTGACCAGCACGGCGGGTACCCAGTACTCGCTGGTGGAACGCTTCAACCGCTGAAATCGGTAGGCGTCATCGCGGGGCAAGCCCTCTCCCACAAGTCCTGTGCATAGCGCCAGGCCAGTGGGAGCGGGCTTGCCCCGCGATGCTTTTACCAGTCGAGCGTCAGCCGGCTCTCGAAGTAACGCACCTCACCCGTCAACGGATCCTCGAAGCGCAGGCTATGGGCCAGCAGCTTGAGCGGCCGTGCGTAATCATCCTGCTCGTTGACCAGCTGCGGGTAAAACGGATCGTTGCAGATCCCCGCGCCCAACGCCGCCATGTGCACGCGCAACTGGTGGGTCTTGCCGGTAACCGGTGACAGGCCATAGCGCCACAGCTCGCCGTTTTTCTCCAGCACACAGGCGTGGGTTTCACTGTTGTCGGCCCCTTCCACTTCATGCATGCGGAAGAACGGCTCGCCATGCACCAGGCGGCTGCGGTGCACCAGCGGGTAGTCATGCTGCGGCATGGCCGCGGCGATGGCCTGGTAGTGCTTGTCGATGCGCCGCTCAGGGAACAGGCGCTGATAGGCGCCACGGCTCTGCGGGTTGGCGGAAAACAGCACCAGCCCGGCAGTGTGTCGGTCAATGCGGTGCAGCGGCACCAGGTGCGGGTTGTCCAGACGCCGGATCAGTCGTCGCAACAGCGTCTGCTCGACGTACTCGCCGGTGGGCGTGACAGGCAGGAAGTGCGGTTTGTCTGCCACCACCAGATGCTCGTCGACATGCAGGATTTCTTCCTGCACCGGGATCACCTTCTCGTTGGGCACTTCACGGAAATAGTGCAAACGCATGCCCCGCCGATAAAGCGTATCCGCCGCAATAGGCTGGCCATCGGCATTCAGCACCCGGCCCCGGGCGAAGCGGTCGAGCCACTGCTCACGGTCGATGCCCTTGAAATGATCGCACAGGCAGTCGAGCACGGTCGTCCAGGACCCTGGGGGCAGGCATACGGTGCTGGCTTGCTGGCGGGCGGGGTCGAAAGGCGTGATCATCATCAGGCTCGGTTTTGCAGGGAGCGGCATTATCCCCTACCCCACGCCCCTCAACCAGCCTCGCTGGCCGGCTCGCAACGCGCCTTGAGCCAGCGCAGCACCTGCACCGCGTCCCAGCGCCCCGGATCGTAGAGGGCGTAGCTCAGGCCCTGGTAGCCCACCACGTCCAGCGGACGGTGGAAGCCGGCGCGCTGGAACAGCGCCTCGATCTCGGCGAAGCAGGTGTTGAAATGCACCTTGCCGAACGGCGTGCGCTCGTCGGTGACGATGCCGTCGAGGCGCAATTCCAGCACGGCCTCGCACACACGCTCGGGAGCCATGTGATTGATGCTGTACTTGAGTTGCTCGACATTGAGCATGGCTTCACCTCGGATACTGTATTTATATACAGCATACGGAGCGAGCCACCTCTTCGTCAATGCGCGACTCAGCCGAGGAAGGCCACCACCTGTTCGGCATCGAACGGCCAGCCAAGTTCGGCGCCGGTGTCGCAACGGCGCAGCACCGGGATGCTCAGCCCGTAGCGTTCGAACAACGCCTCGCTGTCGGCGATATCGACCAGCTCGACCAGCAGGCCGTGCTCGACGAATGGCATCAGCACAGCCTCGGCCACTTCGCACAGGTGGCACCCCACGGTGCCGAACAACTGGGTTTCAGGGAGCATGCAGACATCCGTAATTCGCATGAATGGATGCTCATTCTAGGTCCGTCCCCGCCAACGCGCACCTGACCTGGCTCAATCCTGGCTGGTGGCGCCGATCCGGTGCACGGCCAGGTCCGCCCCCTGGAACTCCTCCTCGTGGCTCAGGCGCAGGCCATGCAGCGCCTTGATCAGGCCATATACGGCAAAACCGCCGGCCAGCGCCACCAGCACGCCCGCCAGGCTCCCCAGCAGTTGGCTGACCAGGCTGACGCCGCCCAAGCCGCCCAGGGCCGCCTGTCCGAACACGCCGCAGGCGATGCCGCCCCACACACCGCACAGGCCGTGCAATGGCCACACCCCCAGCACGTCGTCGATCTTCCAGCGGTTCTGCGCGGCGGTGAAGCACCAGACGAACAGAGCACCGGCCACCAGCCCGGTGACCAGCGCGCCAACCGGGTGCATCAGGTCGGAGCCCGCGCACACCGCCACCAGGCCGGCCAACGGGCCGTTGTGCAGAAAGCCCGGGTCGTTGCGCCCTGCCAGCAAGGCCGACAGCGTGCCGCCGACCATGGCCATCAGCGAGTTGATCGCCACCAGCCCGCTCACCCCCTGCAGGGTCTGCGCGCTCATGACGTTGAAGCCGAACCAGCCGATGATCAGGATCCATGAGCCCAGCGCCAGGAACGGAATGCTCGACGGCGCAAAGGCCACCAGGCGCCCGTCGCGGTAGCGGCCACGGCGCGCACCGAGCAGCAGCACCGCCGCCAGCGCCAGCCAGCCGCCCATGGCATGCACCACCACGGAACCGGCAAAATCATGGAACGGCGCGCCGAAACGCGCCTGCAACCAGGCCTGCAGGCCGAAGTTGCCATTCCACACAATGCCTTCGAAGAACGGGTAGATAAACGCCACGATCAAAGCCGTCGCGCACAGTTGTGGCGCAAAGCGCGCGCGCTCGGCGATACCGCCGGAGATGATCGCCGGAATGGCCGCGGCGAAGGTCAGCAGGAAGAAGCACTTGACCAGCGCATAGCCGTGATCACTGGCCAGCGTCGCCGCCGGCTGCAGAAAGCTCACACCGTACGCGACCCAGTAGCCGATGAAGAAATACATCAGGGCCGAGATGGCGAAGTCGCTGAGGATCTTCGACAGGGCGTTGACCTGGTTCTTGTAGCGCACCGTGCCGACCTCGAGAAAGGCGAACCCCGCGTGCATGGCCAGGACCAGGATCGCGCCCATGAGGATGAACAAGGTGTTGGAGCCATGGACCAGGGAGTCCATCGCGCTGTGCATGTTTTCCATGAAGTGGCAGACCTGCAAAAAGGCACCAGGACAGTTCAAGAACCGGCATCCATGCACCGGATCGGTGCCAGGCCCCTGCCCCGTTTCGGTGAGCCGGGCGGCGCCTGCGTGGTTTTTTCTTGGGTTTGTCGTGGATTGGGTTAAGGTTTAGCGGTATCCGCAGCGCTGGCGCATGGTTTCGGCGCAAGCCTCGGCGGACACGCACCGCTTTTTAGCAAGCGCTGTACCAACACATCCTGCTGAACCTTCCGCGTCACCGATCACTCGAAATAGCCAGTACACATCCACAGGGAGAGGCCCATCCATGGCCAGCAAATCGGCAAAGACTGCACAGGAAATATTGATGGCTGACTTCCAGGCCCTGGTCCGCGACACCGAGAAGCTGCTCGCCGACACCGCCAACCTGGCCGGCGACCAGGCCGACGAGCTGCGCGAGCAGATCCACGAACGCCTGGTGCAGGCCCGCGAAACCCTGCAACTGACCCAGGACTCGGTGCGCGCCCGTGGCCAAGCGGCCCTCGGCAGCGCCGAGGAGTACGTGCAGGAGAACCCGTGGCAGGCCATCGGCATCGCCGCCGGCGTCGGCCTGCTGATCGGCCTGCTGGCCAAGCGCTGAGGAGCCGGCATGGACAACGACGCCATCGGCACCGGCGCCTCCGGTCGGCGCCTGGGCGCGGCCATCTTGGGGCTGCTGCACAGCCATATCGAGCTGTTCGGCATCGAGTTGCAGGAGCAGAAGGCCCGCACCCTCAGCCTGCTGTTGTTCGCAGGCCTGGCATTGGTATTCGCCCTGCTGCTGCTGACCGCGCTGTCGGGCCTGGTGCTGGTGCTGCTGTGGGACAGTTACCGCCTGGCCGGGATCATCGGCCTGTGCGTGTTCTACGGAGTCGCCGCGCTGTACTGCGGCCTGCGCCTGAAGGCCGCGGTGTTCGATGAATCCTCGCCGTTCAACGCCACCCTCGAGGAGTTGGCCAAGGATCGGGAGCGCCTGCTGCCATGAGCCTGCCCGAACTGCCCAACACCCGAAACCCGCGTGAGCTGCGCAAGGCACTGCTGCGCCTGCGCATGGAAATGCACCGTCAGGAAATCCGCCACGAGTCCGGCCAGTTGCTCGAACCGGTCCGCCGCCTGCGCGGCATGGGCGGCTCGTTCGGCGAGGGCCTGGGGGTCAAGCACGGCTCGCTGTGGGGCATCGGCGCCGTCGTCGCCCTTGGTTTTCTCACCGGCAAGGGCGTACGCAGCGGCAACCTGACGCGCCTGGTACGCCTGGTACGCCTGGGCACCAGCCTGGTGCCGCTGATCCGCCTGTTCCTCGGCAACAGCCGCCGCCCCTGAGGCCAAGGCGCGCCCGACGCTTGCGCGGGCGCGCCGGACGCAGGAAGCTATCCCGACTCTACGATGGGAGAACACGCCTTGGACTGGCACACACTGCTGACCCGCGAACGACTGGGCAAGGCCCTCTACAGCCCCGAGGAACTCGGCCGCAGCCCGTTCCACAAGGACCACGACCGCATCATCTTCTCCGGCGCCTTCCGCCGCCTGGGGCGCAAGACCCAGGTGCACCCGGTGTCCAGCAACGACCATATCCACACCCGCCTCACCCATTCCCTGGAGGTCAGCTGCGTCGGCCGCTCGCTGGGCATGCGCGTCGGCGAGACCCTGCGCGAGCAACTGCCAGACTGGTGCGAACCGAGCGACTTGGGGATGATCGTGCAGTCGGCCTGCCTGGCCCACGACATCGGCAACCCGCCGTTCGGCCACTCCGGCGAGGACGCCATTCGCCACTGGTTCCAGCAGGCCGCCGGGCGCGGCTGGTTGGACGACATGAGCGACGACCAGCGTGCCGACTTCCTCAACTTCGAGGGCAACGCCCAGGGCTTTCGCGTGCTCACCCAACTGGAGTACCACCAGTTCGACGGCGGCATGCGCCTGACCTACGCCACCCTCGGCGCCTACCTCAAGTACCCATGGGCAGCACGCCATGCCGACGCACTGGGTTACAAGAAGCACAAGTTTGGCTGCTACCAGAGCGAACTGGGGCTGCTCGAGCAGATCGCCGGCAAGCTCGGCCTGCCGCAGCTGGAACACCAGCGCTGGGCCCGTCATCCCCTGGTGTACCTGATGGAGGCCGCCGACGACATCTGCTACGCCCTGATCGACCTCGAGGACGGGCTGGAGATGGACCTGCTGCAATACGCCGAGGTCGAATCACTGCTGCTGGACCTGGTGGGCGATGATCTACCGGAAACCTATCGCCTGCTGGGGCCCGGCGAATCACGTAGGCGCAAGCTGGCGATCCTGCGCGGCAAGGCCATCGAACACCTGACCAACGCCGCCGCCCAGGCCTTCGTCGAACAGCAACAGGCCCTGCTAGCCGGCCAGCTCACAGGCGACCTGGTCGAGCACATGCACGGCCCGGCACAACGCTGCGTGCTGCAGGCCAAGGACATGGCGCGCAAGAAGATCTTCCAGGACAAGCGCAAGACCCTGCACGAGATCGGCGCCTACACGACCCTGGAGATCCTGCTCAACACCTTCTGTGGCGCGGCGCTGGAGCAGCATGGCGGGCGCACCCCGTCGTTCAAGAGCCGGCGGGTGCTGGACCTGATCGGCAACAATGCCCCCGACCCACACGGTTCGCTGCACAGCGCCTTCCTGCGCATGATCGACTTCATCGCCGGGATGACCGACAGCTACGCCAGCGAAATGGCCCTGGAAATGACCGGGCGCTCCAGTCCGAAATAAGGGAATGACGGGGTGGCAGGCGCCTGTTTGCCACTCGCGTTTAATACGCATGAAATTTCCCACGCAATATTGTCTTCGATTAAACATGGCCACTGCCAAGACTCACAAAAACGATCAAACCCTGACAAACGCCTGACAATATCCACATCATTCGTAGCAGTGTTTCGTCTGTACTGTAAGTAAATTCCTATATCCCTGTTTT
Organism: Pseudomonas carassii; assembly: GCF_036324045.1. NCBI lineage: Bacteria > Pseudomonadati > Pseudomonadota > Gammaproteobacteria > Pseudomonadales > Pseudomonadaceae > Pseudomonas > Pseudomonas carassii. The sequence goes on along the minus strand of NZ_JAZDCT010000002.1, from coordinate 17,604 downwards.
GGCAGTTACTTCCCTGCCCGCCGACATTCAACTGAGCTAATGTGCCGGCTGCCTTCACGCGCAGCATGGAATGTTGAATATGCACTCAGTCTTTATTGTTGATGACCATCCCGTCATACGTTTGGCGATACGGATGTTGCTGGAAAACCAGGGATACAAGGTGGTCGGTGAATCGGATAACGGCGTGGACGCCATGCAGATGATCCGCGAAACGCCGCCGGACCTGGTCATTCTCGATATCAGCATCCCCAAGCTGGACGGCCTGGAAATGCTCTCGCGCCTGCAGGCCATGGCCATTCCACTGAAAGTCCTGGTGCTGACCGCCCAATCACCGGCCCTGTTCGCCGTACGCTGCATGCACTCCGGCGCAGCCGGCTACGTGTGCAAGCAGGAAGACCTCAGCGAACTGCTCAGCGCCATCAAGGCCGTACTGTCCGGTTACAACTATTTCCCCAGCCAGGCACTCAATCCACCGCCAACCGGCAGCAACCAGGAATTGGAACTGTTCCGCCAGGTCAACGACCGGGAACTCATGGTCTTGCAACTCTTTGCCCAGGGTCGCAGCAACAAGGAGATTGCCAAGGGCATGTTTCTCAGCAACAAGACTGTCAGCACCTACAAGAAGCGCCTGATGCACAAGTTGCGCGCCAGCACATTGGTGGAGTTGATCGACGTCGCCAAGCGCAACGCACTGGTCTGAGGTCGTGATGTGGAGGTGTATCGTTACATCGCTGCTCTGCCTCGGGGTGGGCACGCCGCTGCAGGGTGCCGGCGTCACCGTCGACACGGGCCGGACCTACACCCTGCTCAGCCGTTCGGCGCCGACCTCCGTCCAACCCACCCTGACACCCGCCCAGCGCAGCTGGCTCGCGGAGCGTCGGGAACTGGTGCTGGGCACCTCGGCCCCCGATTACCCACCGTTCGACATCGCTACCGGCGGGCGCGAGTACCAGGGACTGACCGCTGACTACGCCGGCCTGATCGGCAGCGCCCTGGGCCTGCCGGTGCGGGTACAGCGCTTTCCCAGCCGGCCGGCGGCGGTCGCGGCGCTCAAGAGTGGCCATATCGATCTGCTGGGCAGTGCCAACGGCTATGAGGCGCTGACCCAGGGCCTTGCCCTGTCACGCCCCTACGCCATCGACCAACCCGTGCTGGTGACCCGCGAGGATGAAACCCGGGCGCTGGACACGGGCCTGGCGGGCATGCGCCTGAGCATGCTGTACCACTACCTGCCCCCCGGGGAGATCCACGCCAACTACCCCAAAGCCGAGCTGCTCACCTTCGAGTCGTCCACCCAGGCCTTGAATGCCGTGGCCTTCGAGCAGGCGGACGTGTTCATCGGCGATACCATCTCTACCCACTACCTGATCAGCCAGGGGCACCTGCCGCACCTGCGCATGGCCAATTTCGGCAAGCACGAGGCCGTTGGGTTCAGTTTTGCCATGCGCGAGGACGCGCGCACCCTCCAGGCCCTGGTGGACGCCGCGCTCGACGCCCAGCCCAACGCCAGCCGCAACGACATATTCAAGCGCTGGAGCGCCAGCAGCGGCAGCCTGCTGACCGACCGCAAGCTGCAGTTGTCGGCGCGCGAGGAAAAGTGGCTGAGTGAGCACCCGATCATGCGCGTGGTGGTCAACGATACGGCCGCGCCCCTGACGTTCTTCGACAGCAATGATCGTCTGCGCGGCATCGTCGCCGACCTGCTCGAACTGATCCGCCTGCGCACCGGGCTGCGCTTCGAGATCCGCCGTGCCAGTGGCGATGGCGACATGATCGACCAGCTCGAGTCCGGCCGCGCCGACATCATCGCCAGCCTCTCCACCGACGCCCGTCGGGGCAGCCCGCTGCAGGTCAGCCGCCCCTACCTGGAAAGCGCCTACGTGCTGGTCAGCCACACCGGCAGCAACCAGCCCAGCAGCCTCAAGCAACTCAAGGGCAAGCGCGTCGCCGTGCCCCGCGACAGCACCGTGGCCACCCTGCTCGCGACACGCCACCCACGGATCCACCAGGTCGCCACCGAAAGCACCTACTACTCCATGGTGCTGCTTGGCAGCGGCGCGGTGGATGCGGCGATCGCCACCCTGATCGATGCCAACCACATGCTCGCCACCAGCAACAACCTGGTGATCCGCAGCACCGTGGGCACGGAGCCGGCGACATTCTCCATGGCGACCGCCCCCGACGCCAACGAGCTGGGCGCGATCCTCGACAAGGCGTTGCTGAGCATTTCGCCGGAGGAACTGGGGGTGATCAACAGCCGCTGGCGGGACCACGGCCTGCGGGACGACGCCTACTGGCGCAGCTACCGTCGGGTGATCCTGCAGGTGGTGGGAGTCATTGCCGTCCTGCTGGTGCTCGCGCTGGTATGGAATGCCCGGCTGCGCCGCCAGATCAAGCAGCGCCAACGGGCCGAACGGGCGCTCAACGACCAGTTGGAGTTCATGGGCGCCCTGCTCAACGGCACGCCCCATCCGATGTATGTGCGCGATCGCGAGGGACGCCTGCAAAGCTGTAACGACAGCTACCTGCAGGCGGTCGGCGCCAGCCTCGAGCAGGTCCTGGGCAAGCGCCTGGAAGACGCGCCTTACAGCGACTGCGACTACACGCTCCAGGTCCAGGACGATTACCAGCGGGTGATGGCGCAGGGCAAACCGCTGATTCTCGACCGGCCGCTGCGCCTGAAGGATCGCGACCTGACGATCTATCACTGGATCCTGCCCTACCGCGACTCCCTGGGCGAAATGCAGGGCATCATCGGTGGCTGGATCGACATCAGCGAGCGTCGCAACCTGGTCCAGGACCTACGCCTGGCCAAACAGCAGGCCGATGACGCCAACCGCGCCAAAAGTACGTTCCTGGCCACCATCAGCCATGAGATCCGCACCCCGATGAACGCACTCATCGGCATGCTGGAACTGGCCCTCAAGCGCGCCGACCAGGGCAAGCCGGACCGCCCGGCGCTGGAAGTCGCCCATCATTCGGCCAGCGACCTGCTGGGGCTGATCGGCGATATCCTGGATATCGCCCGGATCGAATCCGGGCAAATGTCCCTGACCCCCGAGCCTGTCGACCTGGCGGCCCTGATCGAGTCGGTCGGGCGTGTTTTCGATGGTCTGGCCCGGCACAAGGGCCTGGTGCTGGACGTGGTGATCGCCCGAGAAGCCCGCTGTCATGCCATGCTTGACCCCCTGCGCTTCAAGCAGGTGCTGTCGAACCTGGTGAGCAACGCGATCAAGTTCACCGAACAGGGACAGGTACGCATCACTGTCAGGCTACGCGACGACGGCGATCCAGCCTTGCCGACACTCGATCTGGAGGTCCGCGACAGCGGCATCGGGATACACGAGCAGGACCTGCAACGTCTGTTCTCGCCCTTCGTGCAGGCCAACCCCTACAGCGACGGTGCCCGGGCTGGTACCGGGCTGGGGCTGGTCATCAGCCGTGACCTGTGCGCGATGATGGGCGGCGAGCTCACCCTGCAAAGCCTGCAGGGGGTCGGTACCCGCGTACGCCTGATGATGCCGTTGCAGTGTGTCGAGCCGGTCGCGGCCCTGCCGCGCCCCGCCATCGACATCCTGCAACCCGACCAGCAATTGAGCATCCTGGTGGTCGACGACCACCCGGCCAACCTTCTGTTGATGGCCCAGCAACTGAACTACCTGGGCCTGAGCCAGGAAAGCGCCGAGGATGGACAGGCAGGGCTGCGCAAGTGGCGTGAGGGCTGTTTCGATGTGCTCATCGTCGACTGCAACATGCCGCAAATGAATGGCTACCAGCTGGCCAGGACCGTGCGCCTGGAGGAGCGCCTGCATGAGCGGCCACGCTGTACCATTCTCGGCTACACCGCCAATGCCCAGCCTGAGGTGCGTCAACAGTGCCTGGACGCCGGCATGGACGACTGCCTGCTCAAACCCATCGGCCTGCAGGTGCTGGGGCAACGCCTGAGAGCCATCGCACGGATCACTCGACAGGACGACGTCCGCCCGGCCCCACCACCGCGCTTCGACCTGGAGGGTCTGTCCGCGATCGTCGGCGACAACCTCGCCGACCGCGACCGCATCCTCGACACCCTGCTGCTGAGCCTGCGCCAGGACCTGAAGATCCTGATGGCCATCGACCCGCGGCGTGAAGGCGCCGAACTGGCGCTACAGGCACACAAGATCCTCAGCGCGGGGCGGATGCTGGATGCGCAGGCATTGATCGAGGCGTGCGAGGCACTGGAAGAGACGGACCTGCCTCAGGCTGAACTGAAAAGGCGCCGCCAGGTGCTGGCACGGCATATGCGCCGTGTGGAGAAAGCCCTGGCCAGGCAGCGGGAGTGCCTGGCCGAGGCCGGATGAGGCGGTACAGGCCGTACCGCCAGCATCGTTCAGGAAGCCGGGTTGACCGGCTTTTCCGGGTACCAGGCGTCCAACAGCGGGCTGACTTCGATCTTGGTCAGTTCGCTGCGGCCTTTCAGCCAGGCTTCGACAGCGGCGCGCTGTTCTTCGCTGACCGAACCACGGGTGGCCTTGCAGACCAGGCCGAAGTCGTCGCCGCCGACGTAGTCCAGGCCGTTGGCATCCATGGCTTCGGTCAGGAAGGCGTCGAGGAAGGCATCGATGGCTTCATCGGACAGATCTTCCTTGAAGTCCAGGTTCAGTTCGAAACCCAGCTCCTGGAATTCGTCCACGCACAGTTTCTTGCGCAGACGACGGGAACGGTTGGTAGCCATGAAACAATCCTCTCAATTAATTACGCGCGGCACTTTACCAGTTTCCGGCGCCTAACGGCGCTTTTCCGTCGAATGAAGCCCATGCACGTTCTGCTTGGGGCATAATGCGCACTACATTTGTCCTGGGGCCATCACTTCCTACAGCCCCGTTGTCTTTTCCCTCGCCTGCAGGGTTTGTCCATTTATGATCAAGACGCTCCGCCCACTGCTGCTCGCCGGCCTGTTCCTGCCCCTGTCGCTGTCCGTGCAGGCCGCCGCCGTCAACACCAGCCTGCCACCGAAGGTGCAGCAGGCGCTCAAGACCAACAAGCTGCAGGACTCCGCCCTGTCCCTGGTCATGCTGCCGCTGGACGGCCCGGGCACGGCGACCGTGTTCAACGCCGACGTGTCGGTCAACCCGGCCTCGACCATGAAGCTGGTCACCACCTACGCCGCGCTGGAACTGCTGGGCCCCACCTTCCAGTGGAAAACCGAGTTCTACACTGACGGCACCCTGAGCAACGGCGTGCTGAACGGCAACCTGTACCTCAAGGGTGGCGGCGACCCCAAGCTGAACATGGAGAAGCTCTGGCTGCTGATGCGCGACCTGCGCGCCAACGGCGTGCGCACCATCACCGGCGACCTGGTCCTGGACCGCAGCCACTTCGTCCAGCCCAACCTGCCGCAGTTCGATGACGACGGCGGCGACGAAAACAAACCGTTCCTGGTCAAGCCGGACTCGCTGCTGGTCAACCTCAAGGCCCTGCGATTCGTTGCCCGCAACGATGGCGGCAAGGTCAACGTCTCGGTCGAGCCGCCGATCGCCAGCATCCGCATCGACAACCAGGTCAAAGCGGTGGCCGGCAAGCAGTGCACCGGCGAGGTGCGCTACAACCCGGTCGTCCAACCGGACGGCGTCAGCGTGACGGTCAGTGGCCAGCTCGCCGACGGCTGCAACTCGCAGACCTATCTGTCGCTGCTGGACCACCCGACCTACGCGGCCGGCGCCGTGCGAGCGATCTGGAACGAGCTGGGTGGCAGCATCCAGGGCCGCGACCGCATCGAGAACGTGCCCAAGAGCGCCCGCCTGCTGGCCCGCGCCTTCTCGCCGGACCTGGTGGAAGTGATCCGCGACATCAACAAGTACAGCAACAACACCATGGCCCAGCAGCTGTTCCTGAGCCTTGGCGCGCAGTTCCGCACCGACGCCGACGGCGACGACGCACGGGCCGCCCAGCGTGTGGTGCGTCAATGGATGGCGAAGAAAGGCATCACTTCACCGCACCTGGTGATGGAGAACGGCTCGGGACTTTCCCGCGCCGAGCGGGTCAGTACCCGCGAGATGGCGGCGCTGTTGCAGGCGGCCTGGAAGAGCCCGTACGCAGCCGAGTTCATCAGCTCGATGCCGCTGGTGGGGATGGACGGCACCATGCGCAAGCGGCTCAAGCGCACGGCCATGACCGGCGAAGGGCATATCAAGACCGGCACCCTGAATACCGTGCGGGCGATTGCCGGGTTCAGCCGGGACAGTAACGGACACACCTGGGCAGTGGCGGCCATCCTCAATGACCCCAAACCCTGGGGGGCTTCGCAGGTGCTGGACCAGGTGTTGCTGGATCTTTATCGGCAGCCCAAGGCGGGGAATGGGACTGTTGGGGTGATGCCTTGACCTGATCGGGCCCAGGCTTTCAAGGTGTTGCTTTTGATGCTCGATATTGGCGAAGGTGACGCCTAGTCACCTTCGTTCTCCTGCAGCCCCTCTTCTGGCGAGAACCGGCTCAGGCAATCCCAACCTGATTACGCCCGCTGTTCTTGGCCAGATACAACCCCTTGTCCGCCGCCGAAATCAGTTGCCGGCAATGACTGCCGACACTCGGCGTCAAGGTCGCCAGGCCTATGCTCACGGTCAGGTGCGAGGCCGCCTCGGGCACGGTATGGGCGATCTTCAGACCCATGATGGTCTGGCGCAGCTTTTCCGCCACCAGGCGCGCGCCACCGGGTGAAGTGTTGGGCAGCACCAGGGCGAACTCCTCGCCGCCATAGCGCGCCGGCAGGTCGGTCGGCCGCGAACAGCAGCCACGGATGGCCTCGGCCACCTGGCGCAGGGCCTCGTCGCCGGCCAGGTGGCCGAAACTGTCGTTGAACGCCTTGAAGTAATCGACATCGACCATCAGCAACGACAATTGCTGCTGCTCACGGATAGCCCGGCGCCACTCCAGCTCCAGGTACTCGTCGAAGTGACGGCGGTTGGACAGCCCGGTGAGACCGTCCGAGTTCATCAGCCGCTGCAGCATCAGGTTGGTATCGAGCAACTGTTGCTGGCTCACTCGCAGGGCGCGATAGGCCTCGTCGCGCTGCAGCAGCGTGAGGTAGGAGCGCGAGTGGTAGCGGATACGCGCCACCAGCTCGATGGTGTCCGGCAGCTTCACCAGGTAGTCGTTGGCCCCAGCGGCGAAAGCCGCGCTCTTGACCAGCGGGTCCTCCTTGGTCGACAGGACGATGATCGGGATGTCCTGGGTGGCCGGGTTGTTGCGGTACTCGCGCACCAGGGTCAGGCCATCGAGACCCGGCATGATCAGGTCCTGGAGGATCACCGTGGGCTTGATGCGCATGGCCTGGGCCACCGCCTGGTGCGGGTCGGCGCAGAAATGGAAGTCGATGTTCTCTTCGTGGGCCAGGCCACGGCGCACCGCTTCGCCGATCATCGCCTGATCATCGACCAGCAGGACCATCGCCGCGCTTTCGTTGATGGTCGTGAAACCTTCGATCGGTAGATCATTCATCCGTAGTCACCCATTCACCGCCGGCCACGCGGCGCGCTTCAATACATATCGTCATTTCGAAAAGATTTCCATCAGTCGCCCGGCGATTCGCTCCAACGGACGGATTTCCACCGCCGCGTCAATCGCCGCGGCGGCCTTGGGCATGCCGTACACCGCGCTGCTCTGCTGGTCCTGGGCGATGGTCAGGAAACCCTGCTGGCGCATCAGTTTCAGGCCCTGGGCGCCATCGCGCCCCATGCCGGTGAGCAGCACGCCCACCGCGTCGCCTGACCAGTAGCGCGCCACGCTCTCGAAGAACACGTCAATCGAGGGCCGGTAGATTTCGTTGACGGGCTCGGCAGTGTAGGCCAGCTCGCCATTCTTCAGCAGGCGGATATGGTGGTTGGTGCCGGCCAGCAGCACCTGCCCCGGCTGCGGTGGCTCACCCTCACGGGCCAGACGCACCGGCAGGCCGGACGCGCTGCTGAGCCATTCGGCCATGCCGGCAGCGAACACCTGGTCGACATGCTGGACCAGCACGATGGCCGCCGGAAAGCTGCGCGGCAACCCCTTGAGCAGCACTTCCAACGCCGCCGGCCCACCGGCCGACGAGCCGATGGCCACCAGGGCTCGGCGCTGCGAAGCCTCGCGCAGCGGCGCGGCCACCGCGCGGGCGGCGCTGGGACGCTGCTGGCCGATCAGCCAGCCGATGTTGAGGATCTTGCGCAACAACGGCGCGGCCGCCTCCCGGGCGTCGCCCGCACCCAGCGCCGGGGTATCGACCACATCCAGGGCACCATGGCCCATGGCCTCGAATACCCGGTGCACGTTCTGCTTGCGGTCCACCGTGACGATGACGATGGCGCACGGGGTCTCGGCCATGATCCGGCGGGTGGCCTCGACACCGTCCATCACCGGCATGATCAGGTCCATGAGGATCAAGTCCGGGGTCTGCTCGGCGCACAGGCGCACCGCCTCAGCGCCATTGCCCGCCACCCAGATCACCTGGTGCGCGGGTTCGAAGGCCAACGCACGGCGCAGGGCCTCCACGGCCATGGGCATGTCGTTGACGATGGCGATTCTCATCCCTGTGCACCTCCGATCAGCTCCACGACCGCCTCCAGCAACGCATCATCATGGAAGCTGGCCTTGGCCAAATAATAGTCGGCGCCGGCATCCAGTCCACGACGCCGATCTTCTTCACGATCCTTGTAGGACACCACCATCACCGGCAGCGATTGCAGGCGGTTGTCGCGCCTTACCAAGGTGACCAGCTCGATACCGTCCATGCGCGGCATGTCGATGTCGGTGATCAGCAGGTCGAAATCATCACTGCGCAGGGCGTTCCAGCCGTCCATGCCATCGACGGCCACCGCCACGTCATAGCCGCGGTTGCCCAGCAGCTTGCGCTGCAGTTCGCGTACGGTGAGCGAGTCGTCTACCACCAGGATGCGCTTGCGTGCCACGCCCTTGCCGCCCCGCCCGCCACGTTCGATACGTTCCAGGCGGCCGGTGCTGAGCAGCTTGTCCACCGAGCGCAACAGGTCCTCGACATCGACGATCAGCACCACCGAGCCGTCATCGAGCAGGGCCCCGGCGGAAATGTCCTGGACCTTGCCCAGGCGCGGGTCCAGCGGCATCACCACCAGCACTCGCTCGCCGATCAATCGTTCGACGGCGACCCCGTAGAGCTGCTCGCGCTCACGGATCACCACCACCCGCAGGCTTTGTTCATCGCCCTGGGCCGCCGGCCGGTTGAGCAACTGGCTGGCGGCCACCAGGCCGATATGTCGCCCTTCGTGCCAGAAGTGCTGGCGGCCCTCGATCTGCACAATGGCCTCGGCCGGCACTTCGACGGTGCGCTCAATATGCGCCAGGGGGAAGGCATAAGCCTCGCCGCCCACCTCGACTACCAGACTGCGCACCACCGACAGGGTCAACGGCACTTCCAGGTGGAAGCAGCAGCCCTGCCCCGCCACCTGGGTCAGCTCGATGGAGCCACGCAGTTCGCGGACCATGTGCTGCACCGCGTCCAGCCCGACACCGCGTCCGGAGACCTCGGTGACCGTGTCGCGCAGGCTGAAGCCTGGCAGGAACAGGAACGTCAGCAGCTCGGCCTCGCTCATCTGCGCCACGGTTTCGGCCGGCGACAGGGCGCGCTCGACGATGCTGCGGCGCAGGCGCTCAAGATCGATACCGGCACCATCATCAGACAGCTCGAGGATCAGCAGCCCGGCCTGGTGCGAGGCGCGCAGGCGCACCGTGCCCTCGCTCGGCTTGCCGGCCAGCAGGCGCTGCTCGGGCAGCTCGATACCGTGATCGACCGCGTTGCGCAGCAGGTGCGTCAGCGGCGCCTCGAGCTTTTCCAGCACATCGCGGTCAACCTGAGTCTTCTCGCCTTCAATCAGCAACCGCACGGGCTTGTCCAGCGAGCGGCCGAGGTCGCGAACCATCCGGCTCTGTCCGGTCAGCACATCGGCGAACGGACGCATGCGACAGGCCAAAGCCGTGTCGTAGAGCAACTGCGCGCGCTGGCTGGCCTGCCAGCCGAATTCGTCCAGGTCAGCCGCCTGTTGCAACAGGATTTGCTGGGTTTCGGCCAGCAACTGCTGGGTCTGGGCCAGGGCTTCGAGCACTTCTGGCCCCTGGCCGCTCTCCTCCAGCTGGGCCTTCAGTCCGTCAAGCCCCCGCATGCCCTGGCCATGCATACGCTTCAGACGCTGCAGGGTGGCCAGGTAGGGTTTCAGGCGCTGGGTCTCGACCAGCGACTTGCTCGACAGATCCAGCAGGCTGTTCAGTCGGTCGGCGGTGACCCGCAACACCCGCTCGCCGCCCTCACCACCGCGTTTTCCGGCCTTGCGGGCAGGCACCGGCTCAGCCTCGACGTCGGGTTCAGGTGGCGACAGGGGCTCAGGCTCCGGCAGTGTGGGCTGGACGACTGGCGGCAGGCTCGCTGCGCTCGGCTGCGCGTTGGCCAGCAAGGGCGCCGAGGGGTCGAGCAAGGCCGCCATCTGCGCCAGGAACACCGCCACGGCGGCCTCGCTGTCCTGGTCTCCCGGCGTGGCGATACGCATCAGCAGGTCGGTGCCCTGCAACAGTGCGTCGATATGCTCGGGGCGCAGCAGCAGGCGGCCCTCCTGGGCGGCCACCAGGCAGTCTTCCATGACGTGGGCGACACTGACCCCGGCGTCGATACCGACGATCCGCGCCGCCCCCTTGAGCGAGTGCGCCGCACGCATGCAGGCCTCGAGCTGATCGGGTTGCGCGGGGTTGCGCTCCAGCGCCATCAAGCCCGCGCTGAGCACCTGGGTCTGGGCCTCGGCCTCCAGGCTGAACAGCTCGAGCAGCGACGCATCGCGCATTTGCTCCGGGGTCATGACAGGCTCCGCTTCACGGCTGACATCAGGTGTTGTTCATCCAGCACACGCACGCTGCGCCCACGCCACTGCAGCACCGCCGCAGTGAAGTGCGCCGCATCGCGGCCATTGTCCAGGCTCGCCGGGTCGAGGCGATGGATCCCGTCGATCTCATCCACCGGCACCACCACCGGCCCGCCTTCGGCCGCCAGGATCAGCATGCGCGGCATGCTCCGCCCCCCGCGCTCGCTGCCCGCCTCGACCGGCACGCCCAGCAGGTCGGCCAGCGACAGGCAAGGCACCAGCGCCCCGCGCACATTGGCGACCCCCTGCAGCACCCGCGAACGCTGGTGAGGCAACGAGTGCACCGGCTGCAACGGGGCGATCTCGGCCAGGCAGGCGGTGGCCAGCGACAGCCACTCCTCGCCCAGGCGGAACAGCAGCATCGAGCGGCCGACCGCCTCTTCCTGCACGACTGGCGTCTCGAGCTGTTCATCCTGAATCAGCGCATAGCGGTCGAGCAGGCGCGTGGCCGCCTCGGCATAGACCTCGCAATTGCGGCAATGCACATGCCGTGGCAGCAAAGGGCACTGTTTGTCGCCATGCACCCCGATACGGTTCCAGCAGTCATCGATCTGCTCGTCATCGTGGGCGATCAGTTGCATGTGGTATCCGCCGCTCATCGTTCAGACTCCCGGCCAGCCCGGGCGGCACGTTCCTGCAGGCGTCGCGCGCCCGCCTCGTCACCCTGCGCGGCCAGCAGCATGGCCAGGTGCATCAGCGCCTCCGGGTGCTGCGGCTCGAGGTAGAGGGCCTTGCGGTAATGGGTGATGGCTTGCGCGACATCTCCCTCGGTGTCGCTGAGCAACCCCAGCCAGTAGTAGACCTGCGCCTTGGGCGCGAACGTGCGCAGATAGCGCTCGCAGCCGTCCCTGGCCTGGGCGCTGTCGCCGGCATTGGCATGCTGGGCGATGCTGGCCAGCAGCTGCGCCTCATCCTTGGCCGGCATCGCCTTGGCGACTGGCACGGCATTCGGCCTGCCGACTCGCGGCGGCAGCGTCACGATACGCGGTGGCACGGGTGGCACGACTGCTGGGCGGGCCACTGGCGCCGGCTTGGCGATGATGACCGGCGGCGCTTCATCCTGACGTACGTAAGCGAACGACTGGGCGATCCCCAGCGGCCGCATACCCAGGCGCGCCAGCAGGCTGCCCTCGGCCGGACCGATGAACAGCACGCCCTGGGCATGGGTCAGGTGCTTGAGCACCTCGAACACCCGCTGCTGGGTCGGTACGTCGAAATAGATCAGCAGATTGCGACAGAACACAAAATCGTAAAAGCCTTCACGCGCCCGCAGCGCCGGATCGAGCACGTTGCCCACCTGCAGGCTGACCTGCTGGCGCACCCGCTCATCCAGGCGATGGGCCTCATCGACGGCAGTGAAATGCCGCTCGCGGAAGGCCAGTTCACTGCCGCGGAACGAGTTGCGGCCATAGACCCCTTGCTCGCCCTTGGCCACCGAGCTGGGGCTGATGTCGATGCCGTCGATACGGAATGCCCCGGGGCTCAGCCCGCCGTCGAGCAACGCCATGGCGATCGAATACGGCTCCTCGCCGGTGGAGCACGGCAGGCTGAGGATCCGCAACGGCCGGGCACCAGCCAGCTCAGCCACACGCTTGTGGGCCAGCCCCGCCAGCGCGGTGAAGGATTCGGGATAGCGGAAGAACCAGGTCTCCGGAACGATGACCGCCTCGATCAGCGCCTGTTGCTCATCGGTCGACTGTTGCAACCGTATCCAATAGTCGTCCAGGTTCTCGGCCTGCACGAGTGTGCAGCGCTGGCGCAAGGCACGCTCGACCATCGCCGCGCCGACCGACTCGACGTCCAGGCCGATACGCTCCTGCAAGAAGCGGAAGAAACGCTGCTCAGTCATGCCTGCACCTGCCCTGGCTCCAGCGGATAGAGCAACTCGCGCACCGCGTCCGACAAAAGGTCGTCCAACTCAATGCGTTGCAGCAAGCCCCGGGCGTCCTGGCGCACAGGTCCGAGGTAACGCGCCTCGGCATTGTCCAGCCCGTAGGGTTGGAAGTCGTCAGGCGCGCAGCGCAGGGTATCGGTGGCCTGCTCCAGGATCAGCCCAAGCTGCAACTGCGGACGCTGTGGATCGGCGCGGTAATGCACCAGTACCAGGCGCGTGCTGCTACGCGACTGGGCCGGCGAGCCGAAACTGAGCGCCGACAGGTCGATCACCGGCACCAGCGCACCGCGATGGGCGAGCACGCCGGCCACCCAGGCCGGGGCCTGGGCAATGGGCTTGAGCGCACGATGCGGCAAGACCTCGATCACCTCGCGCACATCCAGGGCGAAACGTTGGTCGGCGATGCGAAACTGCAGGTACAGCACGCCCTTTTCAGTGGTGACGCGCGCCTCGCGGGGGGACATGTCGTTCATCGTCGTCAGACTTTGAACCGCGACACACCACCCCGCAGCCCGGCGGCCACCTGGCTCAGTTCGTCGATCGCGAAGCTGGCCTGGCGCAGCGACTCGACGGTCTGGGTGCTGGCATCGCTGAGCTGGGCCAGTGCCTGGTTGATCTGCTCGGCACCGGTGGCCTGGGCCTGCATGCCTTCGTTGACCATCAGCACCCGCGGCGCCAGCGCCTGCACCTGGTGGATGATCTGGCTCAGTTGCTCGCCGACCTGCTGCACCTCGAACATGCCGCGGCGCACTTCCTCGGAGAACTTGTCCATGCCCATCACCCCGGCCGACACCGCCGACTGGATCTCGCGCACCATCTGCTCGATGTCGTAGGTGGCCACGGCGGTCTGGTCGGCCAGGCGCCGCACCTCGGTGGCGACCACGGCGAAACCACGGCCGTATTCGCCGGCCTTCTCCGCTTCGATGGCGGCGTTGAGCGACAGCAGGTTGGTCTGGTCGGCGACCTTGACGATGGTCACCACCATCTGGGTGATGTTGCTGGCCTTCTCGTTGAGGATCGCCAGCTTGGCATTGACCAGGTCGGCGGCGCCCATCACCTGGTGCATGGTTTCCTCCATGCGCGCCAGGCCCTGCTGGCCGGAGCCGGCGAGGCTCGAAGCCTGGTCGGCGGCGCTGGTGACTTCGGTCATGGTACGCACCAGGTCGCGCGAGGTGGCGGCGATTTCCCGCGACGTGGCGCCGATCTCGGTGGTAGTGGCGGCGGTTTCGGTGGCGGTGGCCTGTTGCTGCTTGGAGGTGGCGGCAATCTCGGTGACCGAGGTGGTCACCTGCACCGACGAGCGCTGGGCCTGGGCCACCAGGTTGGCCAGGGACTCGGCCATCTCGTTGAAGCCCCCCTCGATCGCGCCGAACTCATCCTTGCGGTCCAGGTTCAGGCGCATGCTCAGATCGCCGGAGCGCAGGCCGTCCAGGCCGTGGACGATGCGTTGCATGGGCGCGGTGATCGCCCGCATGAGCAGCAGGCCGCAGACACCAGCGGCGATGATGGCCAGCAACAACGAGACGATCATGCTGCCCTTGGCGGTGTTGACCGCACTGACGATGTCGTTGGTGGCCTGGTCGGCGGACTCGCGGTTACGCTCGATCACCTCGTTCAAATGCTGGCGCCCTTCCTTCCAGGCCGGGGTGAGCACATCCATGATCAAGCGCTGGGCTTCGGGGTAGTTCTTCTGGCGGTAGGTTTCCAGGACCTGGTCGACGAGCTTGACGTACTCCTCCTCCAGACGGGTGAAGTCGTCGAAGGCCGCCTGGTCGGCCGCGTCGCGGATAGTCGCCTGGTAGCTGGCCATATGTTTCTTGAGGCGATCGTCGAAACTCTTGAACAACTCAAGGTCGGCCGTGGTGATCTCGCGGTGGTTGGACAGCCCCACCAACTGCTGGCTGGTGACGTAGCTGTCGACCCAGGCACTGCGGATCATCGAGCTGTAGTAGACGCCGGGGATGCTGTCGGACCCCACGGCTTCCTCGCTGGACTCGATCGCCACCAGCCGCGAGTAGGCGGCCACGATCATCAGCAGCATGATGGCGATGATCACGGCGAAACTTGCCAGGATCCGTTGGCGCAAGGTCCAGTTCTTCACATTCAGCCCTCAGGAATTCGATACGAGCGGGAAAAATCGCCGAAGTATAGCCCAGGCTTCCCGTTCAATTGCGGCTGAATGCAGCGGTATTCAGGCGTCCGTGCCCGTTCAGG
Source organism: Pseudomonas carassii (assembly GCF_036324045.1). NCBI lineage: Bacteria > Pseudomonadati > Pseudomonadota > Gammaproteobacteria > Pseudomonadales > Pseudomonadaceae > Pseudomonas > Pseudomonas carassii. Next base: position 2,601 of record NZ_JAZDCT010000002.1, on the reverse strand, counting down.
TGGCCAAATGCCGGTTCATTGACTCGCGGCAAGCCTGACCTGGTTCTCCAGTTCCTGGCGCAGGTTCGGGTCGAGGCGCAGCTGGCGGGCCAATTCATCGAGATAGGCGCGCTCCATGAAGTTCTCCTGATCGACCATCATCACGCTGGCCAGGTACATCTCGGCGGCCATTTCCGGGGTCTGCGCGGCGCGGGCGACCTCGGCCGGGTCCAAAGGCTTGTTCAGCTCGGCATGCAGCCAGTGCTGCAACTCGCGGTCGCTGTCCAGGCGGGTGAATTCGCCTTCGATCAACGCCCGCTCGCGTTCGTCGATATGGCCATCGGACTTGGCCGCTGCCACCAGCGCCCGAAGCACGGCCTGGCTATGTTGCTCGGCCTGGGCCGGCGGCAGGCGGTCGAGGGTCTGCGGCTCGTGATTGCCCGCGCCCTGGCGCGCCTGCCAGTTGCCATAGGCCTTGTAGGCCAGCACGCCAAGCGCGGCCAATCCGCCGTAGGTGAGCGCCTTGCCGCCGTACTTGCGCGCCTTCTTGTTCCCCAGCAGCAGGCCCATGGCTCCGGCCGCCAACGCGCCACCGCCGGCACCGGACAGCAGGCTGCCGAGGCTACCGGAGCCCTTGTGGCTGGTGCCCTTGCCCTGTTGGTTCTGCAGCATGGATTGACCGGTTTTCAATAGCTGATCAAGCAGACCACGGGTGTTCATCTGGCAGACCTCGCAAGCGTCCAAAGTAGGTAGGGCTCCAGAGTAGGCCGGCAAGCTGAAGCCACGCTTAACGCATTTGCATCCGGATGTTGCCCACCTTGGTTTGTTGGCTCCGCCAGTTGCTTCCAGTAGGGAGCGTTACCATGGCACAGCGGTTTTTCCGCACAACCGCGCGACATTTCCCACGAATTGCCCATGCTGCGCCCTACCGTTGATCTATTGAGCTTCATGGCACTGGTATCACAGAGTGATACCGCGAATGATCATCAGGCAGGAGTTACCCCATGAATGTCATGAACTACCGCGGCTACTCGGCCCGCATCGAATGCAGCGACGAAGACCAGTTGCTGGTTGGCCATGTCGCCGGCATCCGCGATGTGATCGGCTTCCATGGCGAATCGATCAGCGAACTGCGCCAGGCGTTCGAGGAAGCCGTCGACGACCACCTCGAAACCTGCCAGCGCCTGGGGCGCGAACCGCAGAAGACCTACTCCGGAAAACTCAGCCTGCGCCTGGAGCCCACCCTCCACGCCAGCGTGGCGGCCAAGGCCGAGCTGGCGCAGAAGAGCATCAACCAGTGGGTCAGCGACATCCTCAGCCAGGCGGCCAGCGGCTGAGTCAGTCGCGCAAGTCCGACTCGTGGATGGGGTTGGCCCGGCTGGTGGCCCGCTGATACTGCGCCGGCCAGGTCGCCTTGTTGCCACCCAGGTCGTCGTCGGCATGCAATGGCCAGTACGGGTCGCGCAGTAGCTCGCGGGCGAGGAAGATCACATCGGCCTGGCCGGTGCGCAGGATATGCTCGGCCTGGGCCGGTTCGGTGATCATGCCAACGGTGCCGGTGGCGATTTCCGACTCCTTGCGTACCCGTTCGGCGAAGCGGGTCTGGTAGCCGGGGCCGGTGGGGATCTCGGCATTGACCGAGGTGCCCCCTGACGACACGTCAATCAGGTCGACGCCCAGGGCGCGTAGGCGACGGGCCAGTTCGACGGTCTCGTCCGGATTCCAGCCATCCTCGACCCAGTCGGTGGCCGACACCCGCACGAACAGCGGCAGCTCCTGCGGCCAGGCCTTGCGTACCGCCTCGACAACCTGCAGGGTCAGGCGGATGCGGTTTTCGAAGCAACTGCCGTATTCATCGCGGCGCTGGTTGCTCAACGGCGAGAGGAACTGGTGCAGCAGGTAGCCGTGGGCGGCGTGGATCTCGACCACCTTGAAGCCGGCCTGCAATGCCCGCTCGGTCGCGGCGACGAACGCGGCGACCACGTCCTGGACCTCGTCCTTGGTCAATTCACGCGGCGCGGTGTGCTGCGGGTCGAAGGCGATCTTCGACGGCCCGACCGGTTGCCAGCCGCCCTCCTCGATCTTGACGCTGCCCTGCTTGCCGAGCCACGGCCTGTGGGTGCTGGCCTTGCGCCCGGCATGGGCCAGCTGGATACCTGGAACGGCGCCTTGAGCGGTGATGAAACGGGTGATGCGTTGCAGGGGTTTGATCTGGGCGTCGCTCCACAAGCCGAGGTCCTCGGCGGTGATGCGTCCATCGGCGGTGACCGCGACGGCCTCAGTGATCACAAGGCCCGCGCCACCGACCGCGCGGCTGCCCAGGTGAACCAGGTGCCAGTCATTGGCCAGGCCGTCGACGGCGGAGTACTGGCACATGGGGGATACGGCGATGCGGTTGGGCAGGGTCAGCTGACGCAGGGTGTATGGCTCGAGCAGCAGGCTCATGGGGCACCTCCCAGGGACTCCAATGGTTTCCGGGCCGGCTTTTGTGGTTTGGGGTGGGCCGGTACCGGTAGGTTTCAGACTAGACCATGGGGTGGGGGGTGTTCTGGGTTCTTGGGATCCTGGGGTCGGGGTCGGGGTCGGGGATGATTGTTTTGATTTTTTTATGCGCATTCATTG